>JAKBGO010000001.1 GCA_021833065.1 bacterium
TCCGATCTCCCCTCATTTGCCACCGGAAGAGATAGACACGGCCGCCACAATTATGAGATTTTTGGCCTTCAACCCATTGTTGTTTACGATTTCCGGGATACTTACTTCTATCCAACAGACTATGGGCCGGTTCTTTTTTTATGCCGTTGCTCCAATTTTCTACAACTTATCGATTATCGCTAGCATTTATTTGTTTAGGCATAATTTAGGATTAGTCGGCCTTGGCATTGGCGCCTTTATTGGGGCTGTAATACAGCTCATCATAGTTATCATCGGATTGTTTAAAACTAATTTTACTTGGCACCCCAAAATCATATGGCGTTCCAGTGACTTCAAGAAAGTATTGAGAAACCTGCCACCACGATCTCTTGATCAAGGAATTGATCAGGTGGAAGACATTGTTGAGACCCATATTGCTTCTGGCCTTGGTTCCGGCGCAATATCTAATTATTCCAATGCCTATATCTTAAGCACGGCGCCGATTCTGTTAATCGGCACGTCAATTGCTACGGCTGCTTTTCCTAAATTAAATAAGCGTTTGTCGCAAAATAGACCCGATCTTTTCAGGAAAGACTTCCAGCAAATCTTAAGAACCATGATTTGGATTAGTGCACCCGTCAGTGTGGTAGCTTACTTTTGTAGGGGATATTTGGCGAGACTCATCTATACCAGTGGTGATCAACAAATTTCGATAATCTTCGGGTTTTTGGTTTTTGCCATATTCGCCCGAATCATTTATTCAATTATTTCCAGATGGTTTTATTCACATAAAGACACTAAGACACCACTGATTGTATCTATTTTTGCAATTGGACTTAACATCGGATTGGCTGTTTATTTGGCTCAGGGCTCGATGTATGGAGTAGCCGGACTGGCAATCGCTCAGTCGATAGTAGCTAGTTTAGAGGTCTTAACCCTTTCAATAATTATGATAATCAGGGATCATAAAATATTTGATTCCGAGTTCTTCAACGGTGTTGCCAGAATTGTTTCAGTAACCGGATTTAGCGTTATAGCCGGCTATATCATGGTCTCCATCTACCCATTGAATATAACCGATAAGGGTGTAATAACACTGGGCGGTAAATTATTCTTTATAACAGGAGTAACATTCTTAGTCCACATTCTAATGTCGTCATTTTTCGACCTTGAAGAAGTTCGACCATTTATTAAAAAGGTTTACAAATTAGTACTAAAACCGATTAAACTAGACTTTTAAAATATATGGACAAAAGTAACATTAGAAATTTTTGCATTATAGCGCATATTGATCACGGTAAATCAACCCTGGCCGATCGCTTATTGGAAATTACTGGAACAATTTCCAAACGGGAAATGAAAAACCAGGTTTTAGATAAAATGGACTTGGAAAGAGAAAAAGGAATAACCATAAAACTAGCCCCGGTCAGGATGCAGTACAAGGGATATGAGTTTAATCTAATTGATACCCCTGGCCACGCTGATTTCAGCTATGAAGTATCAAGAAGTTTGGCTGCTTGTGAAGGGGCTATATTGGTAGTTGATGCCAGCCAAGGCATTCAGGCCCAAACTCTGGCTAATGTCTATTTGGCTATGGAGGCAAATCTCAAGATAATCCCGGTGATTAATAAGATAGATTTACCGGCTGCTAATGTTGAAAAGGTTAAGAAAGAGATTGCTGATTTGCTCGGAAAAAACGAGGAAGTAATTTTGATATCGGCTAAAACCGGACAAAATGTTGATCAGGTTTTGGATCGGATCATCTCAGATATTCCATCGCCCACAGCAACTGACAAAAACAGTCTGAGAGCTTTGGTTTTCGATTCCTTCTATGATGAATACAGAGGGGTAGTACTTTATGTCAGGGTTTTTGACGGTAATTTAAAATCCGCCGACAACATTAAATTGATGGGATCGAAATTTGAAGGGATTGCTCTGGAAACCGGAGCCCTAACTCCCAATATGCAACCACTCGGCATTCTAAAATCCGGAGAAATTGGCTATGTTGTGACTAATTTTAAGTCAACTAAACAGGCTAAAGTTGGAGATACAATCACCCTGCTTAGTAATCCAGCGAGCGAGGCTCTCAGTGGCTACCGCGAAGTAAAGCCCTTTGTTTATGCCGGCTTTTTTCCAGAAAGTAACGAAAAATATAATGAGCTAAAAGATGCTATCGATAAGCTTAGTTTGAGCGATTCGGCATTGCAATATTCCCTGGAAAGTTCACCTGTTTTGGGTTTTGGAATAAGAATCGGTTTTTTAGGTCTTTTGCACCTTGAAATAGTTAAAGAGAGATTTGAAAGAGAATACGGCCTAAGCCTAATAGTTACCAACCCATCGACCAATTACAGGGTTGATTTGACCGATGGCAGCACTGTCAATATTAAGAGTGCCGCCGAATTACCTGACCATGACAAGATATCGGCCATTTATGAACCATGGGTTAAGGGAGAGATTATCGCTCCCAATCAATTCGTCGGTGCCATCATCCAGCTAATTACAAAAAACAGAGGCAATCAAAAGAATATAAACTACTTGGAGGATCGGGCAATAATAGATTTTCAGGCACCGCTTGCCAATCTTTTAACTGATTTCTATGATTCGCTAAAAAGTATTACCAGTGGCTACGGTTCTTTCAACTACGAGATTGACGATTTTAGGCAGGAAGATATTGTCCGACTGGATTTTTATGTGGCCGGTGACAGGATAGATGCTTTATCAATTATGGTCCATAGGACTGAGGCACAGAGACTTGGCCGAGTTGTAGTTGAAAAACTCAAACAAGTAATACCCAGGCAAAATTTTCAAGTTGCGCTTCAGGCGGCCATTGGCGGTAAATTTATTGCCCGCGAGGACCTGTCTGCTTATCGAAAGGATGTTACCAGCGGACTCTACGGTGGAGATGTTTCCAGAAAAAAGAAAGTTTTGGCCAAGCAAAAAAAAGGCAAGGAAAGAATGAAACGTTTTGGTAGAATCGACATCCCGGCAGAGGCTTTTACGGTAATGCTGTCCAGGGAATAGTATGCTAAGCGATTCCCGTCTCAATCAGTTCAGCCGAGTCTTAAAAGACTATCGGCCGATTCCTGAAGCAGTTGAGTTACTAAGAGATATTAATTTTGTGGCCTTTTTTGGTCCGAGCGCATCGGGTAAAAATACTATAATAAAGGATCTGGTTGAATCTGGCTTATATTACTACATAGTTTCGGACACTACGCGTCAAAAAAGAATCAATAACGGCATTCCGGAGAAAGACGGTGTTGAGTATTGGTTTAGGGATGAAGAAGACTTCCTAAGCGAATTAAAAAAAGGGCAATTTCTTGAAGCTGAAATAATTCATAATCAGCAAGTCTCGGGAGTCAGCTTAAGAGAACTTCAAAAAGCCAGAAGCCTGAAAAAAACTGCTGTTGCCGATTTAGACATTGGCGGTATTGAAAAAGTGTTATCGATTAACGAGATGATTAAAGTTTATTTAATTCTTCCTCCGTCATTTAATACCTGGATAAAAAGACTGAAGCTTAGAAACCCGATTGACGAGCAAGAAATAAAAAGGAGGCTAATAACCGCAGTTAGAATTTTTAAATCAGCCAGAACAATCAAAAACTTAATTATCGTAATTAACACTAACCATAACTTAGCCTCTAAAAATATTCGTCTAAATCTGGAGCAGGGGGAGGTAATCCAACACGGTGATTCCAACGACATGTTAAACAGGTTAATACTGGAAACTGAGGATTATTTATCCATAAATTGATATCATACTTGCAAAAAAAGCAAATATGTTGTATAGTGGTGGTATGAAAGAAAACATAAATAATCAAAATCAAAAAAGTTTCTCTCAAGAAGTCAGAGAGAGAAACCAAGAAATTAATACCACTAGACACAGTGCTCTTCTATACAAAGCACTTGGAGCAACAATGCTTGTTGGAGCCGGTTATCTATATGCCAAGGGGCAATTAGAAACACCTGCAGTCTTTGGCGTCGGGGGTCTTGGTATGATTGGTTTCGGTGAACTTCAAAGTCGGGATGCCAGAAACCAACAAGAAGAGCTTGATACCCTGAGAGCTCGATTTTTAAACCGACACACAGTTAGATAGGTTTATTTAGCACTCTTGACACAGGAGTGCTAAAAATAATATAATTGATGCAGTTAAGACTGTAAGTTTGGTTATTTATATGACGGAGCGACAACAAAAAATATTAAACGCAATCATTGAACAGTATGCTGAAGTGGCCAGTCCGGTCGGCAGCAATTTACTTGCGAAAGTGTTCAATGTTTCACCGGCTACTATTAGATCGGAGATGTACGATTTAGAGATGGAAGGCTACATTATGCAGCCTCATACTTCTGCCGGTAGAATTCCAACCGATAAGGGTTACCGTTATTATGTTAATTCTTTCAGCGGATCTGAAGAAGTATTCAATAAACCAAGAGCCGAAAGGGCTATAGCATCTAGAGTATCGCATAGCGGCGCACCGGAAAGAGCAATCAAGAACGCCGTTGATACATTGGTCGAGCTGACTCATAATCTCGGGATTGCCACAATCGGCAATCAACTGTACATGAGCGGTCTCAGCAACCTCTTTGGGCAACCGGAATTTATAAACTCAGAACAGGTTATGCAAGTCGCCAGACTTCTAGACAATCTTGAGCCATGGATTAAAGAAGCCGCACCGAACGAAGCTCTAAGCGTTTACATTGGTGCTGAAAATCCAATTGGCAGGACGGCAGGTTGCAGTTTAATCATCTCTCGTTTTAGAAGCCCATATTCCGACCGTAGTTATATCGGCATGTTAGGTCCTACCCGGCAGAGCTACAAAGAAGTCATGTCCTTAGTATCAAGAGCCGGCCGAGAATTAGAAAGTATAATTTAAATATTTTTATAAGGGGGTATTTGTTTATATGTCTGATAAACCGAGCGACAAACCATCCAAACTTCAGCAGTTAAAGTCCGAAGTTGAACAGTTGACTGAGGCTCTGAAAAGAGAAAGAGCCGATGTCATTAATATAAGACGTCGAAGTGAAGAAGAGAGACTTAAATTAGCCGGTTATTATAAATCAATGATTGTCGAAAGCTTTTTGCCGGTCATAGATAATTTTGAAAGATCACTAAAGCATATACCCGAACAACTTGTCGACGATCCCTATATAAAGGGCATTAACGGTATCGTCAAACAGTTCGAAGATACTCTTAGCAATTTAGGAGTTAAACGAATCGAGACCGTAGGAAAAGATTTTGATCCTAATTTGCATGAAGCTGTTTCCATGGAAGGAGACACCGGAGACAAAGAGATCGTAACCGAAGAACTACAGTCCGGTTATACTATCGACGACCAAGTTATTAGACACGCCATGGTAAAAGTGAAGAGACAATAACAACATTTAGCACTCTTGACACATGAGTGCTAATTATCTATTATAATTGTATATATCTTCAACTTTGTAAGATCGAAGATAATAATCATGAATTTTAAGGAGAAAAAATATGTCTAAAATAATTGGAATTGACCTTGGAACAACCAACTCGGCAATGGCTGTAATGCAATCCGGTAAACCGGAGATCATAACAAACAGCGAGGGTAATCGAACTACTCCGTCAGTTGTAGCCGTTAATAAAAACGGTGAGCGGTTAGTTGGTCAGGTTGCCAGGCGTCAACAGGTTACTAACTCAAAAAACACAATTTATGAGGTTAAAAGATTAATCGGTCGAAACTGGAACGATAAAGAAGTCCAACGAGATCTTAAATTAATGGGTTATGAAATCGTTAAAAGCGGTAACTCGGTTAAGGTCAAAATGGCGGATAAAGAATATAGTCCCGAAGAAATCAGTGCCATGATTCTAACTAAATTAAAGTCTGATGCCGAAAGCTTCTTAGGCGAGACTGTTTCCGAGGCTGTTATTACTGTTCCGGCATATTTTGACGACAGTCAGAGGCAGGCAACCAAGGATGCCGGTAAAATCGCCGGGCTAGAAGTAAAAAGAATTATAAATGAACCAACCGCTGCTGCTCTTGCTTATGGTCTGGACAAAGGCACTAAAACTGATGAGAAAATTGCTGTTTATGACCTCGGTGGTGGTACTTTTGACGTTTCAATCCTGGAACTAGGTGACGGTGTATTTGAGGTAAAATCAACCAATGGTGACACTCATCTAGGGGGTGCCGATTTTGACCGAGTAATCATTAACTATTTTGTTGACGAATTCAAAAAAGAACATGGCATTGATCTTACTGATGATAAGCCGGCTATGCAAAGGCTTAGAGACGAAGCTGAAAAGGCCAAGATTGAGTTATCTAGCGCTCAAGAAGTTAATATTAATTTACCATTTTTGACCGCAGACGCTGACGGACCTAAGCATTTTGAACATAAATTAACCAGATCAAAACTTGAGCAACTGGTCGCCGAATTAATAGACAAAACTGCTGAACCTTGCAATAAAGCACTAAGTGACGCCGGTCTTAAAGCCAGCGAAATTGATGCTGTAGTCTTGGTCGGAGGTATGACCAGAATGCCGGCAGTTCAGGAAAAAGTTAAGCAAATATTCGGTAAAGAGCCCATGAAGGGAGTTAATCCGGATGAGGTTGTTGCTGTTGGCGCCGCAATCCAAGGTGGCGTTTTACAAGGTGATGTTAAGGATGTCCTATTACTTGATGTGACCCCACTCTCTCTAGGTATTGAAACAATGGGTGGTGTTATGACCAAACTGATTGAAAGAAACACCACTATACCAACTTCTAAGAGTGAAGTTTTCTCTACCGCAGCCGACAATCAACCACAAGTTGAAATTCATGTCGCTCAGGGTGAAAGAGAAATGATTGATGGTAACAAATCACTCGGTCGGTTTGTCCTTGATGGTATTCCACCTGCCCCTAGAGGTGTCCCACAGATCGAAGTTACGTTCAACATAGATGCTAACGGCATATTGAATGTCACCGCTAAAGACAAGGGTACAGGAAAAGAGCAGAGTATAACTATCTCCGGTTCCGGAAATCTAGACAAAACTGAAGTTGAGAAGATGGCTAAAGAGGCTGAAGCTCATGCCGAAGAAGATAAGAAACGAAAAGAAGCGATAGAAGTTAGAAATAATCTGGACAGTACAATTTATCAAGCCGAAAAGATGGCTAAAGACAATAAAGATAAATTGTCCGAAGATGATACCAAGACCTTAAACGACGCTGTTGAGGCAGCCAAAAAAGTAATAAGTGATGCCGATGCTTCTAAAGAGACATTAGACGCTGCCCTCAAAGAATTAAACGATAAATTAATGCCAATTGGTGCCAAAATGTATGAGGCTGCTTCCAAAGAGGAAAATAAGACTGAAGGTACAACCTCTGAAGATAAGTCAAACCCCGATGAACCAATCGAGGGCGAAGTAGTCGATAAAGACGAAAAATAATCTGTTAGAATATAACGGTAAGATTTAGCAAATTTAAAACGGCAGAGGTTGATTTTCAGAAGATGGCAAAAGAAGACGATTACTACGATATTTTGGGTGTTTCCAAGTCGGCCAGCGCTGATGAGATAAAAAAAGCCTTCCGGCGTGCCGCTATTGAGCATCATCCCGATCGCGGCGGTGATGAAAAAAAATTCAAGGAAATAAACGAAGCCTACGAAGTTTTAAAAGATCCCGAAAAACGAAAACGGTATGATCAATTTGGTAAAGCCGGTGTCGGTGGCAACGCTTCCGGATTCGGTGGCGGCTTCGGAGGATTCCCGGGAGGCGGCCAAAACATTAATTTTGATTTTGGTGATTTAGGCCTTGGCGATATTTTCAGTAGTTTTTTTGGTGGACCTTCCGGTGGATCCAGACGACAACAAAATGTTGGGCGTGATATTGAAACAGAGACAGAAATTTCTTTTAAGGATGCTATTTTTGGTACCGAAGTAGAGTTGTCGCTAACCCTTGATGATGTCTGCTCTCACTGTAAAGGAAGTTCGGTCGAGCCGGGCTATGAATTGAAGACCTGTCAAACCTGTCATGGTTCCGGTCAAGTCGTGAGTGTATCTCAAACTATATTTGGAAATATTCAACAAGCAACCATTTGTCCTACCTGTAGGGGTGAAGGAAAGATTCCGGAAAAAGTTTGCTCCGTCTGTAAGGGTAAAGGTACTGAACTAAAAAAACAGAAGATTAGTCTAAAAATTCCGGCGGGCGTTGATGACGGGGCAGTCATCAGACTCAGAGAACACGGCGAAGCAGCCAAAGGCGGACATAAGGGAGATCTATACATAAATATTCGAGTTAAGGCCGATAAGAATTTCACTCGAGAAGGGGATTTAATTCTTAGTAACGAACATATCGGTATGGTTGAGGCCGCCCTTGGTACAGAAATTGATGTTTTAACAATCGACGGATACGTTCGAATGAAAATTCCGGCTGGAACTCAGAGTGGTTCGGACTTCAAACTGTCTGGTCATGGGGTACCCCATCTAAAAGGAAACTCCAGAGGCGCTCACATCATTACGATTCATGTCGATACACCCTATCATTTAAGTAGAAATCAGAAAAAATTACTGGAAGATTTTTTAAAGGGTTGATTGTTTATAACCTTGAAAATTAATCTTATCCAATAGATAATACTAGGGATTATGCATAAGAAGAATCAGTCGGGCTTCATTCCTCTTTTAGTAACGGTTATTACGGTAGTAGTGGTTATAATCTATTTCATTTATGTAAGAATCGCTCATTACCACAGGTAGTAAATCTTGTAAATTATAAACAAATATGGTATAATTAACAAATGACTAATAAAAAAATCCTAGGTCATTTAGAAGTAATTGATTTGCCGGATTTAAGTCTTACTGATATTGTTGCAAGGGTTGATTCCGGTGCTCATGTTTCAGCTATCTGGGCTTCTAAAATTAATGAGACAAAAGATAGTCTAAAAGTTGTCTTCTTTGATGAAACCAGTCCTTACTTCAACGGTAAAACTATCATTTTTGATCATTTCAAGTTTATTAAAATCAAAAGTTCTAACGGTCTAGTTCAGAGAAGATATAAAGTTTTGCTTAACGTTAAGGTTAATGAATTTGTGGTTAAAGAGTGGTTTACACTAGCCGATAGATCAAAAATGAAGTATTCTGTTTTGATTGGACGAAATATCCTAAAAGACAGATTCCTGATTGACGTATCAATTGAAAAAACCAATTTAACCGATAAATAATATTTGAAATGGAGGTAAACAACCATGAATATTGTCATTTTATCTAAAGGACCAAAAAACTATACGACAAGAAGGCTTCAAGAAGCTGCCGTTGAAAGAGGTCACAATGTTCGAGTCATTAACTATGCTAAATGCTATGTTACTCTCGAAAAGAATAATCCAGTGGTTGTTTATAACGGAGAAGAAGTCAAAAACGTAGATATTGTTATTCCTCGAATCGCCCAGAGTTTAACTAAATACGGTTCTTCAATTGTCAGACAATTCGAAATGCAGAATGTTTTTACTACCGCTAGTTCAATCGCAATTGTTCGCTCTAGGGATAAATTAAGGAGCATGCAATTGCTGTCTAAGGCAGGTATTGGAATTCCAAAAACCGTCTTTGCTAGAGAAACCGCTGAATTTGAAAACGTTATAGAAAGAGTCGGCGGCAGTCCGGTAATAATAAAGGTTGCCAGGGGAACTCATGGCAATGGTGTAGTTTTGGCGGAAACCAAAAAGGCCGCGAAAGCGGTGATGCAGGCATTCTATGTCGAAGGAGTTAACTTCCTAGTTCAAGAGTTTATTGAAGAGAGTGCCGGAACCGATATTAGGGCTTTAGTAGTAAATGGTAAGGTTGTGGCCGCGATTGAGAGAAAAAGTCTCGATGATGATTTCCGATCAAATACCCATCAAGGTGGTGTAGGCCGACCAGTCAGACTGAGCGACGAGGAAAAAAGAACTGCACAAAAAGCTGCCCGGGCTATGGGTTTGACAGTTTGTGGTGTCGATATGATGCGATCTGACCGTGGCCCATTAGTGCTAGAGGTGAATTCATCGGCTAGCATCAAAACCCCCGAGCTTATTACTAAATATGATGTAGCCGGGCAAATAATTGATTACGCCGTTCAGGCTGCCAAAGCAGGACGTAGAAAAGATAAAATAGGGGCCTAGGCCTAATTCATTACAGGTCGCTTATTTTAGCACGTCGCTTATGCTATTATGGCATTAATGACGTCTCTGATAATTCTTCTTTCATTAGCCTTAATAGCCTTAATTATTATCTCTGTCTTTAGAATCAATGCTGTTTATCTATATTTTAGTTTAGCGGTCGGTTATGTACTAGCTTCTACTCTATCAGGCGATACCAATTCACTGCTTTCGCTATTTTCTTCTAATAATTCCAATAGTCATTTGAGTAATGTCAAACTTATCATATTAGCCATCCCGGTCATAGCGACAGCATTGTTTATGTTAAAAAGTATTAAGAAAAAAAGAATATTAATTAATCTATTGCCAGCTATATCTTTTGTGATTCTTGCAATTATTTTAGTTGTTCCGCTTTTGCCGATTTCGGCAACCGATAAACTGACGCAGACAAATTACTGGATTAATTTTTCCAAAGCTAGGGATTTGTTGATTGAACTTAGCGCTCTTGTTTCGCTCGGTATTTTATTTATAGAACGAATCGGCCGAAGCAAATTCAAGGAACACGGCTCCAGACATTTTAAGTAAGATGGATAACAAAAAAAGATGTTCCTGGTGCTTATCCTCAGAACTTTATATTGATTATCATGATAATTTTTGGGGTGTACCGGTATTTGACGACAAACTTATTTTTGAATTTTTGTCGCTAGAAGGAGCGCAAGCAGGGCTAAACTGGTTAACTGTTTTAAAAAGACGCGCTCAATACAGCCAGGCTTTTAACGATTTTAATATTAAAAAGGTTGCTGAATTTAATGATCAAAACATAGCTGAAATTATTCAAAATTTTGATGTCATTAAAAATCAGCTGAAAATAAAGTCGGTTATTAATAACGCGAAAATTTTAAGATATAAATTTTCAAAAGAAGGCAGTTTTAGTCAATTTATCTGGAAATACGTAAACTTTAAACCGGTTAATAATTCTTTTGTCAGCTTAAATCAAATTCCGTCTTATGATGATATTTCTCTTAGAATGAGCAAGGAATTAAAAAAACTTGGTTTTACTTTTGTTGGTCCGACAATTTGTTATGCATTTATGCAAGCAATCGGATTGGTAAATGATCATTTAGTCGATTGTTATAGATATAATGAAATAAGATCACTTATTTTTTAGTTTCTGCCGGAACCCGCTCTTTTACAAATCGATGATAACCAAAGAACAATACCACTATCAGGCCGATTGTCACTGTTAAGAATGTGTATTTCGTATCCTGAGACGCGAAGCCTCTGATTATGCTGTAGATTAACGTGAACAATCCACCCACCAAAACACCATCAGCCAGTAGTTTTATTCGATGTTCGAAAACCAAACTGATTACTAAAAAGATTACCCCGACACAAAGTGTTATTATCGACGTATTTCGATTGTATGGCTTCATGGCGTTATCATACACTCTTATTTGCTGGTCATAATTATTTTGAATTTGTATTTGAGACGGAGTTAATTCCTTACCTCCGTTATTAAGTTCGATGGGATATTGTGGCATCCTCGGGCTTGAGTAAAAAGTTGCTGTTCCCACGCCAACGAAAACGGCTAGCAATACCCCTAGAAATAGGGTGTAAACCAGTCGAAGTATTTTATTATCTTCACTCATATTAATACCTCCTTGATATTACAGGCTCATTATAGTTCTTAGAAAGGTAAAACAAGTGTAACTTATTTCACACTTATCCTTCAGATCCAATTTTGATTATTTTGTTTATGGTTATATTGTGTTAACATAACCAAAAAGGATAAATAAATATGTTTTCATCAATAACTTATCAATACACAACAATGAATGGCGGTATGACCACAACTACTTCTGGCACAACCTCGCTGTCGCATGTAATGGCTTTGTTAACGGCCTTCATGATACCAATTTTGATATTTGGCGTACTCATGATTGTATGTACGTGGTTAATTTTCAAAAAAGCTAATAAACCGGGATGGGCTTCGATTGTTCCTTTTTACAATACTTGGCTGATGTTTGAACTTGGTGGTAAACCTGGCTGGTGGTCATTATTGCTTCTAATACCTTTTGTTAACATAGTCGGGACTGTACTTTATATCATTGCTCTGATTGAACTTTCAAAAAGATTCGGAAAGCCAGGTGCCTTTGTGTTACTGTTAATATTCTTGCCAATAGTAGGTTATCCTATACTAGCTTTCGATAAATCGACCTATAACGACGGTAGCTCAATGAACCCATCATCTACTGGTGGTGCTCAGCAAGCAGTAGGGTATAGTCCAAATATGCCTCCACAACAACCTATGGCTCAACCTCAACCAGTTGATTATCAGCAACCTGCTTTTCAGCCGACAGTTCAACCACAACCCACCTATTCTCAAACAGTAGAACCTTCTCAACCTCAACCACAGCCCAGTGTTGAACAAATGCCTTCTGATAACATGAACCAAAACCCGTCACCCTCTAACTTCAATGAAGCTAGTGGACCCCAAACGAATACTGATTTGGGTAATCCAACTCAGCCTCAAAATCTCTAGAGCCAATAGACTAATCACAATTTTTGTAACATCACGATAGTCGAATTATTATCAATCGGATAATCTAGACTCTAAGCTTCGCTTATTCCCTCAAAACATTTTAAAACTACCAGTAATTGTAAGCCCGTATAACTGTTTGTATCACTATTCTTTAAAACAAAAAGCCACGAAGACTGTGGCTTAAATATATCTTTAAGAAGAATTTTGGAGGACCCAGTGAGACTTGAACTCACGACACCCTGCTTAAAAGGCAGGTGCTCTAACCAACTGAGCTATGGGTCCGTATTTAACGTTGCTTTAACTTCTATAATTATCCTAAAAAAATCAAAAAAGTCAATCTAAAAACAGATGAGATATTTTAAAATAATGTTATAATAACAGAGATAAAGAGAGTATATTATGTCCGGACATTCAAAATGGTCGACCATTAAACGTCAAAAAGAGCTAAAAGATGCCCAACGTGGTGCTGTCTTTACTAAAATAGCCAACGCTATTGCTATAGCTGCTAGAAGTGGCACCGATCCTGACACGAACTTTGCCCTAAGACTGGAAATTGATCGTGCTAAGGCTGCTAATATGCCTCAGGCTAATATTCAGCGAGCGATTAATCGAGTAGCAGATAAAAATGCTGCCGATTTACAAGAAGTTCTTTATGAGGGTTATGGCCCGGGCGGGGTCGCCATTTTAGTTAGTGTTACAACCGATAATATTAACAGAACTTATCCCGAAGTTCGACTGGCCTTTTCTAAGCACGGTGGAAACATTGCCGAAAAGGGTTCGGTAGCCTTTCAGTTTGATCACAAAGGGGCAATTCAAGTTAAACAATCGGTAGATGATGTTTTATTAAAAGCCATAGAAGCCGGCGCAGACGATGTTATAGACGAATCCGGTTCTACTATAATCTATACGGACAACAAGATGTTGGCTCAAGTCAGAGACGGGCTAAGAAACTCATCCGTCGATATTATTTCAGCTGAACTCGTTTATGTTCCAAAACAACTCGTCAAAATTACTGAACAAGAAACTGCTGGTAAAATCATGAGACTGGTATCTGCGTTAGAGGATGTAGACGGAGTTAACGACATTTATTCCAATTATGACATCGACGATGAAGTAATGGATAGATTAAATAGCTAAAGATAATGAGAATTATTGGCATAGATCCCGGAACAGGCATACTTGGTTTTGGTGTAATTGACGCTGATAAAGGAAAATTTAGCCTTGTTGATGCCGGTGTTATCAGAACTAGTCCAAAAGAAGATGATGCAACCAGACTGGTAACTATTTACGATGAATTGAAGTCGGTTATCGATGATGTAAACGCAGACGTAATGGCTGTCGAAAAACTTTTTTTCTCACAAAATGTTACTACCGCCATGACAGTATCTCAGGCCAGGGGCGTAATTTTATTAATAGGCGTAAAAGCCGGTCTTAAGGTCTTTGATTATACGCCGTTACAGATTAAGCAGGCTCTAACCGGTTATGGTAGAGCTGAAAAAAAGCAAATTCAAGAAATGGTTAGAGTGATTCTTAAGCTCGATACTGTTCCTAAACCCGACGATTGCGCCGATGCCTTAGCGGCTGCAATTACACACGGTATGACTTTAAGATAAGAGTTGTGTTAAGCTAGAAGATAATGATAGCTAGTTTAAGAGGGAAAATAATTAATTTATTTGAGGACAGTGTGATTGTCGATGTCTCCGGTGTCGGCTACGGAGTCTATGTTAATTTATTTGATTTAAATTCAATCTCGCCAGATCAGGAAGTAAATTTTTTTGTTTATGAACATATTCGCGAACAGGTTCATGATCTCTACGGCTTCTTAACGTTAGAAACTAAAACCTTTTTTGAGGCATTGTTAGACGTCTCCGGTGTCGGGCCCAAAATGGCTTTGAAGGTACTCGATATAGGCAAGGTTTCAGACATAAAAAAGGCAATTGCCAGTTCGAATGTCTTATACATTAAACAGGCGTCTGGAGTCGGTCAAAAAGTAGCCGAGAGAATAATAATTGAACTTAAAAACAAGGTTTTTGTTGATAACAGTGCCGACATTGAGCTTGGTAATATGATAAATAAGATTGATCAAAGCGATGAAGCGATGCAGGCTTTAATGGCTCTTGGCTATAGTCAAAATGATGCCTCAAAGGCTTTGATGAATGTTGATAGATCGCTTCCGGTATCAGAACAAATTAAACTGGCATTAAAAGAGAAAAAATAATGATTGATAGAATTGTTAGTCCTTTAAACAATGAGGATGAAGAACCAAAAGAAATTGAAATAGACAATAATCTGAGACCGCGCGACTTTGCCAGCTACATTGGTCAAGACAGGCTTAAGAAAAATCTACAATTATCGATACAGGCTGCTAAACAGCGAAGCGAACCGCTGGATCATGTATTGCTATATGGTCCTCCCGGCCTTGGAAAAACAACAATGGCAAATGTTATAGCCCATGAAATGGCCGCACAGATTAAGGTCACTTCAGGTCCGGCCATCGAAAGAGCCGGAGACCTAGCTAGTCTGCTAACAAATTTGAGCGATAATGACATACTGTTTATTGACGAAATTCATCGAATTAATAGGAATGTTGAAGAAGTTTTGTATAGTGCCATGGAAGATTTTAAATTGGATATCATGCTTGGTAAAGGGCCTAGTGCCAGGAGCCTGCGACTTGACCTGCCAAAATTTACAATCATTGGCGCTACCACCAGAACCGGATCTTTATCGGCTCCACTGAGAGATAGATTCGGTATTATTCATCGTTTGGAGTTTTATACCCCACAAGAAATAGAAAAAATTATTAAAAGAGCGGCTTCCATTCTAAATGTTAAAATCGACGACGAATCAGCTAAAGAACTAGCTAAACGATCAAGATTGACGCCTAGAATTTCCAATCGATTATTGAAAAGGGTAAGGGATTACGCTGAAGTCCACGGTGAGGGTAAAATTACGACCAGTATCAGCTTTAAGGCTTTGGAACTACTTGATATTGATGATTTGGGACTTGATGCTGCCGATCGAATGTTGCTTGAGGCTATTATATTAAATTACGATGGCGGTCCGGTGGGTCTTGAGACTTTAGCAGCTTTAACTTCTGAAGAAACTTCGACGATTGAAGATTTTTTTGAGCCGTATTTAATGCAGATTGGATTATTGGAGAGAACTCCGCGTGGTCGAAAGGCGACATTTAAGGCCTATAAACACTTAAAGATAGATAATAAAAATAAACAATCCGAAAAGGGCAGCAACCAGTCCAGTCTTGTTTAGAATGGATTGCTTCTGGCTTGCTCGAAAAGTGATTGCACTGTTACATTATTATTTTGTAGCTGCTGCAACTGATAGATCACCGATTGATTTAAATGTTCAGGAGTAGTTACATTTGTGGTGGCAGTAGTTTGTGAGGTACTAGCAGAAATTTGGCCGAGATTATTTATCTTAATTATTAGCAATCCATACAGAGCAAATATAAAAACCATGTAAGTAATTAAACGATGTTTATTAATAATTGCCAGAATTCTTTTGAATGGACTGAGATATTTCGTAATTGAATCAAGCATTTTAAGCTCCGGGTTTTATATAAATGTTAAGTGATATATTGAATGTGACATAGTTTGGATTTTGGGAGTTGGGGGTTATTAACAGTGAGGTAACCTGAGCTGTTTGTCTATTATTTTCAAGACCTTGAAGGAAATTAATAAACTCGGAAAAAGTTGTTAGTTGGTTAGCTTGAGAAGAGCTAGCAATTGTAATGGGTAGAGTATACAAACCGGGAATGGTTGGGACCTTCACTAGTTGAGAGAGATTTGGGTTGGCGCCTGACAGAGCACTTACTGTTGGTGAAGCAGTCCCACTTGTTACTACACCAAGGTTTGAGGATGGGAATGTAATCGATCCGATTGATACATTATTAGCAGCCGCAATATTAATTATTTGTCTGACTGTTTGGGTTTGGTCTTTATTCTGGGGAACTACGGTTTGAGCAATACTGTATAGAGAAGAGTATTTCTTTAACTCGGCTTTGGCGTTGATCAGACTCAACTGTTCTTCGTTGAGTGAGGAAATTTTAGCTTGTTGAGACGATAAAATTTGTCCCTTGGAGTTTAGTATATTGTTAATTTCATATGTCCCTAAGACTGAAAATAGCAAAGAAAGGACAAGTAGACCTATCATTCCATAAAAAATATTGCGATGGTTTATCATTTAACTGCCTTCTGGTTTATTAGTAAGAACTGGTTGGTGTTATTAAACAATGCCCTGAGTGATACAGTAAATGGCAAGTTGTTATTGCCGGTTGACCCCGAGTTGTTTATGGAAACTATATCAACATTTTTAAATAGACCTCTTGAAGGATCACTTAAGTTAACTTGAATCTGGGTGGCAGTGTTGTAGCTGCTGGCGTTCGCTGTTAGGTTTATGCCAGTAGAAGTACTGTTGATGCTTAATCCTGTTAGTGCTGTATTAGACGGCATAGCGGCACCAATTGCAGTTATCATTTTGGAAAACAAAATTTCTTGAGATAGCACCTTAGTTACCAATTTAAAGGTGTTTGAAAAATTTGTTATTTGAGTATTGGTTGAGGCAATATTTTCGGAATTTAGTTTATTTTGTATCGAGTTTATTTGTGATTGGTTATTATTCCAAGAATTTTTATATAAGATAAGGCCAAGTGTCGCAATCAACATTAATCCAACTGAACCGACAATTGATATGACCAAGTATTTTCTTAACACCCTGTTTCTTCGAGCATAGATAAAATCCTTCTTTAACTGTTCAGGTAACAGGTTAATCATTTTAAAAGGTCTCCTTAGGATTTGCCAAAGCTAAACCGGCAACTGTCGCATACATTGGTTTGTCGGCATCGCTTGGAGGTTGAAGACCTTTAAAACTAATAAAGTGCCACGGATCGGTATGTCTTACCGGTAGTCTAATCGAGTTGGTTAGATAGTCGCTTAGGCCGGGCATGTTTGCTCCACCACCAAGAGTTATTATCTGTCCGATTGGTCTGGAGTTGCCGTATCTTTCTTCATAATATCGATTCATTCGATTAATTTCTTTAATTACTTCCGCTAGAATCGGCTCAAGCGCCGCTTTAATTTCCGACTGTTTCTTAGATAACTGAAGACCGTACTTGGTTTTTATCAAACCGGCCTCGGCAAGTGTTACGTTAAGCTTCTCTTTTATAGCATTAGTAAATATTTCTCCACCAGCTTGGACTGTACCAGTTACTAAGACGTGCTTGTCAAATATACTTATATCAGCTGATCTTGATCCAAAATCTATAATAACGGTCGCTATGTCACTTTGTGGATCAAGTGAAAAGAGCCTGCCCGATGAACTAAGTGTCGGTTCAATCAAAACTGTTTCAAGTCCTAATATCTCGGCAAGCCGTAGATAAGAGTCTACTATATCCTTTGGAACGGCAACGATGAATACATCTATCTCATCACTTGTTTGTCTAATAATTTCATAATCCAGATAAAGCTGATCCATTGGCACGTTAACGTACTGCTCAGCCTCCAGTCTTACCGCTTCGTTTATCTCTTTAGATTTCAAATTTGGCAGGGATATTGACCTTGTAAATGTCCTATAAGCCGGGATGGCAATAGCAACACGTCTTGTTGTTATATCGCCGATAAGTTCCGTTTTAAAAAGTTTGGCAGCGGCTTCGGCGATTTTCTCAGCATCAACGACCACACCATCATTAATCACGCTTCTATCGAAACTGGTAAAGCCGTATCCTATAATCTTTTTTTGGTTATTGATTTGCTCAATCTGCATAACCTTTAGCGAACTTGGACCAATATCCAATCCGAAGATGGGTTTGTCGCCGAAAAAAAATGGTATTTTTGAGTTTTTCAATTTTATCCCACCGGTATTTTATTTCTTATAAATAGTATAACAAAAGATTTAACATAAGCCAGATAAGTCTGTCTTTAAAAGAAATAATCCCGGGTATACCGGGATTATTTAGATTGGTTAAACCTATTTATTAATCTAGGTTGTGCTTAACATCATATGTAGCTGGCGATGAACCCTCGTAGGTGGCAGTTAAAGTATATGCCGTACAAGTAGTATCGGTTGCTTCACAGTTAGCTGAGCTTCCGGTCGAATCAACTGGGTAGTAATCGTAATTACCTGCAGAAGTAGGAGCAGTAGCGGCGTTTACTAAACAGTTAGTAGTCGAGCTTTGAACACAAGTTGCTGACGGATCAAGCAAAGCTGTTAAATCCAAGCTCTTCATGTTGGCAGCTACCCAGGTTGGGCTGTTTAAATCAGCGTATGAAGGGTAGTGTCCATTAGATTGGAAGTAAGCTTCCAAATTGGTTTGAACTGAGTTTAAGTCAGTTTGTCTCTTAGCGTTTCTAGCCTTCGCCTGAATACCCGCATAAGTTGTTATAACGATTGCCGCCAAGATACCAATGACAACAATCACAATTAGAAGTTCTACGATTGTAAATCCTTCTTGTCGTTTTTTTAGGGAGATCATGGGTCCCACCCTCCTTTTAATATTGATCTTAATTTTAATATTGATTACTAATGTTATTTAGTTATCTATTCTGATTATAACCATAAGTGGAATTAAATCAAGCAATTTTTTAGCCACTTGGTATCTGTTTGGTTAGGTTGGCAATCGGACCCATCACAGAGGCGGCAATTAATCCAACTCCCGCTCCAAGCATTACAATCATGACAGGCTCTATAATGGCCGCCAAGCCATCAATCAATACGCCCACTTCTTCTTCATAGAAATCGGCAATCTTTTCAAGCACTTCGTCTACTTGACCAGTTTCTTCTCCGACCAGCAGCATTTGAGCGACAATCGGTGGAAAATGAGGACTTCTGGAGATTGGATCGGAAAGTTGTTTGCCGTTTTGGACTTCTTTGGCTGCAGCCTTAAGTTCAGCCTCAATCACCTTGTTGCCGATAGCCGATCCGGTGACATCCAAAGCGTCAAGCACTGTCACCCCTGCATTCATTAATGAGGCAAAAGTTCTGGAAAACCTGGCAATTGCAACTTTAAGGATAATTATTTTAACTACCGGTATTTTCAGTAACCAAAGGTGGAAGTTGTATTTTCCTTTATCGGTTTTAATGTAACGTAAGAAGTAGAAAAATCCTATCCCAAGGATTATGACGATAAAAATAAGGTTCGGAGTATCTTTAATTACCGGAATACTACTAAGACCTGGAATTAGTCTGATTATGGTTGCATGGACTGAAGCGTTGGACATATCCAGTAATACCTGTGAGTAAACCGGTAGTTTGGCATGAGGTCCGGCCAGTGAGGTAATAATGCCCTCGATTTTGGGCATGATAAAAAGCATGATTCCGAAGAAAGCCAAGATTGTAATCGTCAAAATAACAATCGGATACATCATGGCGCTTTTGATTTTTTTCTTAATACTGGCGTCTAGCTCGACCTGGGAGGCTAATCTTTTAAGTATTTTGTCTAAAATACCACCCTCCTCACCGGCCTTAATCATGCTGATATAGACTTCGCTGAAGACATCAGGAAACTTGGCGAATGATTCGCCCATCGATAAACCGCTCTCAACATCCTTAGTTATAAGTCCCAGTACCTCTCTTAGATAGATACTCTCACTGTCGGCTGCCAGAGCTGATAATGACCTGACCAGAGGTACTCCGGCGGTTATCATGGTTGATAGTTGTCTTGTGAATATGACCAAATCCTGAGTTTTTACTTTTTTAGCCGGTCCCAAAAGAGATGCATGTTTCTTTTTTTCAGCTTCAATCAGTAGGGGTTTCAGATTTTGTTTATGAAGCAACATTAAAAGTGCTTGTTTATTGACTGCTTCGGCCGTGCCGGATATTGTTTTTCCTTCCTTAGTGGTCGCTTTATAGACAAAGTTCATATGCTTATTTTAACCTATGCCGTTGTTGTAACCCGGAGAATCTCTTCAATCGTTGTTTCTCCTCTTAGCGCTTTGATAAAACCGTCGGTCTGCATCGGCAACATATTTTCCGCGATTGCCTTATTTTCAATGACTTCACTCGATTCGTTGGTAACAATCATTTTCTGAACTGATTCACTGTTAGACAAAACTTCGTAAATACCAATTCTTCCTTTAAATCCGGTATGATTGCACATTTCGCAGCCATCTTCGTTGGCTTTAAACAATCTAATAATCTTTGTCGGAGTTGAGCTAAGATCGTCAAGTGGTTTTTGTTTATTGACAGTACTCATTCCGATGCCGTCTTTTTTAGCGTCTTGTTCTAGTTCGTTAACTTTTTTAAATCCCCCCGTATTTTCGATGTTAAACAGTTTATCCAGTCTGCTTATGTAGGCATCGTCCGGGACAAAACTTTTTTTGCAGTTATAACAGAGTCTTCTGACAAGCCGCTGAGCTATCACGACCCTAACCGTCGATGCAATCAGGAACGGCTCTACTCCCATATCAATTAATCGGGGCAGACATGTGGCGGCGTTGTTGGTGTGGAGCGTTGAAAAAACCAGGTGTCCGGTCAGGGCTGCCTGAACTGCTAAATCGGCTGTTTCGTGGTCTCTTATCTCACCAAGCATAATTATATTTGGATCTTGTCTAAGAAGGGCCCTTAGTCCATTTGCAAAGGTCATGCCGGCTATAGGATTAACTTGCGTTTGATTGGCTCCAACGATGTGGTATTCGACCGGATCTTCAATAGTCGATATGTTTACGTCGGGACTGTTCAAGTGACTCAGTACACTGAATAAAGTAGTTGATTTACCTGAACCAGTTGGACCGGTTACTAAAATCATTCCGTGGGGTTGTACTATGGCATGATTTAACTCTATTAGAGCATCTCCCCAAAAACCCAGTTCATTAAAATCCGATGCTTTTGACGATTCATTCAAAATTCTCATTACCACTTTTTCACCGTCTAGGATTGGTAGTGTCGAGACACGTAAAGCATACATTGAGCCGTTGACCTCTACTTTGAATCTTCCATCCTGTGGTGCGCGATGTTCGTCTATTTTAAGATTGGCCAAAATTTTAATCCTGCTGATTAGCGAGTTCAGCAGTTTTCTTGGCAGTTTATTAGCTTCTTTTAGAATTCCGTCTATCCTGTATCTGATTACTACGAATTCTTCTCTGGGTTCAATGTGGATGTCGCTGGCCCCGGCTTTAATACCGTATTCAATTAGCAGATTGACTGTTTGGGCGACCGGTGAATCTTCAGCCAAGTCACTTTCATCAACGTCATCGGCTTCATCGTCCTCGTCTTGGGATGCGATAACTTTGGTTAATTCCGAGCTTATGTTTCCTCTGTATTGACCGAGAGCAGCTTGAAGCAGGCTGTCGGTAGTAATGTAGACTCGCAGATTATTCCCCAGTTGTTTTTGTAAAAAATTCAAGGCTTGAATATCGTCCGGATCGGCCATTGCCAAAAACTTGGTGTTGTTTTCATCGACATCAAAAACTATGGCGTTATATTGATTGGCTATTCTTTCGGGTAATAATTTTAAAACTTCAGGCTTGATGTCTTTACCGTTTAATTCGATAAAAGGAACGTCAATTTCTTGGGCGTAGAGTTTTGTTAAATCTTTTTCGCTGACAATATTATTTTTAATAACCAAATCTTGCAGAGGCTTTTTATCGGATTTTTCTTGATCTCGAAGAATTTTCGATTGCTCATCGGTTATTAAATGGTTTTCGAGCAATAATTTTTCAACTAAAGAGTCGGGAATTCGCATATTTTTTAGAAGTTTTTGTTACCTTTAAACATAAACATAATCATAACAAATTTTTCACTATATCTAAAGTAGACAACACTTATAATAAAATCCATAAATAATAAGTATTTAGATGGTAAAATATTTACTAATGGGTGGAAGTTCAGTCAGTTTATTTATCTTTAAAATGAGGGATTAAAAATGAAAGAAAAAGTTGAAAAGACCGAAACAAACGACAATAAGTCAAAAGCTTTAGCCGTAGCTCTGGAATCGATTGAAAAACAATTCGGTAAGGGCTCAATTATGAAGCTCGGCGACTATAATTCTAAATCTGTCGAGTGTATTCCCACCGGATCTCTATCATTGGATTTAGCACTTGGGGGTGGACTTCCCAAGGGTAGGATTATAGAAATATATGGTCCTGAGAGTTCGGGAAAGACGACCCTGACCCTGCACGCTATTGCCGAGGTTCAAAAGTCCGGCGGAGTCGCAGCTTTTATTGATGCCGAGCACGCACTTGACCCTTCCTATGCTAAAAGAATAGGAGTTGATGTTGATAACTTACTTCTTTCTCAGCCAGATAACGGGGAACAGGCGCTGGAAATTGTTGAAACCTTGGTTCGGTCAAATGCCGTAGACATAATTGTGATTGATTCAGTGGCAGCCCTAGTGCCAAAAGCTGAGATTGAAGGCGAGATGGGCGACAGTCACATGGGTCTTCAGGCTAGATTGATGAGCCAGGCACTCAGAAAATTAACCGGAATTATCTCTCGTTCCCACGTAACGGTTATATTTATTAATCAGATTAGAATGAAAATTGGAGTAATGTTCGGTAATCCGGAAACTACTACCGGTGGAAACGCTTTGAAATTCTACGCTTCGGTTCGAATGGATATCAGAAGAACATCACAAATAAAACAAGATGATGTGGTAATCGGTAATCGTACCAAAGTAAAGGTTGTTAAAAATAAAATAGCTGCGCCTTTTCGAGAAGCTGAGTTCGATATTATGTACAACCAGGGTATTTCTAAATCGGGCGATGTCCTTGACTTGGCTATAAATCACAGCATCATCGACAAAGCCGGTGCCTGGTTTTCTTATCAGGACAATAAAATTGGTCAGGGTCGTGAAGCTGCAAAGCAATATCTCGATGACAACCCGAAAATTATGGACGAGGTAGTCGATAAGATATTGTTGGCCGAATCGAAAAAAGTCTAAAAACCAGTTTATGCCAAAAGTGACCGGGATACTTGATTCTAAAGCTAACTTTTCACTATTTTCGGTTTATGTAGACGATAAATACCTGGCAGATTTATCAGTATTTAGCATTGATAAATTTGGCTTAAAAATAGGATCTGAAATTGACGACCGACTGTCTAGTCAGTTAAAAGACAGTTCATCAGTTGATATATTTTATATGCGTTCGCTAAAACTTATTTCAATCAGAAAAAGAAGCAAAAAAGAAATTAGCGATTTTTTAACAAAAAACCAATTAAGCAGAGATCTGATTGAAGAGGTAATTTCGAGGCTAATTGATAAAAATTATTTGAATGACGAAGAATTTGCCAAATCATTTATAAATGATCGAATGCTGTTAAATCCTGTCTCCTACCGTAAACTCGTCTATCTTTTAAAAACTAAGGGTATTTCCGAAGAAGTAGTTTCAAAAATAGTTTCAAAAGAAGAGGTTAATCAGCAATCTTTGGCCAAAATTGTGGCAAAAAAACGAAAAATTAGCAGATTTAATGACGATAAAAAACTAACAAATTACTTATTGTCACAAGGTTTCTCTTATAGTGATATTAAACAATTTTTAGAAAACGAAAATCTTTAAGTGATAGTTGCCGGGGCTGCGACCGAAACCAATTCTTCCGGTTCCTCCACTACTATCTCCTTATCATTGACCTCTACAATTTGACCTCGATCAATACTTTTAATGGCACCGTTGAAATTTTTTAGAATGGATTGATGGACATATAGTTTCAGTATGAACATGCTCTCACTATCGAAAGCAAAGTCTTCTACCTTACCCATTTTTCTTCCCGATACAGTTTTTACTGGTTTTTTAATCAGATCATAGCTTAGTTCAATAATTTGTTTGTGTTTCACCAGTTCATCGGGCATGGTTAATGATTCGTAGTTATTGGTTATAAAATCATGCCGATATATTTCCCTGATATCTTGAGAAAGGAGAACTTTAATCTTTTTGTCAGAATAATCTCTAACATAAAAACCTTCAATTTTTAAGTTTTTTGGCTGACAAAGTATGCCGATAACCTCACCAATCGGGTGACCTTCTCTAATAGAAAGTATCTTTTTACCGATTATCGAGCTATTTAGCAGTAGCATTAGCTTAATTATAAACCAAACAAGTTTGCTGATTTAATTGCTTAGCATAGTTCTAATCTATTAAAATGTATAAAAGAGATGGAAAAAAAAGTATCAACCAACGAATCGGAAACCTATCAGATTGGTTTTGAAATGGGTAAGAAATTAAAAGGCGGTGAACTTATAGTTCTAGACGGTGATTTGGGTGCAGGCAAAACTACATTTGTACGAGGATTGGTAGCGGGGACAGGATCCAAATCCGATGTGTCGAGCCCCAGCTTCGTTATAAAAAATGAATACAGAGCAGACGATTTAATCATTAACCATTTCGATTTTTATCGGCTTGCAGACCCGGGAATACTTGCCGATACTCTAAAAGAAGCCATGGTTGATGGGAGAAGTATTTCTATAATTGAATGGAGCGACATTGTCAAAGACCTATTAGATAAAAACAAACTGATTGTTAAATTTAGCGTACTGTCGGATAATGAAAGACTGATTGAATTTGATTTTGATGACAGTTTAAAATATTTGGTATGAAGATGAATATATTGGCTTTGAAATGCGATCAACCGGAAGTTAAGATAAGTCTCTATAGAGACGGACAATTAGTCAAAGATACAAGCTGGTTGGCCGATAGAAGTTTGGCTAAGAACCTTAACAAAAAAATTGATGAAATTTTGCAGAATAATAATTCTTCTATAGATCAGCTGTCCGGACTTATCTTCTTCAAAGGCCCCGGTAGCTTTACCGGTTTGAGAATCGGAGCAGCTGTTTTTAATACCATGGCCTATAGTCTTAATATCCCGATTGTCGGCGAAACAGGTGACAGTTGGCTGACAAATGGTTTAAAGAATCTGGAAGACGGTAAGAATGAAAAAATAATCCTGCCATTTTACGGCAGCGAAGCTCATATTACCCAAGCTAAAAAATAATAAAATTTTTGACGCCCATAGACATTAGATTGTATATTATCTATGGGAGAGACTTGTTTATTTATAATTTGTTAATCCTATATTTTCATTTTTTTATTATTTAAGCTTACATTTTTACATTTTCCTTGAATTGTTGTTATAATTTCGTTTTTCGTTAAACCCTTTTTTATACTTACGATTCAGGGATAGGAAAGGAAGACTATGTTAGAGGTGATATTAGCGGTCGTAGGACTGGCTGTTGGTTTTGGTGGAAGCCAAATTGTTTACAAGAATAAAGTTAGTTCGTCTAAGAACAGTGCCGATAAAGAGTTGGCTAAAGCTAAAACGGAGGCTGATAAACTGGTCGCCAAGGCTAAGGAAGATGCTCAAAAAGCCGTCGATGAAGCTAAAAAGGATGAGCAAGCCAGGCGCACTGAACTGCAAAATCTTGAGAAAAGGCTAGTCACCAGAGAAGAGTCACTGGATAAAAAACTAGACGAGCTTGATAAGAGGCAGGAAAAGCTTAGGGCTAACGAAGACGAGGTAGAAAAGTTAAAGGACGAGATTAGAGACATTCGACTAAAACAACAGGACAAGTTGGAAAAAATAGCCAAACTGTCCAAGACCGAAGCTGCCGAAAAATTAATGCAGATGACAGAAAGAGACATTAAGCATGATTTGATTGGGCTTATTTCTAAACTTCAAAATGAAGCCAAAGAAACTGCCGAAGAAAAAGCCGCACTAATTATTACGACAGCCATGGAAAGAATGTCATCTGAAGTAACCGCCGAGAGGACTATTACTTCGATGAAACTAGAAGACGAGGAGATGAAGGGTCGAATAATCGGCAAAGAAGGTAGGAATATACAGGCATTACAGAAAGCAACCGGCGTAGATATCTTGGTTGACGATACTCCCGGATATATTGTACTTAGTAGTTTCGATCCGGTTAGAAGAGAAGTCGCTAGGCAGTCATTAGAGATGTTGATGAAGGACGGGCGTATTCATCCCGGCAGAATTGAAGAAATCGTCGAAAAAGCTCAAAAAAATATTGAAAAAGAAGTGTTTAGAGCCGGCGAAGACGCAGCCAGAGAAGTGGGTATAGTGGGCATTCCTAAAGAAATAGTTCAGCTTTTGGGTGAATTGAAATTCAGAACTTCTTATGGTCAAAATGTCTTAAAGCACAGTACTGAAATGGCACATATCGCAGGAATGATTGCCGAAGAACTCGGTGCAAATGTAAAAACTGCTAAGTATGCTGCTTTAGTTCACGATATCGGGAAAGCCTTGACCCATAAGGTCGAAGGTAAACATCACCACATAAGCGGTGAAGTTTTGCGAAAGTACGGCGCTCCCGAGGAGATTGCACTGGCCGCCGAACAGCATCACGATGATGTTGAAGCAACCACCGTTGAAGCATTGATAATTCGTGTTGTCGATGCCGTGAGTGCCGCCAGGCCGGGTGCTAGAAATATATCGGCTGAGAACTTCGGCGAAAGAATGAGAGATCTTGAAAACGTTGCCAATAGCTTCCCCGGCATCGATAAATCATATGCCATCTCCGCCGGTCGAGAAATCAGAGTAATAGTTAAACCACAATCAGTTGATGACCTGAGCGCAATTAAGCTAGCCCGCGATATTGCAACCAAAATTGAATCCACCATGCAGTACCCCGGGACTATTAAAGTAAATGTGATTAGAGAGACCAGGGCTATTGAGTTTGCCAAATAGTTAAAATTTTGCAATGAGAATTTTGTATATTGGTGATGTTGTCGGATCGTTTGGAGTACGCGTTTTAAAGTCCAAACTAAATGAACTGAAAAATGATCAAAAGATAGATTTGATAGTCGCTCAGTCTGAAAATGTCACTAATGGTAAAGGAATAAGCGCCGCCGATTTCAAATACTTAAAAGATCTTGGCGTTGATTTTTTTACTGGCGGTAATCATAGCTTTGTTGAATCGTCGATAAATGTATACCTAGACAATCCTTCGGAGCCGATTATCGGACCTGCTAATTACGATCATAGATCAAAAACCATAGGTGTTAAAGAACTCCAAACAAAGTATGGTAAAATATTATTCGTAAGTTTACTAGGTCAGATTGTCGGCAAAGATTCAGGGCTACTTACCGTTAATCCTTTAAAACTTATCGATCAAATTTTGGAAGAAAGAAAACAAATTGACTATTTTGCGAAGATAGTTAATATTCACGGCGACTTTAGCAGTGAAAAAGTTGTAATGGGTCATTACTTGGACGGCAGGGTAAGTGCAGTGATAGGTGACCACTGGCATGTTCCTACGGCAGACGCTCGGCTTTTGTCCAGCAAAACTGCCTATATTTCAGACGTTGGAATGACTGGAGCCCTGGATTCTTCTTTGGGTGTTAAATATGAAGTAATTATCGCTAGATGGCGTGATAATCTGAAGAATAGACATATTTTAGAAGACTCCGGTTCTTGGCAGTTAAATGGAGTGATCGTAGAGATAGACAATCAATCAAAAAAACCAGTGCTGATTGAAGGACTGAACTTAAGAGGAGAAAATCTCTAGAGAAAAAATAGATATTAGGATATAATTGGGAATAAATAACGGGATGTGGCGCAGTTGGCTAGCGCGCGCGGTTTGGGACCGTGAGGCCGGAGGTTCGAGTCCTCTCATCCCGACCATTTTGTATTTCAAACAAACCGCCGATTATTCCGGCGGTTTTTAAATTTCACTTTTTGTAGGTTAAATATCTATAATAGTAAAATAATAGTGCGCAAGATGTTATTAATATCCGAGGGGGTAATTAATGGAAGAAAACAATAATTTGAAACTAGGTGGAGTTAATAGTGATCCCCCGGTAAATCCATCGAATCCGACCAAATTTTCTGGGTTTTCAGGAAACGAAATGTTCTGTTTAAAATTAATCGGATATTCCCCTGGAAATTTATTGGTTGGGAACAGCGTATTCTCTATGGGTTTTATAGGTAGTCTGGGATCGGGTATAAAAAGTTTCCTAGGCGGTGAGATTAAGCAAATTACCAATATGATATTAGAGGGCAGAAAGCTGTCGTTACAGAGGTTTGAAAACGAACTGGCTAGCGTAGGTGGAAACGGCGCCAGTGGCGTAACCAGTGAGATTATATTTCATGATGGTAATATAGAGTTCTTAACGGTAGGATCAACTGTTCACGACGACGATAACAGTGGCGATAGTGTTTTTACCACTTCGGCTGACGGACAGGAATTATTTTGCCAAATTGATGCAAATTATCGCCCACTGTCATTTGTCTTTGGTAACGTCGCCTATTCTATTGGATTTGCCAAAGGAATCTTAGGTTCAATCCGTCAACTGGCTAGGGGTGAAGTAAGACAGTATAGCGATATTTTTAATACTACTAGAAATATTGCACTTGAAAGAATAATCAACGAGGCTAAAACCAAGAATGCAAACAGTGTTATAGGAATAAGGACGAGTATTTTGCCGGTCGGCACTTCAGAAGTTCAGGAAATGATTATGATTGGCACCGCCTCTTATAATCAACAAATAGAGTCTATTGCCGGTAGTGTCGGAGGGGTAATTACCAGTGATTTGACGGCTGAGGAAACCTGGAACATCGCTAAATTAGGTTATGTGCCGCTAAAGCTTGTTCTCGGTACTTCTGTTTACTCTCTCGGTTTCAGAGGCGGTGTAACCTCGATGATTAAAAATTTGGTAAAGGGCGAAATTAATGAACTGACTCAACTGATTTACGGAGCAAGGGAACAGTCACTTAAAAAGTTACAGGCTGAGGCTGAAGCTCTCGGTGCTGACGATATTCTCGGAATTAAAACATATATTTATAATCTGGGTAGCGGGTTAATTGAATTTTTAGCAATCGGAACAGCAGTAAGAAAAGTTGACGGTATCTCAACCAAAAGTGATACAATTCCACCCCAAGCGATTATTCGTGATAAAGACACTTTTACCAATACGGCAGATTTTGCCTATGGAACAAATCTCCAAAACCCAAAAAGGTAGTTTTAATAGAATAATGACAAAGCTAATAGTAGAATATATGTCATGATACTAGAAATTCTAGTCATAGTCCTGCTTCTTTTAATTCTTAATGAACTGATATTAAAAAACACCAATAAAATAACGGAATTTAATCGTAAATTTGTCCATATTAGCGTTGGTAGTTTTGTCGCATTCTGGCCATTTTTAATTTCTTGGCAAAGCATCAGATTGATCAGCCTAGCTTTTGTTGCAGTCGTTTTGATTTCCCGGAAATGGAATATTTTTAAAGGTATTCATACAGTTGTCAGGCCAACCATGGGAGAAGTACTTTTCGCAGTAGCTGTCGGCGGACTGACCTTTATAACAAACAATCAATGGATTTATCTAATTGCCGTGTTGCAAATGAGTTTAGCAGATGGGTTGGCCGCTATGATAGGTACGAGTTTGGGCAAAACAAACAGCTATAAGGTTTTTGGGCAAATCAAAAGTATTATCGGGAGTCTAGGTTTTTTCATATCGTCGTTTGTGCTTTTAATTATTTACGGATTGTTGAGTGCTGCTAAGCTACCATTTTATCTGATAATCAATTTTTCATTATTCTTGACTTTGATTGAAAACGTAGGAGTATACGGTCTGGATAATCTCCTGGTTCCATTACTTACAGTTTTGTTTTTAAAGACAGTAGCCTGATTTTTCTTTATTTTAAATAGTTTTTTTCTCAACCATTAGACTAAAACCTATGATAATTAGAACAAATATATTTATTTCTATCAGCTGCATCAATGAGCTGAGTATTAAATTGAAGTTAAATTTAATGGCGATATAAATTAAACAAATATTCAGCAATAGTGCTAGAACTACTAAAATCCTCATAGCAAGCTGAGCTTGCTTTGATAGTTTAAATGACTTTTGCAGGGGGAATAGATCATCTTGTTTAACTATAAAATCGGCGTGATGTAAGAGTGACCCCTCAACATCATTACTTGTTTCTACTACGCAGTTAGCTCTGGAATAAATGCTTTTGTCGGTTGAATAGTTAGCTACTAATGTCAGTGGTCTGGGTTTTTGATTTGATATTAACTCAATTTTGTCTTTATTGGTTTGGTTGGAAAAGTAGTCTTTAATGTTCAGTCTTTGGGCAATCGACTTAACTCCGGAGTCATTGTCACTGCTTATTATGATTAGTTTTTTAACTTTTGACTGAAGGAATTTAATTGCACCATAGTTATTTTGCGGGATGTCTTCCTTGAAGGTTAATATGCCGGAAAGCCTGTCGTTTAGGACAACATAGATTGCCGATGACGACAGTTTGGTTTTTTTGTAATCGGTCGGGATATTGATATCCTGATTTTTGATTATCGATTCCAGACCAATTCTAATTGAATCATTTTTCAGTTTTGCGAAAGAATACATCTCTCCACTTTCCAGATGTTTTATTTTTATTAGCTTAAGTTTATGTCTTTTGGCTGATTCTATGATAGCCAAACTGAAGGCATCATTTTTCGTTTGACTCATTGAAGCTGCAATTGTTAGTAATTCGTTGTCCGTTCGATCTGAGAAATTAACAATCGAATCAACAGTTTTGTTTGACGAGGTTAGGACGCCGTTTTTAGAAAAAACCAGAGTTTTGGTTTTGGCTAATAGTTCTATTGACCGCGAACTCTTAACTAGTATACCGGCATTATAGAGTGAGTTAATTATAGGCATGTATATACTCTTAGCTGAAATTATAAGAAGGTATGGTGAGGCAATTACTAGAATTTTAATAAGGTCTGAAAGATTTTTGTTGTAAGCGAAAAGCAGTATGGCCAAAGACAAGACCGCTAAATGGTAAGAGATTAAATTGTTTATTATTTTTTTACTGGATTTACTCTGAGTGGAAAGGGCAGTTAGTTTTATTTTTGAGATCTTCCCGATGAGAGTGTCTCCCTTGACGTTAACTACCTTAACTTCTATTTTTTCGGACAATGTTTTTGAACCTGCCAGAACCTTAGCACCTTTAAATATATTAAGTTTATGATGCGTAGAGGTAGTTGGATCCAGTGAGCTGACAGTAGCTTGATCACTTAACAGGACGACGTCAAACGGCACGACGGTCTTTTCGGCAATAACTAGTTTATCTCCCGATCTCACTTCACTAGGTAGGGTCTTGATTACTTTTCTTTTCTTAATCACGTCTAGATAAACATCAGACCCTGAATTCGATGATTCTTCGAAGTCGTTTCTTAAATAGGATAGAAGCAGACGCTCGTTAATAGGGTAAACCGCTATAAAAAATAGCAGCACGATTGCCAGGTTGTAGTATGAATTAAAAAATGATATTAGGATGGCAAGTAAAAGTAAAAAATTAATGTCTAACTCGTTAAACTTAATTTTTTTGTAGTAACTGACAATTAGCGGCACGACAATTAGAACTAAATCAAAAAGTGATAGCCAAAAATAATAGCCTTTAAATTTAGTTAAAATAAAAACAATATCCGATATCAGGAACAGCCCGCTGACCAAAATAAAATAGTATTCTTTTAATAAATTTAATCTTTTTAACATTTACTTCCAATCTTTCGATTAATTATATCAGTTAAGATAATAATTATAATAGCTTCATTTCAGACTTCAATTCGTGTTAAAATTAATGCTTGATTATGGACAAACAAAACGATGATTTTTCACGGCCTCGTGTCAGAAGAACCAGTATCGATGGGTTTGTTGTAAACAATAAAAACAGTTTAAATAACTCCAGGATTCAATCCAAACAGTCTCCAGCTAACCGTGATTTAAATAATTTCAGACCACCCCTTAAATCATCCCCGGATCCAATCCGTTTAAATTCCGAATTTATCAAAGCCAAACCACAGTTAAATTCAAATAAACCAAGCCCTTCTTTAATTGGTATTAATCTGCCCAATTCTTTAAATGGAATGACCAGTGCTTCAGATGAAAATTTAAATAAAAGATCTAAATCCAAAAAACCCAAAAAGCAACGATCGAAATTTAGGAAAATTACCCTTCGCACTTTGATTGTATTAGGCGTGATCCTTCTGGGTGTCGGCGGATTTGTTGGTTACAAGGGACTTAAAACAATTAATAAAGTATTTCATGGCAATATAATCTCAGATTTAACAGCCCCATTCAGTTCTTCGCCGCTCAAAGGCGAAAGTGACGGCAGGGTTAATATCCTTTTGGCCGGCGACTCTGTCGATGACCCTAACCATCAAGGCGCCAGCTTGACCGACTCAATAATGATTCTTAGTCTTAACACCAAGACCAGACAAGTCTTTTTGCTTAGTATCCCGAGAGACCTCTGGGTTTATGTCCCGGGATTGTCTTCTTACCAGAAAATTAATGCCGCAAACACTGTTCTTAGGTTTAATCAATCAGGATATCCGGCGGGTGGAATGGGTGAGCTTGAACAGATAATAACAACGCAGCTAGGAATACCGATTGACTACTACGGTTTAATTGATTACACGGCATTCAGGGATGCTGTTAATGCTGTCGGAGGTGTAACTATTGATATTCAAAGCCCAAACCCGTACGGACTGTATGACCCTTATACTAACCTGAAATTACCTAACGGCTGGGTAACCTTAAATGGTCAAGAAGCTCTCAATTTGGCTAGAGCCAGAGGCGACGGTCCCGGTGCTTACGGATTCCCTGAGTCTGATTTCGATAGAACGGCTCATCAAAGACAGTTATTTACGGCAGTTGCCGAGAAGGCATTAACCTTAGGTTTTCTGTCTAATCCAGCTAAAATAAGCAATCTATTCAATGCTTTTGGTAATAATCTCCAAACGGACTTGACTCTTCAAAATGTTATTAGATTGATTCAGTATGTCAAGAACATAAATCTGAGTAGCGTCCAGTCATACGCTTTTGCCTATGGATCAACCAACAACCACCCTACCTCGCTTTTGCAAGGTTACGTCGATCCTGCTTCGGGACAAGATGCTCTTATTTCGACTGACGGGATAGGGGTCTATACCAGTTTGACAAATTACTATAAACAATTAACCTCTACTAATCCTCTGGTTGTAGAGTCAGCTCCGATTACAATATTAAATGCTTCAAGTCAGGTAGGTTTGGCGCAAAAAGAAGAGACTGTCTTAAAAAATCAGGGATACAATGTTATCAAGATAGCCGATGCTTCAACAACATATCCGAATTCTGTAATTGTTGATCAATCGGGTGGTCAGGAACCACTGACACTTGCAGCGCTTAAGAAAGAATTCTCTTCGCAGGCACAGATTACATCGCAGACGACTTACGGGCAAGAATCTTATGAAGCAGTTAATTACGAATCAAGTTTTGTGATAATTCTGGGTAATAATTTTAAGTTGAATTAAAATGGGGCGAATGATGGGTTTTGAACCCACGACCTCCGGGACCACAATCCGGCGCTCTAACCTACTGAGCTACATTCGCCATTATATTTAACAGAGGTGATTATACCTTAAAATTACATATAAAACAAATTAAATTTAGGTTTTTCGAGGTTTAATTTATAATGGTTGTTATGATTGAAAATAAAGTTGAGAAATATAAATTTTTAGGTTTTGAGTTATCTAAGTGGGACATCATAGGTTTAATTATTGCCCTGATTTTGTTGGTATTTTCAGCTAGCGTGTCAATGAGCCACAATTTAGTCGGATGGCAAAAGACCTTATTTTACGATATCAACAACTGGCCGAATTTATTCAAAACTCCGGCTCTTATTATCACAGAGGCTCTTGGTGCTGGTTACCCAATAGCAGTGTGTGTCTTGGTCCCTATTATTTTTAAGAATTACAAATTAGCTTGGAAGTTTTTTGTGACTGTCGGTGGTGCTGGATTAATCATGGAAATTGCCAAACATATAGTCAAAGAACCAAGACCGGTGGTTATGCTCTCGGGTCATCTACACGAAAGAGCTATTGAGACAGGTCTTACCAGTTATCCTTCCGGTCATGCTGCCGTTGCTACCGCGATGGCCCTTACTTTGTGGATGGTTTTGCCGAAAAAATGGCGGTTTTTAAGTGTGCTTTGGATTTTGCTAGTATTGATCTCAAGACTTTATCTTGGAGTTCATACGCCTCTGGATGTCATAGGAGGTTTCGCAATTGGATTTCTAGCGTTTTTGATTATCAAGGTTTTACCCAGAAGCTTTGCTAAAAAAGTCTACCTTGATTAAAGATAGTATTTTTCGACTATCAGCTTCTGTGAATCACTAAGCTTTTTTCCGATGGAAATTGTATCAATCCAATAATCGGTCTCTGGCAGTTGCTTATTTGGAAGGTGGGTAATATGCGGCGAATAGTTAGCGTTGGAGTATTTTAAATCCGAAAAACTACACCCCAATTTTCCTATGACTGAAATCAGCGTTAGGTGCAAATCTCTTAATTTTCCAGAGACATCATCTACACGACTAACTAATATATTGTTTTTGGGACCAAAGTATGCCTGATCCTTGATGTTGATGGCTATAGACCCTACATTTGAGATGTATTTTTTTACGTTGTTTAGTAGATCGTTTTCTGCTAAATTTTCTAACAAAAAGTAGGGGGTTAAGGTTATATGAAGCGGCCATTTTTCCAGGATTTTGCCTGGAATATTGTTTTCAATATCATGAAAAATTATGTAATCGAATTCCTGGCGCGGCATAGGCTTAAATTAGATATCAATATGTGGCAAAAATATTAAATGGTACCCCGAGCAGGATTTGAACCTGCGACCTTAGGCTTAGAAGTCCTCTGCTCTATCCAGCTGAGCTATCGGGGCATTTTTGTAGATTATATCACGAAATCAGGTGTTTTGAGCCATTGTTCTGGAAATCCGGACGACTAAACACTATACTGAACTAGGTATATTTAAAATAAAAATGAAAATATTTGTACTATTACTTTCCTTCATCATCATCGTGGCCTTAATGGCTTGGTATCTGATTTCTCAGGATAAAGGACCGAAAGAACCTATAAAAGCACTATGGTTGGCATTTGTTTTTGGCATATTCGGCGCCTTGGTGGCCGGTATATTGGAAAACTACCTAGTGGTGTACAAAAATACTCAACCCGGAGCCCCAGACGTCAAAATGATTGGTAGTTATTTTATGGTTGGTTTAATTGAGGAACTTGTTAAGTTTCTGCCTTTCGCTCTGTATGTTTATAAAAAAAAGTACTTCAACGAGCATAGCGACGGTGTACTTTACTTCGCCATAGTCGGGCTAGGATTCGGTTTACCGGAAAATCTTTTATACGTACTTAAATTCGGTAGCTCCACCGGCATAGGCAGGTTATTTTTAACACCATTTTTTCATGCCACAACGGTTGCGTTGGTCGGTTATTACTTATCCAGAAAAAAACTCTCAGGCGGGTCTTTCAGGCCGGTAGTCTTTTCATTATTGGCAGTTATAGTGCTCCATTCGATATATGATTTCGGTTTGTCGTCTCAAAATACAATTCTGGCTGTCATCTCGATTCTGATAACGGTTTTCTTAAGCATTAACCTGTTTATTCTTTATCATCGATCAACACAACTTGATCAATTACAGGGTATAGCGGAAGTTGGAATTAACAGGTATTGCAGACATTGCGGCAGAAAAAACTTCAACCATCATCTTTATTGCACTTATTGCGGTTATCATGCTTAAATAAAGTAAACTAAAATAACAAAAATGTATTGTCCAAACTGTAATTCACCAATCGATGAAAGCGAGTTCTTTTGCGGAAATTGTGGCATCAACCTTCGACCAAAAAACCCGGAATCTGATCGAATTCTTAGTACCGGTTTTGTTGAAAAAACTCTCCCTCAATATGCTAAGTTAAAGACGGTACCGAAAGTCAGTTTTTCAACCTACACCAGTTACGTCAGTTTTTTTGCTGGTTTGATTATCGCTCTCTTTGTATCACCACTATTTGGTTTATTAGCTGGTTTTGTTGGTATAGTAAGCGCAAGTTTTATCTCTCGAAAGTTTCATCTCGTCCATAAGATTGTCGGATTTGTGTTGGCATCTCTTCTAATTATTTCTTCGATTGCTGATATTTCATATAATTATAGCGTCTTAAAAAGAAACCAGTCTGCCAACAAGATTAACTCCAGCAGTCAGTTAATAAGTTCTACTGTTAATACTAACTGCTACAGTTTTAATTTTTCAGCTAGTCTGCATTTATCCAGCAATAATAGCGGATGTTCAATATTGGCGTATAACGGTTCGACAATAAACAATTCAACGATGTTTTATAAAATTCTCTCAGTCGAAAACCATAACATTAATTCCACAAATTTTTCAGGCTTCATCGGGCCGATAATAATACAAGATATTAAACAAAGCATGGTTGGATTTAATATTGTTAGTGAAAAAACGACAATGTTTGCCGGAAATTTGGCCTACGCAGTAGTTGCCAACAGTGCTACGACAAACAGTTCAGTCGTTGAAGAAGGGGTTTATCATCCGTCTTCAAGCGCTAATTTCTTTGACATTATTTATGCAAATGATTATCCTAATGTTGATCTTAGTGCTTTACAGTCGAGTTGGTCATGGAAAAAATATTAAACAAGAATACCAGCACACATTTTATACCAATAGTTATCCTGGTTGCAGGCATATCATTATTCGCATATGCCACCAGCTTTATATCTATTAACTTGTCTAATTCAAACCCTATTAATCGTATTTTTTTTACGGCAGATTTCAAATTAGCGGCGAATAATAACGGGAGTTATTCAATTGTCTTAAACCATCCTGATCGGCCGCTGAATCAATCGAACTATTTATTGCTTGGTCAAAATACTGCTTTGCAGACTTCTTTATTGCGATAATAATGGTGCGAGTGGCGGGAGTCGAACCCGCGTCACCAGTTTGGAAAACTGGGATAATAGCCGTTATACCACACTCGCATTAACAGGTTTGGATAAATTATATCAAATTTCGTGCAGTATTGTTATATGAGCACCAAGACTATTCAGTCTCTCTGACAAATCCTCATAACCGCGATTTATTGTATAGACATTTCTAAGAAGGCTAATGCCACTACCAGCCATCATGCCGATTAACAGCAGACTTGCCGGTCTCAGAGCCGGCGGGCAGATTACTTCGGCGCTCTGAAATTTAGTCGGGCCAGTGACATAAACACGGTGAGGATCAACTAATTCAATTTGGCCGCCTATTTTAGTTAGCTCAGTGTAATAGATTGCTCGATTTTCAAACATCCAATCATGGATCAATGTTCTTCCCGAGACAACGCAGGCTATCAGAACAAAGTAAGGGATGTTGTCCGGGTTAATTCCTGGATACAGGTTGGGATGGATTTTTTCCTCCAAAGCCTTGAGGCTACCATTATGTTGATGAATTGTTAAATCACAGAGGTCAATTATTTCGTTGCTAGCCTTGTAGCTCTCGCTTTTAGTTATTTTTAGTCCCATCTTCTCGAGTTTTAAGAGCTCAAGCGATATCCATCTATAGGGTACTCTTTTAACAGTGATTTTAGAGTTAGTTACAACAGCCGATGAAATAAAGAACATGGCTTCAATTGGATCCTCAGTTGGCGCATAAGTTACATTTCTCTTTATTTTGGTGCCAAGGCCTTTTATCTGGAGAAATGGTGTGCCGATTCCGGTTATTTCGACCCCTAGTTTTTTCAGAAAAAGAGCTAAATCCTGGACCATATAATCGCCACTTGCGCCGTGAACTTTAATAGTAGTATCTGTTCTAGCTGCTGCAAGTAAGACATTGTTGGTGACTGTATTTCCGGCTTCGTATAGAGTAATTTCGTTTGGTTTCTTTCTTTTGACTGAAATATTGTAATTACCGGTAGCGGCTTTTATGTTGACACCGAATTCCTCCAAAGCAAACAGGTGAGGGGCGACAGTTCTAGCTCCCAACTTACAACCACCGGAGTAAGGAATTTTAAAATCGCTATATTCGTGCATCAAGGCACCAATTAGCATCAAGACTGATCTGGTCTTTTTAGCTGAAGCAACATTAATTGATGACAAATTTAATTTCTCAGGCCTTCTTATTTCCAAATCGTTTTGATTAACCCATTTTACGCTAACACCGATACTTTCTAGGACCTCGATTATCCGATATACTTCTTCGATTCTTGGGAATGCTTTAAATCTGGTTACGCCATAGTTTAGTAAACTGGCAGCCAGAAGAGCAACAGCGGCGTTTTTACTACTTTTTAGTTCAATTGAACCCTTAAGACGAGTGTTGCCCTCGATTTTCAAACTAACTTCGTTAGATGAGTTCAAATTTAGTAGCTGTTTGTTTAAAACGTCGCTTATTCTTCCTAAAGTTTCGATACTTAAATTTTGTTTGCCGCGTTCAATTCTATTGACGGCTGATTGGGATGTTGATAATTTTTTTGCGAATTCTGATTGAGTTAGGCCTCTTTCTTGCCGAATTTGAGCAATTAATTGACCAATTTTATTGTTAACCGGGTTCATATGATGGATTATTATATCATATCAGGTAAATTATTACAATATAGTATTATTAGACTTTAAATGAGTTAAAATAGTTAATAATGACAGATGAAGAAATTAAGAAGCTAATCGAACAAGAGTCTAATCGCCAAAGAAATGGTCTCGAACTGATACCGTCGGAAAACTATGTCAGCCGCGGAGTTCTGGAAGCCATGGGTAGTGTTTTTACTAATAAATATTCCGAGGGTTACCCTGGTAAAAGATATTATGGCGGTCAAGAGTTTACGGATCAGGTTGAAACTTTGGCTATAGACAGAGCTAAGAAACTTTTTAAAGCCGATCATGCCAATGTACAACCCCATTCCGGCGCACCGGCTAATGAAGCCGTCTATAGTGCTTGGCTGGAACCCGGCGATACGGTTTTAGCTATGGACTTGAGCCATGGCGGACATCTAACTCACGGTTCACCGGTTACGCGTTCCGCACATTTGTATAACTTTGTTCGCTATAAAATGAAAGACATTACAACCGGGGAAATTGACTATGAAGAGATGACGAGACTTGCTCTTACGCACCAACCCAAACTGATTTTAGTCGGGTTTAGTTCTTATCCTCGTGAAGTAGATTATTTGAAAGTAGCTGAAATTGGTCGACAAACAAACTCGTTGTTAGTTGCCGATATTGCTCATATCGCCGGCTTAATTGCCGCAGGAGTGTTGAAAAATCCTTTTGATTTTGGCTTTCACGTAATGACCTCTACGACACATAAAACGCTTCGTGGGCCAAGAGGCGGTTTAATCTTATCCAAAGGCCTTCCGGGAAATAGTCTGAAAGCCAGTGAAAAGACGATTGCTAACATACCGAATTTAATAGACAGGGCGGTTTTTCCCGGCATGCAAGGTGGGCCTCACATGCACATCATAGCCGCCAAAGCGGTTGCTTTTTTTGAAGCCATGCAACCTGAATTCGTTGATTATGCCAAACAGATAATAAAAAATGCCCAAGCCTTAGCCGGTGAACTGGCTGAGAGGAATTTCAATCTGATTACCGGCGGTACATCCAATCATCTAATACTTGCCGACGTTAATTCGTCTTTCGGATTAACTGGCGATATCGTTGAGAAGACTCTAGATAAGATTGATCTGACTCTCAATAAAAATGTTATACCCGATGACAGCTTGCCTCCATTCAGACCGAGCGGTATCCGGCTGGGTACGCCCGCTGTCACTACTAGAGGATTGAAGGAAACCGACATGGCCCGAATTGCTCAGTGGATGAAAGATGCCATTGATAATCATGACAATGATTCTTATTTGAGCGGACTAAAGAAAGAGGTTAACGATTTTTCAGTTAATTTCAAATTACCTAGCGATTTAGGGTAGAATTTGAGGTTCTTGAGTCAATCTAATGCCGGTTTTTTTATAGACGGTGTCAACAATGAAGTCTCGGAATTTAATCAAATTGGCTGTTGATGTGCCTGATTCGTTAATTATTACCAGAGGCTGTGTTTTCCAAGTAGCAAACCCGGTATTTTGATCATGGAAATCTTTTAACCCGGAATATTCAATTAACCAGGCGGCGGCAACTTTTACATTTTCAGTGTCTATTTTCCAGTGAGGGATTGCTTGATTGAGACTTTTTTGCAGACTGAAGAATTGCGAATAACTAATTGTTGGGTTGGTAAAAAAGGAGCCGTTATTCGGTATTACGGCTGGATCCGGTAGCTTAGAAGACCGAATATCAATAACCGCTCTCCTGATATTTTCGGGTGTTACTTCTGAAATGTTATTTTGGTTTAGGTAATCGGTAACTGCCGGATAAATTTTAGTTTTATCGGGAGATGATTTACTCAAGTTCAGAGTAATGGCAGAAATTAAATAGGGATTTTTCGGATTAGTTTTAAATATGCTTGAGCGATAGGCGAGTTGGCAATTTGATACCGGTATAATTTTAAATTTAAAGTCTTGTAGGTCAAACACCTCAACATTTATTAATGTCTGAGAAATCTCCTGTCCATAGGCGCCGACATTCTGGACTACTGTTGCTCCGGTCGAACCGGGTATTAAACTCAGCGATTCAATTCCCGTTAAATTCATCTGTACAGTTTTTGCCACCACGCTGTCCCAGTTTTCACCGGCTCCGACGGTTACAAAAACGTTAGTTTCGTCTTCTTCGAAAGCTCTGAAACCGAGGATTTTATTAATAAGGACAATACCAGCGAATCCTTCATCTTTCCAAATAACGTTACTGCCAGCGCCTATCATAATAATAGGTAAATTGTTTTTTTGAGCCAACTGAGCCGATTCTTCAAGATCTTGTCTGGAACCTACTTCAATTAAGTAATTGGCGTTACCGCCAAGTCTCATTGTCGAATAATCTTTAAGTGATACGTTTTGTTTTACGTTAACCATTAACAATATTATATACGAAGAGAGGTATTGTTTACTTGATAGTTGTAATTTGAGATAATTAAGCTATGGCAAAATCAAGTAATGAACAACCATACAGTGAGCTAGGAAATTTTATAAAGTCACATCGACAGAAAATTAACGAAAGCTTACAGGACGTTTCCAGCGCAATTGAAATCGAGCCAAGTGACTTGGAGAAGATTGAGCTCGGGCAAGATAGGCCCAGTGAAGATATTCTTATCCTGCTAATAAATCATTTCAACCTGAAAGACAACGAAGCATTGATGTTATGGAAGATGGCAAATTATGATGATATTAGTTTATTGGAGAATATGCCCTATACAACCATTCCAAAAAATGATGTGGTTCAGGGGGCTAATATTGTCATGTTGATGCCGGTCGATGCCCGGGCAATCTATTCCGATAATTTTGAAGTTTTAGTCGGTCAAACCGGCTTGATTTTAAATTTTTCTCAGAACATGCCGAATAATCAGACTATTCCAGTCAGCAAAGTAGGTGTCAGCGTTGAGCAGGCTACTAATATCCTAAAGGCACTTCAAACCGCACTTTTAAACGTAAAATATAATTCTGAACCTAAAAGGATTAATCCTCCCAAGAACCGTAAAGATTCAGACGATAAATAATTTTAAATGACTGCCCGCACCCACGATGTTGCAGCTATTACGTTTCTGGGACTGGTTTTTGTCGCATCACCGCTTCAGAAAATCTCGATAACAACATTCTTGCTTTGTGTATTATTTAACCAGATAGGAGGGGTTTTACCTGACATTGATCAACCGACGGCACCGCTCTGGAAGAACTTACCGATTTCCCGGCCAATCGGCAGGATAGTGGACAAAACGCTGCTAGGCGGGCATCGTTTTATAACACATTCATTACTGGGTTTATTTATTTTTAGTTTACTTCTTTCATTGCTTTTCGGGTTGTTTAAGTCTACAAGTATAAATTTTAATCTTGTGCTGGTATCTTTTTTTATCGGGTATTTATCGCATCTAGTCATGGATAGCTTCACGAAAGAAGGGGTGCCATGGTTATTACCAATAACAAAAAAGATCGGTTTCCCACCGCTTAAAAAAATGCGCATTACAACGGGTTCATGGGTTGAACACTTAGTTGTTCTACCATTGTTAGTTATTTTTAGTCTTTTATTACTGACCAATAACTATAATTTATTACTAAATTTTTTCAGGAATTACCTGATTAGGTAAAAAGTACTTGTTTTTTTGAAATTTTAGTTTAATACTTATGGATATAAGGATTAAAAAGGGGAAAATAAAAAATGGTACATTTATACATCTATAGTTTCTTGGCAGGATTGTTTGCAGCCAATGGTCTGCCAAATTTTGTAGCCGGTATTTTAGGTAAGAAACACTATACACCGTTTGGTGATTCATCTTCGGCAGCTGTTAACGTAGTTTGGGGATGGGTGAATTTTGTAGTGGCAGCTATGCTTCTTTATTACGCCGGAGTTCATGCTCATCTTCTCAGGGCTTTTGGCCTTTTTGCACTAGGAGCACTACTTGGTGGCCTGTTGGTAGCTTACATTTCCACTAAAAACACCAAGCCCGCTAAAAAATAGTTGAATTAAGCGTTTAGTTTGATCATTTCCAGACAGCCGTATACTACGGCTTCTTCGGGCTTGTTAGCCTGTATTAGCCGTGGTCTTGGTATGGCTGTGTCCAGTTCTTTGGCTATAGACTGATTGAGATATCTGGAGTATTTGTCGAAGAAAGTACCGATACTACCTCCAAATGTTATGACTTCGGGCTGTATTACTGGAACAATTGTCAGCAATCCTTTGGCAATATTTTCAGCGATTTCTTTCCAGATGGACTCATCCTTAATTTCTCTGGCAAACATCCCGTAGGTTTCTACAATTGATTTACCTGAGGCAAATTTTTCCCACTCAATTTTTTGTCCGTTGTGATCTAAAATGATTTTTCCGGGCTCAAAGCTGGCAAGCTGGCTGTCCATCTGCTGGTTAACATAAAATGAGCCGCCGATTCCGGTTGAAATGGTCAAATACATTAAACGACTGAAACTATCTTTAAAATATGTTGACTCATATAGACCCGCCAGATTGGCGTCGTTCCCGATAAAAACAGGCTTCGAATAGATTTTATGTAAATCGATTACCGGGTTTGTATTCTCCCAAGATAAATTAACTCCCCCGTGAATGATCTCACCGCTTAGTGAATTAACTATACCGGGCATTGCAATACCGATATAGTCAAAATCATAGAACGCTAGATTATCGATGGCTTTCTTTAAATCTTTAAGAAAATGGTGGTAACTACTGTTAGTGACAATCTTGGTTTTACCGATTAATTTATAGTTGTGATTAAATAAGGCAACTAGAGTTTTAGTCCCACCAACATCTATCGTTAAATACATTAGCTTTATTCTAACAAAAACCAATCTGTTAGGAAAATATAAATTAAGTTATAATTAAATTTATTATTTGCACCCGTAGCTCAGTGGATTAGAGTGTCTGGCTTCGAACCAGAAGGTCGCAGGTTCGAATCCTGCCGGGTGTACCATCAATACTTTTTCAAATTTTGTCTCTGTTTTTGTATTTCTAAATATTTAGCGATTTTACCAATTTAGAGCATTTACTTCTTAAAATCGGTTCGAATCCTGTCAGGACAATTCTCAAAAATTCACAACAAATCTTTCCAATGTCATAAAATCGTGGCGATTTGACATATGTTACACTTTTGGTGTACACTAAAAGTGTAATTTAAAGGATAAAACCATGACAACTACTACAGCTAAAAAATTAAGGGATAATCTTAGTGAATACCTCGATAGACTACAAAGAGGTGAAGAAATTGTCATCATACGCCACTCAGAAATTATCGGTGTTCTCAAGCCTGCACAAAACTTACATACTAATAATGGCTCTGCCTTGGCGGCAATGTTTAATCGAAACAAAGATTTTTTCAGTAGCAATAAAGCTAAAGTTAACGCATCAATACCTACCGAGGAAATATATCATCACTCTCTGGACGAGTCGTATCAGCAATGAAACGTACACTAGTAGATGCAAATGTTTTGCTTGAAATTCTATTTGCCCGTAAGCGTTCAGACGCATCTCAGAAATTACTCAGTGATCCGGAAAAAGAGTATGCAATCAGTGCATTAACTCTTCATATTATTTGGTACATGGCTGAACGTTACAAATTATCGGCAGAGTATATAAACGACATGCTATCGGTACTTACAGTCTTACCCTTGAGTAATCAAGTCATTGCACTCGCCAATAAGCGCTATGATAATAAGGATTTTGAAGACTGCTTACAGGCAGCTTGTGCAGAGGAAAACGACTGCCAAGAAATAATCACCATTGACAAGCATTTTCGAGAATACAGTCATACATCATTGCCAGTTATTATTGTTAAATCATGAAACATTTCAATAAGTTAGTCAGAGATAGAATACCGGAAATTATCCGGGCAGATGGAAAAAACCCTGTTACCCATATAATTACAGAAGACCAGGAATACTTGGAAAAATTATATGAAAAGGATATTGAAGAAAGCGAAGAACTTCGGCAGAATCCAAGTCTTGAAGAGCTAGTAGATAAACTCGAGGTCTTATTAGCAATTGGAAAAGTCTTGGGGTTTAGCCCCGAAGATATAGAACAGGCACGACTTAAAAAAGCTGATGAGAGAGGAGCTTTTAATAAGCGTATCTTTCTTGAAAGAACTGATTAATCATAGTGCCTGTAATTTTAAATACAATTTAACAATTTGATCATTGTCACGTATTATTTATTCAAATGGAAATCGCTCAAAATAATCAAAACGATACTCCAAGTAACCATAATCCTGAGACTAATTTAGATAACCCGGACGGTTTTTCGGATTCTTCCAAACCACCTGCCATCAATCAGAAAAACAAGACTCGCCATATCGTTTTATTAACCTTAATTATTTTACTGATTATTACTGTTTTTAGTTTTATTTTCGTATTTCTTTACAATAATTACTCACACTCAAACAATAAGAAAAATGTAGTTACGATAAATGACCAAACCAATACCAAAGCCCCAAGCGCTACAAACGATAATGTTTGGAAATCCAGTGTCAATCCAGCTTCGCTACCATTGGGGGATGGACACGTCTCGAGCTCTCCTATGGTGGGTTATGTGGATTCTTGCACTACGAATTTCAAGGCCAATGGTGCATCTCATTCCGGTTCATGGATAAATAGTTCTAATAACACTTGGAACTCCGAGACTAAACCATCCGTAGAAGGATCCATAAACTGGCCTAGTGCCAGCTACTCAGTTTCCACTAACGGCTCTTACCGTACCATATTAACCAATGATCTACCAATGAATGAACCGACCGGACTTTTCCCTATCTCACTTACTGATCCGGCTTATTTATATGACCACAATCCCAATTCAATAGTTGCACAAAACATCGACTATGTGTTGCCTTTAAATCCGAGTGCGTCATCCGTACCAAATTGCACCGGATTAGGCCCGATTGGAGTATTGAATGACGGAGTACTGTTATTTAATGCTCTTGATGCTTCCGGTAGAGACGCTGTTGCTCATGAAATTCAAGACCTCTGTAACGGACACCCTGATGGCAACAACCAATATCATTATCACGATATATCGATATGCATAATGAAGCAAGCTACCGGTCAATCTACTCTTGTTGGATATGCTTTGGATGGGTACGGAATCTATGTGGAGCGAGATAAAAACGGCAATCTTCCCACTAATTCAGACCTGGATGCTTGTCACGGCCGGGTCAGCGCTGTTATGTGGAACGGGAAAATGACCGATATATATCACTATGATGCGACACTGGAATATCCCTACACAATTGGATGTTTTCACGGCACCCCGATAAACACTACTCACAACTCGAATAAGCCAATCCATCCGTAACTTTTTAAGCTTAAGAATGATGTGCTAAGATAGATTGAATGACCGTGTTACTTTATATTCTAATCGGCCTAGTGTCGGGTGCATTGACAGCTATTGTTGGTACCGGCGCCGGTCTGATAATAATCCCGGCCCTTATATTCTTTGCTAATTTTACTACTAAAACTGCCATTGGCACCTCGTTAGCACTATTGTTGCCACCTGTCGGTATTTTTGCTGCCTACACTTATTGGCGTCATGGAGCTGTCAATATTAAAGCGGGAATATTCATAATACTGGGATTTTTAGTCGGAAGCTTTATTATGGCAAAATTTGCCACTAATCTACCAACTCAAATTTTATCTAGAATATTTGGTGTTGCGGCAATTGCCATAGGCGTAAAAATGCTATTTTTTTAATTTTTATCATGAAAAAACTAATCCTGGCATCAGGTTCACCAAGCAGAAGAGAGATTCTTCTTAAGGCCGGTTATGACTTTGATGTCGATCCTAGCAATTATGAAGAAGACATGTCGTTAAAAATGACTCCTAGTAAACTTGCCGTTTATTTATCTAAAGGTAAGGCAGATGATGTGGTACCAAGACATAGCAATTCGGTTATATTGGCGGCAGATAGTTTCGCCGTGTTTGATGATAAGGTTCTAGGAAAGCCACATACGACTCAAAAAGCCAGGGAAATGCTTTTGATGTTGAGCGGCAAGACTCACTTATTCATAACAGGATATACCGTAGTAGATTCCGATAATCTGGAAGCCTTTTCAAATTATGTTGAAACTAAGGTTTATTTTAATAATTTATCAGCTGATGTCATCGAGAGATATATTGAAGAAGAAAATGTACTTGAAGTTGCCGGTGCTTATAAAATACAGGGACTTGGCCAGAAACTAATCGAAAAATTAGAGGGAGATCTAGAAAATGTCAGTGGATTGCCTATTCGAGAAATTTCAACTACTTTAGGAAATTTCGGCATATCGCCAAAAATGTAGTGGTAAATACTAATTGACTAATTTACAAATGTATGGTATATTATGTTTATCATGCAACAAGAAACAATAAAATCAAATACAGAACTAGATCAAAAAATTAATAAAATAGCCTCAGAGCAAAGGATTTTCGGCTTAAGGTGGGGAAACATCTACTACGAGCAAAATCAACCAGATGCAGCCGAGATAGCTCTCAGAAATCCGGCTGTTTATCTTAATGAAGGTCACCCTGGAAGGCTAACCGAATCCCTCAAGAAAGAATGGTTTGATTTGCTAGACTACGGTACCGAATTGATTAGACAGATTGGTGAGAATGAGAATGATTGGGCACCGGGTACTACACCGATTGAAAAAATCCAAAGTTTTGTTCGAGATGGCAAAATACCTGAAAGATTTAAAGGAAGTATATCGGATATAATTATCTGGTCATCCGATTTATTCTCAAGGTCATTACACGAAGTACCGGGTAACCTGGACTATTATCAGGGAAACACGACTGCTATGGACAGTTGGTCTAAGAGATATTTAGTTAGACAAGACTAGTTTTTTTTAAACTAATTTTAATTTGAAATTATTACAAATATTAACCTAATTAGGGTGCTATTATTTTGCAAAAATCCGGTGAGTTTATTGCGTAAGAATCCTCTAAACGCAGATTAATTATTTACATTAATGCTTGGATATATCTATGGCTGATATGTGCACAAGTCCCAATTTTTGTAAGTACCGCCGTACATGCTTGGACAGGATTGCCTGGTTACAATAACCAAGTTTCTTTGATTGTTTAAAAACTTATTTTGCGATGTTTTGACTTGGTTTGCATTTACATCGAACAATAGTAATCCTGTAGCTGACCAGTATGATCCTGAGTAGTAATTGCCATTTATTATGTTATCTCTGGCCGAACCTGACGCACCCCAAGCAAATTCAATACCATTTTGAGCTACATTTTGCTGTGGTCCTCCACCGATTATGGCGTCGTTGTTAAACGAAACAGTTGTGTTTGCTTGAGTGGCCGATAAACCATTTTTAAAATAGTTAGAAACAGTCGTATTGCTAACATTTCCAGTGGCGCCGGAAGTAAAGTATATACCAAAGTAACTGTTATCAATTGTTGAGTCACTTATATCAACGTTTTTAGCACTATGTCCGTCGACCAAAATACCGTACTTGGACGCATTGACTATGCTACTATTACCTTTTACCGTACCCGGAGTTGAGAAGTATATACCGACATCGCACCCAGATGCATCTAGATTACCCTGAAATTCGCTTGGGTTAACTAGTGCAGCGCTAAGTTCAGTAGAGTCGCTTGTTGTTACTTGAGTACACTCTGGCTGTGATAGTTTGACATTTCCTAGAGCAGGACCGTAAGCAGTGTATGTCAGACTAGTAAATGTTAGCGTGGTTGAGTCGGAAGCCGCTGTGAAATCATATGTATTTGTCTCCCACATCATATTTCCCTCTGTGTTGTTTTTTGTTTCCGTATTAAAATAGTAATCTTTGGCACTACTGTTTCCTGCAACTACCTCAAGTGTTTTGGTGCCGCGAGTACCGTCCGGGTTACCAGATAGATCAAATGTTACTTCATACGATCTGCCGGGTAGAGTAGAAAAAGTTTGACTAATACTACCCGCATCGTTTCCACTCATATCTAAGCTTCTGGTCGTGCCTGTCGGAGCCTTCCAGTAGGTGCCTATATAATCTACACTACCGGATGTAACAGTCCAGTACGGTATGCTAGTTGAATCACCACTAGTTAGCGTTTTGTATGGACCCGGATTAATAGCTGATGAAAAATCACCATTTTGAAAGTCCGGAAAAGTTGTCGCGTTTGTTAGCCCAAATGTAAGAAAAGATAACCCGACTCCACCGGAAAGTAGGCCGATTATAGAAATTATAATTAGGGTTTTGGTTTTGAATTTTTGTACACCTTTTTGAATACTGTACTTATAACTCATAACTCCTCCTTGGTTTACATTTTTAGTATAAACCCGTAAACCCTGCTACATTAAAAAAACAACACTAATGAACTGTTAATGTTAGTTGCGTTTCTCTTGACTAATTTTTATCGTTCTTAATTAGATAGTTTATCGAAATATAAAATACCAATATAGATAACAGACCGGTCAGCACCTGAGCAAAACTAGTCCTTTCACCCGGCTTAAACAGATCGTGGAAGAAGCTAAAGTCCACAAAAATGAAACCAACTACCAAAACCAGATGAATTAGTCTGTCCATAACTTCATTTTACGCTTTTATTTATTTTATAACTATTATTTATAAACTTTCCGAGCAATAGTTGCCGACAACCAGCCGATTACCCATCCACAAAAAACATAAAACGCGGCGTGGTTTTTGGTTTTAATATGAAACGTAAAACCTATTAGAAATAAAATTGCCCAGACTATAAAACAAGCAATACTATAGCCCGTGTAAGTATTAAATTTCTTCATTAAACTATTCCTTTCTTTTGATTGTAAAAGAGCCCAGAACAAGGGCTATGAGTGCAAAAATAAGAACTACTATTATGTCCTTGATTAAAACGGATGACCACCCCGATGTGTTAGCCACTTGTTTCATGGCATCGACACTGTAGCTAAGAGGCATTACATCAGCGAATAATTGCAGTAACCTGGACATATTATTTCGGGCTACAAATAACCCGCAGACTAATAATTGAGGAAAAATGAATGCCGGCATGAATTGAATAGCCTGAAATTCACTTTTAGCGAAAGCACTGGTAAAAAGCCCTAGCGAAGTTCCCAGAAAAGAAGCAATCACAGCGATAATTAAAGTTTCGATGGTGCCTCCGACAACCGGTACTTTAAGTAAGCCTAGCATTACACCGGCAGCCAATAATGCCTGAAGTAGACCGATGATTGAAAACGCAAGTGCATAGCCGAATATGAAATCTGATTTTGAAATCGGCATAGTCATCAATCTATTGAGTGTGCCTGATGATCTTTCTCTTAGTGTAATAATTGATGATATCAGAAACATCATTATCATTGGGAATATTCCAAGAAGCATTGGCGCAATAGAATCAAAAATACGAGATTGACCGTCAAAGACATATTTCAGTATGGTTAGCAAAATAGGTGGGACAATAAAAATCAGAGCTAAAGTTCTTTTATCATGCTTTAATTGATTCAAGACTCTTTTTGAAGTCGAAAGTGTTCTGATAATACTCATTCTTTGCCCCCAACTAGCTCAAGAAAGCTGTCTTCAATATTAGTGCAACCAGTTTGTTCCATGATGTTTTGAGGCGTCTGATCGGCAATTATTTTACCGTTTCTGACTAGAACTAGATAGTCGCATCTGGAGGCTTCGTCCATAGAGTGTGAGGAAATTATGAGGGTCTTACCTTGTTCGGACAAGGTCTTAAATAGTTTCCATAATTTTTCTCTTAAAACTGGATCGAGTCCGACTGTCGGCTCATCCAGTACCAATAATTCGGGTGATCCAATCAAAGAGATCGCCAGAGAAACTCTTTGTTTTTGACCACTCGATAAATTAGACACTAAAACATTCGACTTGCTTTCCAGCTCAACCGTCTTTAATAAATCGCTTAACATGTTTTCGCTGGATTTTTTATTAATTCCCATCATGGTTATGAAGTAGTTAAGATTTTCTTTTATTGTTAAATCAGGGTAAACCGATAGTTCTTGAGTCATATAAGCTACTCGATTTCTCAGTTGTTTTGAGCCGGCCGGTAAGCCCAAGACTGAAATCCGGCCTGATGTAATTTTCAAACTTCCAACAATTGATCTGATTAGTGTAGTTTTTCCGGCTCCCGATGGGCCGATGAAACCAATAATTTTTCCGGAGGGAAGGCTAAGTTTTATGTCGTTGAGGATTTTAATATTTTTTGCAACTGATACGTTCAATTCTTCTATTTCGATAGCCGATACCATATAAACATAGTAACAAACTACCACAAACTTTATGAATTGAATAATCTAAAAATTATTGTATAATATCGAAAACCTAATAGCAGGGGACTGATATGAAGCAGGACAAACTATATAAACCATCCAATCTAGTAATTAACAGGGATTTTATTCCAACTCGTCTACTCTCTGAGTCGGCTCAAGAAATTGGTTATGAAGCCTGGCGGCACAGATTAACTACTCGCTCAGACTATGAAATAAAAAACATGTTTAATCCTGGAAGTCTTAAGACTATTGAAAAATTTCAAAAAAATATTGCAAGGAAGATAGGTCGTTTCGTATCAGTAATAGCATTTCAATCTAACGAACCAATCGGATACGCATGGGCTGCTGATGATGTGGGTAATTTGACCCCAGCCCAACAAAGAGCAAAAACCTTAGCCCTTAAGGCTAGGGGCCGAAAGCCATATGCCTGGATTGCACAGATAAATGTCTTGCCTGATTATCAAGGAGAGGGAATCGGTTCGGCAATGTTATTTGAAGTTTTGAAACCTTTTTCTAACGATCAAAAACCGACTGCTTATGTTTTCGATGAAAATCAACCTACTTTGAGTTGGTTCAGATCCCTTGATTTTTATGCAAGACCGGAAAAGCCCACGGATCCAAATGATCAAGCTAACGGTCCGGATTTATATTTTGGTTTGGCAGCGGATCATGTCTTGCAGTGGCGCTTAGAGGCCGAAAGCGTGGATAGTGTTAGAAAAAACCTTGGCAAGATTGTCTTACCGAACTATGTTGTCCGTGAAGCTTAATTAATTATGTTAATAGGACTATAATAAAAACGTTATTTAAAAGGACATTTAATTATGTTATTTAGTCACTACAACGGTCATTTTAGTGTGTCAAACGGATGGGTAACTTTGCTGGCTCTCTTGGCAATTTGGGAGTTAGTATGGAAGCTAATTGCACTTTGGAGAGCGGGACGGAATAATCAACTCGGTTGGTTTTTAGCTGTCGGTATACTCAATACCGCCGGTATTTTAGAGATAATTTATCTTATTTTTTTTCAAAAAGATAATTCTTCGAGCAAATAGTTATTAAAACCTATAGAAAACAACTACTGAGACATAACTTCCAATTAGTTTTTCCCGACTAACTATTTAAATATGAAAAGACAGAGAACTCCGGCAGGAACTTTTTGCCTGGCAACTTCCTCTCCACCTTCTTTCATGAATTGACGTTGGACATGTATATTGGTTATCCATGTCGCGCTAACTGCTATAGCTCCCATCTTTCTGATGATATTAAGTCTATGACTTAAAAGTTCCGAGTAGATTCCTTTGCGAGAGAAATCGGGGTCTACGAACGCTCCTCCTAGTTCGAGAAGCCGAGCATTGTTACTGGGAGGCATGCCATTTAACCAAAAATCTAAACTTATTGGATTGGGGTTTTCAATAAGGCCATGACCTACTATTTTTTGATCCATGACGGCCACGTATCGATCGAGAGCATCTCTTGAATATAGCTCTGTGTCGAGGCTGTCTGGCGGATAAAAATCAGGGTTCGGTATATGCGTCGCTGCCTGAGATTTTTGATATAGCCTAACGATTTCATCTCTATCTGATTCTGTGATTTTTCTGATTTCCATCTAAAATCATTATATTAAAAAACCTAGAAACTAAATAATACGTCCTATAAGATTGAAAATTAGCTCAAGTTCGGTAGTATTTATCCAAATTTTAGATATTTTCCAATACCCACATTTCGGTTATAAAAGCCATTACTAAACACGGATCGCTGTGTGAATTTTTAATAACTGTCCTTTCAATAAACTATCACAACAAAGAAAGTTCAGTATTGGAGATACAGAGTAGGTCACTACAGAAATTGTTTCAATTTTCTAATAGCTTATCCGGGTAGACCATATACATACGACGGTCGAGTACTTGGCCGTCCTCGTATGATGAATCAAGGGTAGGACGCAGTTCATCGTCTGGTGCTTCAGTAATTAGGACAAACCCTACTTTCGGATAAATTGTAGCTGCGGGGTTGCTTCGCCATGTTTCAAGACCGATTCCTGCCTTAGGTTCATACAAGGAATGAGTACTCGACACTACCACTTGGATGAAGTCCTTACTCAGTCCTTTACCTAACACTCTTTCTCCAAGTCGATAGGCTGAGGTAATAGGATGGTCTGGAAGCTCATTAGAGGGCTCTATTCCGGTCCATCCGTAGCCTTCAAGTCGTGTATTAAAGTCGCAGTTGCTTAAGAGCAAGAACATAGCTCGACCGCCATTTTTCTGTAACCACCTGGCGGTTGAAGACAGACTGCCAAATCGTTTTTCCGTTGAATCATTAGGGCAATATTCTCTAATGTGATTCTGTTGACTCATGACAGCAATGGCACCGGCATAATATTCGGTTAAGCCGATTCCCACCGAAAATCCTTTTTCATGCAAGCGTCGTAAAGCATTATCGCCACGTTGTCCGATTCCTCGCTCCAGGAAGGACACTTCTTTTACATATTCACTCGGGAAATGCGGCATTATCCTACATAATAACAAAAAATGGCTACTTTATAGCAGCTATTTGACAATAATAAATGCCATGTATACAATGTATGCATGAGGAATATTCAATATACTATCAGAAATATACCCTTACCAGTAGATAAGGTGATACGTAAGCGCTCAAAGCAGACCGGTAAGTCTTTTAATCAGACAGTGGTCGACTTGCTGACTTTGCAGACTTTTGGTACTACAGAAGTACCTGATAATTCTAATTTTGATTGGCTATTTAATATAAACACCTTAGATAGTAACTTTGATAAGGCTATTAAAGAAATGTCTCAGGTGGATGAGAGCCTTTGGAAGTAAACAATGTCATCATTTACTTTGGATACCAGTGCCTACTCGGCATTCAATAGAGGAGACAAACGTCTAAAAGCTTGGTTTAACTCAGAAATCGATATTATAGTTCCGAGCATTGTAATAGGTGAACTTAGGGCGGGTTTTGCGGCAGGTAATAAACACATAGAGAATGAGAAATTTCTACAAAGATTTCTGGATAGCCCCAATGTGTACATAGAGAGCATATCTGACGACACAACTAAAATATATGCAGGGGTATATCTTAGTCTACGTAACAAAGGGAAACCAATTGGCACAAACGATATGTGGATAGCAGCAATTGCACTTCAATTAAATAATGAACTTTTAACTTTGGACGAAGGGTTTGAACATATACCTGATCTTATGGTTGCCAGCATCTAAATTTGAGTTGGAGGGCCATCGTGTTGTCTATTGCAACCAGTTTTACTGCAGGCCAGCGTCTTTTAATATTGCCATCCACCCTTTAATCACAGACGCCTTGTACTTTTTCTTGACGGTAACTTTGTCGTAAATGTTTTTGAGAGAGTCGTCAGCTTTATATTTCTTGCGAATTGCTAAGTAGCGCTCATGATCGTAGACTTTCCAAAAATTGGCCTCCTCGTAGTAGCAATGCGCATATAAGACCTTACGACCGCCAAGGCTGTGCACTTTATTTTCAATCTCACGGTTCGTGTCTATGAAAGCGTCGTAATCACCATGAAAGGCACCCCATAGGCCAACGTTTATTACGCTCTCAGACTTTAGATAGTTGGGTGCCAGCCATGCCTCCTTATCGGTTTTGAGAGGGCAGAGCCACAATGGCTCGATACCGAACCGGCTATCAACATAATCAACGAACTCTTGCACGCTAGCTTTGGGCAAACACAGATCTTGAATAATGAATTGCTGAGATAAGTGTGCGCCGTGCAGAAACCTGTACAAGGTGCGTGTTTTCATGAAGCTTGAAAACCAGTATCTAGTGAACCGGTTAAATGGTATATGAAACAGTTTATAGCCATGCTTGCCCATCCAAAAAGCGCCTCTATCGTAACGAAACAAGTAGTCTTGCAGGGGGATACGTTCTTTGTAGTTGCTATGTTTTGATGCGACATTTTGAGCGTGCAAATAAAACCACTCATCACGAGCTTGGCTAAAGCGGGCAAGCGGTAACGTCAAGTCATTAGCCTTATTGCCTATCATAACAACACCTTCTTCTTTGCCAAACATGATTGCATCGATAAATAATGGTTTGTTTTTTGCTACTAATGTCATCACGCGTGATGCTTCGGCGGCACTCTTGACTGGCACATACGCTAACTCGACAAACTTGGGTGCATCGACGAGCTGTAACTTTATTAATGTTAACACTCCCAGAGATCCGTACGAACAAGCTAAACCGTGATATAAGTCGGGGTGATTTTTGTTGCTGGCTGTCACGACAGCACCATTACCAAGCACAACTTCATATTCAAGTGCTATTTCATGCAGACAACCCCAGGCGTAGGAGCTGCTCTCTGCGGCACCACCCTGAACAGCGCCACCTATTGTAATACCGGGGAACTCGCTAACTACTGCTGGCATGAGACCAAAAGGTATGGTTGCTTGGATTAAAGCATCCAGAGGCACATTCGGCTCAACTAGCACATAGCGTTCATCTGAGTTTACCTCTAAAATGTCAGTTAAACTACTTACATCGACAGTCTTTTGTCTGTCTGCATCGCTCACTCGAGTAGAATTGGATTCACCATGGTACATCCGCACCTGTTGCTTGGCTTTGTAGAACGCCGTCATCTGCCTCTGAACAGCGCTTACCTTTTGTTTGTGCTGACGATGCTTGGTTTTCATTTCCATCTTTACTATAACAAAAAAAATAGAGGCGATCGGCCTCTGTTTAAACATAAGCGGTATGGAGGGCCAGGAGGGACTTGAACCCTCGACACCCTGCTTAAGAGGCAGGTGCTCTAACCAGCTGAGCTACTGGCCCGGTAGTTAAACTTTATCAGAACTCTGTTAAATTGACTAGTGCATGAGAGACTATCGATTCAATCTGTTAGAATATCAGTAGAATGAAATATCTTAACGGACTAGTACTGGTTGACTATATTAAATCCAGACATCAACGGCAGGTTGATGATTTAAGGATTAACCATAAAAAATACTTAACTCTAGCCATTGTTGTATCTATAGATAACCCAGTTACAGAACTTTATATTAGGTTGAAACAAAAATATGCTGAAGATATTGGGGCTAGAGCATTGCTCTATAGAACTGAAATGAATGAAATCAATGATTTGATTATTTCTTTAAACAATAATAAATCGATCCACGGAATAATAATTCAATTGCCACTTGCGGATACTAAAAAAACAGACGAAGTTGTCTCACTAATCGATAAAAACAAAGACGTTGATGGACTATCGGCTGATTCCAAGTTTGATCCAGCTACTCCTAAAGCGATTCTGTGGTTATTAGCTGGTTATAATATCGATTTTCAAGGCAAAAAAATACTGATAATAGGGAATGGCAAACTAGTCGGCGCACCCCTCAGTAGAATGTTAATTGATTCAGAATATGATGTTCAAACTGTTGACGACACCGTTCAGGATTTAAAGTCTTTGACCTTAGAATCAGATATTATCATTACGGCCACTGGCAGCCCTCGTCTGATAACATCTGATATGGTTAATCCTAATACTGTTATTGTTGATGCCGGAGTCGCCAGCGAGAATAACAAAACCGTGGGTGATTTAGATGATTCGGTTTATGGTAGAGACGACTTAACCATTACTCCTAAAAAAGGTGGAGTTGGACCACTTACGGTTTGTGCCCTTTTCGATAATCTTATATTAGCCGCTAAATTACTTGGTGATTAATTGTTTTTTTACAAGTTCCGTGACTTGTCTTGGTGTCATATCGGCTTTCAGTATAACGGCACTTACACCGAGTTTTCTGACAGATTCAGGTATTTCTTGTTCTCCCATATTTGTTAGAACAATAACTTTTAGATCTTTTCCGAAAGAAGTTGCTCTGAGTTTTTCGAGCATCACGTCGCCGTTCATTTCAGGCATCATCAAGTCAAGTAACACAATATCCGGACGCATTTCTTCAATCAGTTCGAGACCAAGTTTGCCATTTTCGGCTATTTCAACGTCATAGCCTTCAGCCTCAAATTTAAAACGGTACATTTGAGATATAATCTGATCGTCTTCTACAATAGCGACCTTGAACATATTATATTTAAACTAACATGATTTATCTGAAAAGAAAACACTTATTTTAATAAGCGTTCAACTATGTCCAAGATCTGTTGTGGAGTATGATTTGCTTTTACGACATAGCCTGAAATGTTCAAAAATCGTAAGATAGCAGGGGCTTCATCTTTGCCGACATTTGTTAAAATAAGAACTTTTACATCCTTACCCCAATCATGTTTGCGGATTTCCTCAAGCAGAACATCACCATTCATTTCAGGCATCATTAGATCGAGTAACACGATGTCCGGTCCAAAGTCTTCTACAGCCTTTATTCCGAGTTTACCGTTGTGAGCAGACTTAACATCATAGCCACTCAGCTTAAATTTATAAGAATACAGATTTCTTATAGGCTCTTCGTCGTCTATTATGAGTACTTTTTTGTTTTTCATTTATGCTTGACATTATAGCCAAAATAAGGTAGAATGTAAAAGTTCTTTTAAAAATTACATGCACTCCAGAAAATAGTTTTTTTGGGGTGCATTTTTAAATTTAGAGATATTATTTATATGAGTACCACAGAATTATATAGACCTGAAATCATAACAACGTTATTCGATTCAGACCATTCCACGGATGAGTTCGCTACGGGCATTGTTGCATATGGCGACCACGCTCGTAGCGGATTGGAAAAAGAATATGCAGGCTATTTGCTTCTCAGGGGCAATGTCTATGCTTATCAGGAACATTATATGCCTGTTGAAGACCTAAATCCAGATGGAACTGAAACAGACTCAGAAGATTCAAGATCTGTTCACTTTACTGTTATCCAAAATGGCTTAAATTCTATGGGAAAAGTAGTAGGTGCTATGCGATTGATTGTCAAATCACATGATGATCCACAAGCTCTTCCAGTTGAAATTCATTATCCTGAAGCATTCAATAACCAGGATGTTCCATTGAATGGAATAGAGGTTTCAAGATTAATTGGTCCTGGTTTGATAAAATGGCTTCTTTTTGCAGCCGGTGTAAATTACGCAAACGAGAATAGATTGGGTCCAGTTCTAGCGGTTGTAAAGGATTCCTTAGCGGATGCTCTAGACTCAATAGGTGTACCAGTAGTAAGACTTGCACCTCCTAAATTTGTTGAGGAATATAATTCCTCAAAACTTCCTATATTAGTTAACGTTGATGGCTTGACCCAGACTCTTAATCGCGAAAAATCTGATGTTGTTTCCGAAATGAAAAAAGTTGGGGAAGACTTTGTATTTTCGGGTAGAGTTGGTTTTAATAAATAATTTTATACAGGTATATTTACAATGATAACGACTAAATCACCAGAAGTTTTTAGAAACATGGGTTTCTGGAATGAAACTTTTCAACAAGCAATACTTGACACAAAAATCGCTATTGGTGGACAAGGAGGTGCGGGATTTCTATACGGGCTTGAATTAGCCAGAATAGGTGTCCAAAATTTCACTATTGCAGACCCAGAAGTTTTTGAAAGAGTGAATGGAAACAGGGTTTTGGGAGTAAATGAATGCACAATAGGACTTAATAAAGCGGAGGTTTTTGCCGAGGAAGTTCTAAAATTTAACCCAGATGCAAAGATTAATATATTAACCGATGGTGTCACGGAAGATAATATAGAGGAATTTGCATATGGTGCAAATTTGATTTTGAATGCAACTGAATTATCTATGCCTGAACTTGGTACCATGATAGCAAGACAGGCGAGAAAAATAGATGTTCCTGTTCTTGATATTGAATATATTGGGTATGCGGCGCAAGTTACGTCATTCCATCCCCGCAGCAAGACTACCTTCGAACGATTTATGGGAATTGAGGGTGGCGAAAACGCACCACTTGACGAAGTTAAGGACCAAAAAATAAATACTAGTAGATTTCTTGCCTATCTTCCTCCGTATGCTGATATAAAAACCTTGATTGAAGTGCAGAACGGAGCGTCTTTACCCTCTAATATGCTAGGCGCTGGTCAAGCTACTCAACTTGGAGTTGCTGAAACATTAAAGCACATTAGGACCAGGATTGGTCTAAATAGTACGAGGAACACAAAACCTATATATGCACCAAAGGTAAGATGGTATGATGCCTACAGTGGAGAAAGTGGTGTTTCATCACATCCAAGAATTTCTTACTATAAACATCTAGCAAGATTAGTTATAACCAACAAACTGTTACGGAATAACGAGGAAGCAAGTTATAGCCAACACGATAGAGAATTTCGTGGAGATGTTTAGTCTTTCTAGCATTCATCCTAGATAATAAGAACCGCATCTCTTTTACAATTTCAATTTGTCGAGTAGAATAACTCTAGTGGGCGATTTATATCTTATCTCGAATTGGATAGTAACTGTAGCATTATTGTTACTGGGTTTAATGGCTCTCTTGAGAAACTATAAGTCCAAAATTAATCTAATCTTTTTTATTTTTACACTCGCATTAGCTGTTTGGATAATGTCGAGTTATATCAGCAACGACACCACAAATAGTAAGACAATCTCTTTGTATGGTAACTATATAGTATTTCTTTTTAGTCTAATCTCTGGTTATCTATTGGCCTGGTTTTCTATCGCACTGAGCGAAAATAGATTTGCAGAAAAGATAATAAAAATCTCTCTTTTTCCTTTATTTATTGTAGGAATTTTATGTTTTACTCCTCTTATAATTAAATCTGTACAAATACAGGGTAGTGTGTATGCGATTACGTTCGGTCCGTTAGTTATACTATATGCTCTAAGTCTTCTAGGGTTGTTAACTTATTCTCTGATTATCTTAAGAAAGGGCGTTAAAGTTTCTCGTGGTAGTAAGCAACAGCATTTAAAACTACTCTATGTTTCAATGGTGATTGCTCTTCCATTTTTAGTAATTACAGAATTTATACTTCCTACCGTAACGGGATGGTTTGGATTAACGAATGTCGGCATATTGGTAATGATTTTACCGACACTTGGTCTTTATTATAGTGTGGTTCGCCTCAAGTTATTTAATGTGAGGTTAGCAGTAGTCAGATCCATAGGATTTATTATTGCTGTCGGTGCTATATCTTTAATCTATGGGATTATCTCTTTCATTGTAATCAAATTCTTGAATTTTAATAAAAATGTATCTTTGCAAGAATTGTTTAACGTAGTTTTTATAATTTTTTCTAGCTCAATATTCTACCCCCTACTAAGATTCTTTAGGAGGATAAGTGATAGGTTATTCTATCAAGATTCATATAATCCACAAAATCTTTACGATGAGTTGAATAGCCTTCTTGTATCAAGCATAGACCTGAACGAGATTATAGAAAAATCTCAGGAAATAGTTAAGAAATATCTACGAGTAGTTTTTGTTGATGTTGAAATCATTTATCAAAAAAAGAATAAACCTAAATTATCAGAAAAATTTGATAATTTCAATGTTGATAATGTTTTGAATTATTTCTTAAAAAATAAACAAGATTATTTAGTTGTTGATGAAATTGAAGAAAGTGATTTACACAAATCCAATCTAGAAAAAAATAATATTTCGGCAATATTTCGGCTTTATTCTAAAACAAATCAAAGAATAATCGGGTACATTTTAATTAGTAATAAAAAAAGTGGAAACATACTCAGCAAAATAGATATAAAAGTGTTAGAAACGGCTGCAAACGAAATGACTATTGCAATCGAAAATGTGTTTCATTATGAAGAAATTGCTAATTTCGCCAATACACTACAGAGTAAGGTTGATAGTGCAACTTATAAATTACGACGAGCTAACGAAAAACTTCAAGCTTTAGATGAATCCAAAGACGACTTTATATCGATGGCTTCACATCAGCTTAGAACGCCTCTCACAAGTGTTAAGGGCTATCTCAGTATGGTGCTGGAAGGCGATGCCGGGAAAGTTTCAAAGGTACAGAAGGACATGTTGGATCAAGCCTACTTTAGTTCTCAAAGAATGACCTACATAATCTCCGATTTATTGAATGTATCAAGACTTAAGACTGGTAAGTTCGTGATTGAGAGATCAAAGGTAAACTTAGCCAAATTAATCGAAGAGGAAATAGCTCAATTAACTGAAACAGCTCTCAATAAAAAAATTGATTTAATTTACGATAAACCAAAGAATTTTCCCGATTTCTATTTAGACGAAACCAAAACTAGACAGGTTGTGATGAACTTTATGGACAATGCCTTATATTACACTCCTCAGGATGGTGAAGTTAGGGTGGAACTAATAGATAAGGAAAAAACTATTGAGTTCCGGGTTACAGATAATGGTATTGGAGTTCCTAGGAAAGAACAAGTCCATCTTTTTACTAAATTTTATCGAGCAGGTAACGCTAGGAAAGTTCGTCCGGATGGAACTGGTCTTGGTCTTTATATGGCTAAGAAAGTGATTGTTGCTGAAGGCGGTTCAATAATTTTTGAAAGCCAGGAGGGCGAAGGAAGTACATTCGGTTTTGAATTTTCAAAAGATAAAATTTCTCAAAACTCAGAGGCTGATAGCTAGATTTATATGGTGGGAAATAAGTACTTAATTACGGAGTTAACTTTTTAAGATGTTTGCTCTTGCTAGCTTTATTTTTTCGATAGTAATAATAGTAGGTGCTGCACTGGTCGTCCTCCTTAAGTCTTATAAAAGAAGGATTAATCAGTTCTATTTCTTGAATGCCGGATTAATCGTGGCGCTAAACTTTTTCAACTATTTGTCCCTGAAACCCGTAGACAGTTCAATAATCTATATTAGGGCAGTAATTTCACTAACAACTCTGATAATTGGAATATTTTATCTGACTTCATATTATCTTAATAGTGAAAAAATTCAATTAACCACTTTTCAAACCGTTTATTTGATCGCGACTTTTTTCGTTGCTTTAGTAGATTTGACCGACAAGGTTTTTAAATCTGTTGATTACGGGAAAGTCTTCCATCTTTATCTTGGACCTCTTGTACTTCTCTTTATACTGCATGCTACATTCACAACCATAGTGGTAGTAACAGTGGTAATCAGGCAAATCAAGCATACCAGAGGAAGGATAAGGCAACAATATCAGTATCTCCTAATCGGTGTAGTTCCTGCCTACCTGTCGTCTGCTATAACTTCTTTTATCCTTCCGTATTATTTCCATAATGCTTCACTGATTGTTTTTACACCGGTCTACCTGGAATTAATATATGCAATGATAGGGTTGTCGATTATCTTTAATGGCTTGTTCGATCTCAGATTCTATCTATACAATGCATTGATTAATCTTTTAATCATTGTTTTAGCTGATATATTGCTAGCAATCCCGTTTCTGCTTTTAGTTGATTGGATTTTTAGACTCAACTTATCGCTTAATCAGTTTTTATTGGCGAGCTTGATTCTTCTAATTCCCATATTCCTCTATCCCTACGTTGTCAGAATGTTTCGTAAAACCACCGGTCGTTTTTTCTTCAATGACTATTATGACCCGGAAGAGTTTATGTCGGAATTTAATAATTTGATCATATCCAATTTCGATGTCCATTCATTGATTAGAAAAGTTTCCGACTTCATCAAAAATAATATGAAGATAGATTTCATTGAATTCTATATCAATGATGAGGTTGCCAGTCAAAACCTGAAGAGAATCAAACAGATATCGCCAAGAGACGTTGATTTCTTAAACAGATACCTGCCTCATTCGAAAGAAACCATGATTAATCTTGAGGCCGATGAAAGATTAAGCTTAGCAAGCTATTCAAATAATAATTTCAATGACAAAATCAGCCTGATAATTCCTTTAAATAGCTATTTTGACGGCCGAAAACGCTATATCGGCTTTTATCTTTTGTCTCACAAGAAAAGCAATCAGACATATAATTCCAAAGATTTAAGAATGATTAGTTCAATAACTGATGTTCTAATTGTTGCGATTCAAAACCTACTTCATTACGAAGAAATTCGAACCCTAAACTCAAGTCTTCAGGATAAAATTGACGCTGCCACACTTGATCTTAGAAGATCGAATGAAAAACTAAAACAACTAGACGAATCAAAAGATGACTTCATTTCTATGGCTTCACATCAGCTTCGAACTCCTCTTACAAGTGTTAAGGGATATCTCAGTATGGTGCTCGAAGGTGATGCCGGGAAAATATCGTCTATGCAAAAAAATATGTTAAATCAAGCGTTCTTTTCTGCCCAGAAAATGGTTTACCTGGTAGCCGATCTTCTCAATGTATCTAGAATAAAAACCGGCAAATTTATAATTGAACCAACCAGAGTAAATCTGGCTGTTTTAGTCGATCAGGAAATGAAACAATTGCTTGATACTGCTGAAGCTCGGGGCGTTGAACTGGTCTACGAAAGACCCGATGATTTTCCTGATTTAATGCTCGACGAAACTAAAATCAGGCAAGTAATCATGAACTTTATAGACAATGCGATATACTATACTCTCGCCGGTGGCAAGGCCAGGATTATTATAAGCGAAACGGAAAAAACGGTTGAATTTAAAGTCAAGGACAATGGTATAGGTGTAACGAAATCTGAACAACCGCATCTCTTTACAAAATTTTATCGGGCAACAAATGCCAGGAAAGTTCGTCCCGACGGTACTGGTCTCGGACTGTATATGGCCAAAAAGGTTATTATGGCCGAACAAGGATCAATTATTTTTGATAGCGTAGAAGGCAAAGGCAGTACCTTTGGATTCATACTTCCTAAGTCCAAGCTAGCGGCACCCCAAAACCAGCACTAACATCTTATTGACAAATAAGCATAAAAAATATATAATATACTTCTCATGAATGGAGAAGTAATACAATCGATTTCTGTTGTAGCTGGCTTGTTGGCTGGTGGAGCTGTTGAGCAATTAGCGATCAATCAGGCATCAAAAAAAATGGAAAATCTCTCCGCCTTTGCATCATGGAAACCTGATGGGTTGAGCGATAATGATATTTCTATAAGCCCAAGACAAGAGATGACTGCTAAATCTAAAAAAATTGGCAGAAGAGTCTTTAGTATATTAGGTTTATCGGGAGCTTTACTGGGTTTTTCAGCCTCTAATGCCATAATCGAGGATACTTCTACTCCACCTAAAATTATTTCTCAAAAAGTTGGACTAGTCCTTGATAGATCGGGTTCAATGGTACTTACGACCAATAATCATCAACTAGCTTTAAATCAAGAAAATAACCTCCTAGAATCAGTCAGCAGTCTTAGTTCTAACTTAAATATTGAGACTACGTCTCAAGGTAGTGCTTCAGCTCAGAGTTTTGAATCTGCCATAGCAATTTTGCCAATTGGAAAAACCAATATGAATGCTGCCGTCAACGATTTAATGAGTAATTCTAAAACTATATATGTTGTCTCCAATGGCAATGGATTTGATTCAACCAGTGAGGCGTCTCAAATCATAAATGAAGCAAAATCCAGACATGAATCTATAAATTTCTATAACTTATCCGGTTCCCAAAATTTAGCAAATCAGGAGATGAAAAATATCGCAAAATCTACCGGTGGAAAATATTATCCAAATAGCTATTCATTTTCAGCTTTTGCCAGCGATATAGAAAAAAAATTGAACGAATATGCCGCTACTTCGGAGGGTCTGGGAAATAAGAATAATGTTTGGAAATTTTTAGGAATTGCCGGATTATCTCTAGTAATCGGCGGTTTAGCATATAAGAGCAGATCAAAGTATATTATCGGTGGAACCGAAGAATAGGAGTGAATTATGGAAATATCAGTATATAAAGAGAATATAGAAAACATCAGGAATTATGTCGGTCTTGGCATCGAGCAATTGGATAAACTGATATTAGGTGAAAAGCAGGCTAAAATTGCAATTTTAGGAGCCTTTGCTACTCGGAATAACGTTGCCTTGATATCATTTCCCGGTACTGGTAAATCGGAATTGGTCAACAACAGTTATCGGATCATCGATGGTGTGAGAGAGGATGAAGTAGCCAATATCCAGGCGTCATCTACACTCAGTGATAAAAATTTATTTGGAACAACTTTAACACAGACTAGAAGGAGCATCAAAGAAAGCACCGAAGAAACAGTCGAAACCGATGGTCTTATCAATACTAGAACCAAGATAATTTCGATGCCTGAAGCTTCTCGGTTGAGTCCATGGGCCATGAACTCTTTGCTAGAATTTTTGGAAACCAAAAAGGTTGCAAAAATCGGTCAGACTAATCAGACTCCAAATCAAGATTTCAGGTCATTACTGATGGCTTACAACCTAACTGACAGCGGAGACGGTATTTTCGATTTATCCGATGCAGTCAGGTCGAGAATCACTTTTTCATCCTATATTGGCAATGACATCGATCGAAACAACAGAAAAGAAGTCAGAAAAGGTTGGCTTCCAAAACCTGATGATATAAAAACCGTAATAGATTTAGATGATTTGGATCAGATTGGACGGTTTATTAAGGAAGACTACGTGCTTAGTGAAAAAACTGAACAAAGCATTGAAGACTTGGAAGATAAGGCCAGAAAATTCTTAAAAGAAAAACTCAGTCACAACGAGGGTCTCAGACTAACCAAGCAATTATCCCATGTTGTTAAGTTTTTATTGGCTGCCAATAAGGATAACTGGCAAGAATTCGAGTTTGCCGGTAGCACCAGTCAATCTGTCGGACAAGTTGCTTTAAGATTAATCCTTCCATCACGATTTGCCCAAAGGGGATATATTAAACACGGAGATTCCCCGGACGCTATTTTGGATGAGTTGGTAGAAAGTGTTAAATAGTGTTTCCAATACTAAACGAAACCTTGAAAAAAGTTAGATTGTCTCAAACTTATAATATAGGCGATCATTTTACCTCAAGTCTTGAGGTGGGAGATGCGTTGCCGGTTGCTTCTAGGGACTATGATACTCGGTTAGGAGACACTCCATTCGACATTGATCCTTTTGATATTTTTGCGAATCCCAGGCAGGTTACATTATCGGTTGCACGGTCGCCGCTTAATATAAATATTTTCAGTGCCGATACAAGGGCTGTTACTCAATCTTACGTTTCCGGAAAGCAATATTTGGATAATTTGGAGCGAGCCAGAACCGATCTTGCCGGGCGCCTGGCAGATATCATTAGTAGCCTAAAGACTGGCTCAATTGGTCGTTCAAGAGTTTATAGTCAGGCTGATTATTCTTATGCCCAAAACAATCCGTCTTTTGTAATAGATAATTCTCTTTTTGAAACTTTTAATCCGGATAATATCAGAACAAGTCTAAAAAAATATATTGGAATTAGAGTATTGCATCAACTTGAAATAAATGTTCCTGCAGATATTGGAATATTTCAAACGGGTCTAAGAGAACTGCCTCACCTGGATACTTCTAAAAAAAGAGATTTAAACAACTTCAACCAAAACCTAATCATGAAAGATGAAAAAAGGAAACTACAAATTCTTGAAAGATGGAAAACTGCTGGCGGAATTGCTCTAGTTGACGTAGTTTATAGCCCAATGAGAGATATTGATTTTAGCTCTTTAGATGAAAAATTGTCTTTAGTCGTGACACAGGAATGGCTATAACAATAAAGTTCTTGACAATATCATCAAAAAGTTGTAAAATGTTTACAAACTAAAATTGTCGGTGGGACGATTAAACAACAAGTTATTAATTCGTTTTGGGAGGACTCAATGTCTAGTCAAGAATCGGTACCATCAACATCTACTGCACAGCAGGAATCTGTTAATTCTTCGGAGAAATCCAAAAAATTATTATTTCGTGTTATCGGTGGTTTAGCTGTTACCGGCTTGGTTGCCGGATTATGGTATGCTGGAACCAGCAAAAACCATCAAGAATCATCATCTCAAAAACTGAATCCAGCAGAAGTACTGGCAGGATGCGATAATATCTCAAACGCCAATTCTGCTGCCAACCCTAACCTCTATGATTCAAGAGCCTTTTTACCAAAAGCAGTTGATTTTAATATCAAAAATCTTGGACCCAATAACGCTGCTAAGTATATTTATAGTTTTTTTGGTCCAAACGGCCCTTTATCCAATAACGCTGATAACGCCAGTCTGGCTGCCATCGAATCTACCATTGTAGTTCCCTCCGGCCAAAGCAGTCTAATAACTTCATATAATCACGGTCCTGATACTCAAATTAACTATTTATCAATTTTTAATCAGGTAGAATCAACCTTCAATGCGCCTGACGGATCTAAACAAGCCGAGATTAAAGCTTGTAAGGACGACTTTAAGGTAATGATTAGTGATGCTAAATATGTTAGCGACTTTGCTCAAAACGGCGAAACGGTTACCATGATAGCTGCTAATCGCGACACTAAATTTAGCGTTAATGGTATGAGATTTATACGAAAAGTCGTTAACGGACTCTTGTCTGGTATTGAATTTAAAGCAAGTCAACCCGGTGAACAGGGTTACCCTGCTGTTTTATTAGCTCCTGATGGCACTTTGTTTGTTAAAGGTATTGTTAATGTTCCCAAACCTAAACCTGAACATGCTAATCAACCTACACCTACTCACGAACCAACTGTAACTCCAATCAAAAATGTCAACGGTGGCGGGAATAAAGGAAATGTTGGAACACACAAAGGTAACGGTGGTCATCACGGTGGCGGAGGTCACAAAGGTGGCACACCTACAACAACTGTTCCTAAGAAGCACCACCCAACTACCACTACGACAGAAGCACCAACTACCACAACAACTGTTCCTAAGAAGCACCACCCAACTACCACAACCACTCTTCCGCCAACTACCACAACGACAGAAGCACCAACTACCACAACCACTCTTCCGCCAACTACCACTACGACTGGACCTACCAAGCCTCCAGTATACTGTGATCCTAATATAAGCCCTTGCTAAATTAAGAAGAATAAGGAGATATAATTATGAAACGATTTAAAACTAGACTTACCTTAATACTAACCGCTGTTATTTTCGTGGTTTTAGGAGTATTAAACAGTCAATTAGCAAGTGCAGATTGTTATCAGTACTCAACTAGCGGAACGATGGTTACTTCTGCTACCCCGGTATTTAATAATTTCTGCAACGTACCTTATGGTATAGGTAACGAATCAAATTTTGTTAGAATCAGACAAAATTCGAACGGTAATGATATGGATAATACCAATAACCCAGCATACAGCACTAACGGTTTAGTATCGGCTTGTGCAACTGGCAGTAAGTACGACGTCTGGAACTACTTGCATAATGACGCATCTCCAAACTATAATCCTGATGTAAACCCTAGCAATCCATCGGCCGTAGCTAAGAACGTCCAAGAACATTTAAGTGCGACTTTTGGCCAGGGTACGCAGTTTACTTTTAATGACATTGTAACTGCGACGAATGCAGCTACTGTAAGTGGATCTACTTCATTAAATTGTGGGAATACTAAGGTTCAGTTATCTCTTGTACCTGGAAGTGTTCACATCTATTCTTTACCATACAGCTGGAATAACCTTTCTGATGGTGTGGTCAATGGCGGGGCTTTAACTGTTGGCTCTCCAGTTTTAGGAAGTGGAGATATGTGGGGATGTTGGGAATATCGAATTGTAATCGTGTATCAAGTTCAAGTTACAGCAGTTCCAACCGTTACTATCAATCCTGTCTGTAGCCTAATAACCATTGAGACTAATGGTATGGTCGCTAAATTAGACAATGTGTCTTACACAAGTGGTACGGCTACTGTTTCAGGTGTCAGCGTTAATTTTGGTGATGGATCATCAAAATCAGTAATAGTTCTTTCACCGGCTCAACTAGCTACACTGTCAGCTTCCAATCCATATAGTTACGTCTATTCCACCCCTGGTAATTACACGATACAGGCTACCGTTAATTCTAATCTAGGTAATTTCTCCAGCACAAATTGTACTAAAACTGTTGCAATCACCATTCCTCCTGTAACACCACCAAAAACCTTGGTTAATACTGGTCCCGGTGATACAATTGGACTTTTCTTCGGGTCATCCTTAGCCGGCACTGTGTTCTATAGATGGTACACCAGAAAAAATAAAATTGCTTAAAAACAAAAAGACGACTGACCGCGTTTAACTATTTAAAGCAAACCGAAACTTTTATCTAGTATAATTTTATAGATTTCGTCTGGCATTAAATGAGGATTCAACTTCCTGTAATCATAATCAGACGGTAGATCGAAAATGTATTTTTGAATAAGTTCTGGATAAATTTGAGAGGCGATTTTCATTGCCGACCTTGATTCCTTAATCTCTCCGACACACTCCAATGGTTTAGAGTCTTCGATTCCTAAAAGTTGCCTGTAGGTACTATCTAATGACGGGTCTGTCAGTAGATTTTTACCACCGAACAAACTTTCCAAATCTGTTTTATCGACAAATGGGGTTAATGCCAAAAAAACAAAGGCGCATTTCGGACAAGTACCGTCCCAAAAAAGTCTGTCAGAGAAATGCGTGAATGCAGCATTACAGGAACTAAAAACATCTTTGTATTTACCAAATCCTGTTGAAGCGAACATTTTGGCAATAGCAAGTTCACTGTAAGGTCTTAGAGCAGAATAGTAGTTTAAGTTATTTCCAGTAGTTCTTGCCAATTGTTCTTGCCAGTCTTTTTCGAATTCGCTTGATTTAGAATATTGATGATTAATCGACACACCACGATAATTCAGGGTTGGTTCATTGGCTGAGTACTCATTGGAAACAACTGTGTCACTGTTGCCACTTAGAATGCCGGCTACCGCACCAGTTGCGGCAATTATTGCCGAAATTGGTATGTGACCATTGTATCCACCGTTGTTGTTTACCTCCAGCAACTTTCTGTCCCACTGCCTATCGACATAGTAGAAGGGTAAGTCTATCCTATCTATCAGTGGCTGTAGTTTTTGCCGGTGATTTAAAGAAAAGGTTGCCAGATTCAAACCCGATTCTTTAAGTAATTCAATAGTTACCAAAGAGTCTTTACCGCCGCCCACACCAATCATTCTTTTGTCGCCATAAACGGTTTTTTCAGGAACATCCTGATTGGTTGTGTTGACAGGGAATTCAATCGGAGTGGTTGGGTCCAGTTTGTTAACATAAAAAAACTCACCAAGACCCTTCTGGTATGTTTTGCTGAAAAATAAGGCAGAGTCTTTTGTGATAGACCCTTTTTCAACGATAATTTTCGCGAAAGGATAGACCTTAAAATATGATACGCCTGCCATGAAAAAAAGATTTTGGATAGCCCTATCCAATAATTCTTCGTTGTAGTCACAAAAGTCAAAATCAAAAATATAACTTTCCTTGAAATTCAGTGAATCATCAAAGGAGTATTCAAGCTCTAGTTTTTTGGTAGCTTGATTAAAGTCGTAGTTTTTGAAAATGAAGTTTTTGAAATTCATAAGTTGTTGACAGCTTTTTTGTACAGAATTCCTCTTTCCTCGAAGTCTTTAAACATGTCAAAACTAGGGAATCCTGGCGACAGTACCACGGCTTCTCCCGGGCTAGACAATGATAAGGCCTGGTTTACTATATATTCCATGTTATCCGCCGTCGAGATAATAAAGTTTGAATATCCGTTTTTCGTGAACTCCTCTGAAACTCTTTTTGCGCTTTGTCCGATTAATAGTATTTTTCCAATAGTAGCTGAATTTTCTTTAACTTTGGAAACAAAATGTTCTAGTGGTAGCATCCTGTCAAAGCCGCCTACGATTAATATTTTTGTTTCCGGGATGGACTCAATTGCGGCAATAGTAGCATCGCTGACTGAAGCAAAAGAGTCGTTATAAAATTTAACTTTGTTAAATTCTCGCACCAACTCAATTCGATGGGGTAGTGAAGTAAAGTTAACTACTCCTTGCTTAATTTTTTCAACGTCTTTTTCTATCTGCCAGCAAACGGTAATCGCTGCACAGATGTTTTCCAAGTTATGTTTTCCAGGTAGTTTTAACTCGGATATTCTACATACCAAATTACCCTCAATCTTAATCTCATCATTTTCGATAATAGCCCCGGGATTTTTGAAATAGGGAATCTTCTTCGCAGGACCGGCGTCAACTATTTCTTTGGATACGTCGTTATTAGCAAAATAAACTGCTGTATCATTGGGTTTTTGATGTATGAAGAGTTGCTTCTTAGATAGCTTATAGTCTTCCATATCGATGTGCCAGTCTAAATGCTCTGGAGTTACCATTAAACAAGCTGCAATCGGAGGGGAATATTTCAAATCAATTAATTGGAAATTGGCAAGCTCTAAGACTACGTAGTCATCTGGCTGGATGTTTTCTTTGAGAAGGTCTAAAGGCGGGATTCCAATGTTACCGCCTAATATCACCCTTTTACCAAGACTTTCCAGGATTTTGGTAATTAGCGTCGATGTTGTACCTTTGCCTTTAGTACCGGTGACTCCGATAATATTTTTAGTCGGACAGACTTTAAAAAACTCGTTAGTGTTAGTCGTTACTTTTTTTAGAATCTCTGGTCCGTTAGCATCAACCATGTCTTTTGGGTAAAGCTTGGGTGAGCGAATAATAAGGTCAAACTGATCGAGGTCATCTAAATAATGTTCACCAGTCTCTATTAATGCATTTTTAGGTGGGTTGGTGATGGGGGCTTGATCTCTGATTGTTATATCGTTTCCTTCTGACCAGTATTCGTAAGCCGAAACCCCTTGTTTACCGTATCCGACAATAGCTATTTTCATGCTAGATATTATAACAGCTGGTAGCTTAATAAATAACTGTGGATAAGTATCTGTTATAAATATCAAAAATGTGTTACAATATCTATAATTTAAGCATAGACTGACCGCTTTAAATTGTTTTTGTTCGAGATACTTTAATGAACCTCCACTAAATCCGGAGGTTCATTTAATTAAGGTGTTATGTTACACTTTTTAGGTTAGATATGGTCCCATCGTCTAGCGGTTAGGACACCAGGTTTTCATCCTGGAAACAGGGGTTCGATTCCCCTTGGGATCACCAAGAGAGAATTACAGATAAGATTTGATTGTAAATCTAATCAACTATAATTATCAGACGAAATATATCTGTTAGAAATTTATAAAATCTTTTTGGTATATTACTCCTTGCTATATAGCGGCTAATGAATCACCTCGTTTGGACTTTAAGTTCTTGCGAGGTTTTTAGTGGAAACGCAAATTGACACAGAAGTACAATTAATTGTACAATAGAAATGTAATATAAGGATAACATTATGAGTACTAAGACAATAGATACCACCGATTTGCGTAATAATCTATCAGCTACTATTAATGCTGTAGGCAAAGACGACATATTGTTTATTAAAAGTAGGGGTAAACTTACTGGCAAGGTCATTATTGATGACGACTTGCTAGAAGATTTATTGCTGTTAAATGATAGTGAATATATCGCCTCCATTTCTAAGGCTCGTGACGAAATAAAGAATGGCGATGTTTATACGTTCGACGAGGTTTTTGGGGACGTACTATAAATGAGCCATTACCGCATAGTATTTGCGGGTAGCAGTAAAAAAGATTTAGATAAACTTGACCAAACTACTCGTAAAAGAATTGCAAAAAAACTTCAATTCTTCATTGACCAGGAAGACCCTTTGGCTTATTCAAGACAACTAGTACATTCAAGCATCGGTAGTTATAGATTTCGGGTCGGTCATTATCGTATAGTTTTTGATATAGATGGCAAAACACTTCAAGTTATAAGCATTAAACACAGGAAAGATGTGTACAGAGCCTAACTGCAAAACAACCCCACCACATTCGGACTATTTAATGTTTTATTCCATCGAATAATTTCATTGGCCAAACTTTTATAAATCGGACCCCTTAGGGTCACCAGAATTTAAGTTGAAATGTTATCTAGTTTTACGTAACAGATTAATAATCTATTTTGGAGACTGGTATTTTATAAACTATCGCATATTTAGCGATTATCACCTTCACCGCGAATGACATTTCTTTTTTTTCTGTCGGATAATTTGGCTATATTAGTTTCTATTATTTCGTTAAATGTTATCCCAATTGAATTAGCAAAAACAGCGATGTACCACACAATATCACCAAGCTCCTTAGTTAGGTCCTGTATATCTTCTTTAGTAATCTTACCTTCTTTATAAGCAACAATTTTCTTCCATTTTTCGATTACTTCTCCGGCTTCCCCGGCAATGCCCATAGCCCAAATGGTTTTTTCGGTTAACGGATCACTATCGTTCTCCGCCGTGGTTAAAGCTATTTTTTGATAGTCGTCAAAAGTCATTTATTTCTCCTTTTTTGTGAATTTTACAAGCTCATCAGTCTCTAATCAACACAATAATATTGGTTAGTGTTAAATAGTAACAAATAGAGTCTACCTGTTAATATTTAAGCATGGTTTATCTACCCAGTATCACGGAAATTGAAAGATTACATCATAAGTATGCTCCGAACGACATAGTTTACGACTTGGTTTACAGACACTGTCAGATAGTCAGTGATATTGCTAGTTGGTGTGCCGAGAATTCTCAACAGAAACTCGACATGGATTTATTGAAAAAGGCATGCCTTCTACATGATATTGGCAGTTATGCTTTTTTTGACGCTAACGGTCAGAATTTAAATGAGAGGTTATATCCTCAACATGCGATTTTGGGCTCAAAAATACTACAAGATGAAGGTATCGATTCACGCCTAACGGACATTGTTGAAACACATGTTTTACTTGGTCTTACTAAGTCAGAGATTATAAATACACCATGGTATTTACCGGAACGAGATTATGTGCCCAGTTCAATCGAAGGAGAGTTATTGTGTTATGCTGATAGATTTCACTCAAAACATCCAACCTTTAATTCCTATACTACTTTTCTGAATGGATTAAAAAAAGATTTGCCACTGCAAGCCCAAAAGTTTGAGCTTTGGAGTAGTCGTTTTGGAATACCCGATATTGCTACTTTTGCTCTTAAATATGGACATCCAATAAGATGATTCCTACTGTATCTGATGGGGAATCTAAAAGACGATTGTTGTGTTTGGAAGTTCTTTTCTTAAAGTTGAGATCTGATTTATCGACAGAGGATTTCCAGTTAGATTAAATACCTGGAGCTGTTTTAAGTTGGCTATTTCATTCGGCAAACTGTTTATTTTATTGTAGCTGTAATCAAGGAATTTGAGATGACTAAGTTGTCCTATTTCAGCTGGTATTCCTGTCATATCGTTGTAGCTGACATCTAACGTTTGAAGTGGCATTTTGCGGATCTCGGCTATTAATGAACCTTGAAGTTGGTTATGATCCACTCTCAGTACCTGAAGTTTATTGAGATTGCCGAGTTGAGAAGGGAGTGACTTTAGGCTGTTGTATGACAATATCAACTGAATTACATTATTTTGGTTATAAATGTTAGGACCGACTGTAGTTAGCCCTTGATGAGAGTAATCCAGGACTACTACATTGTTTATTTTTTGATTTTTTGAGGTTGTAGTGTAATTTTTATTAGGTTGAACGGGTTTTTTAAGACCGTAGAAAATATACCATCCGCCTACTAAAAGAACAAACACTGTAGCAGTTGCCAGAATCTTTTTATTCATTTTCTTATTATAACCTGTGCGCTTGTTATTTTAATTCAAATCACAGACAAGTAGTTATTTTTTTGTTTATATTAAAAATATGATAGGGAATATATTAAACAAAACCATCTACATTGTTGTTTCACTGGCAGTAGTAATTGCCGGGGCTTATATAACCTATAACTGGCAGCATAGTAAGGTCAATACTTTAAACTCTAAAATTAACCAGTTAAATAGCCAGGTGTCGGGTCTTAATACTCAAATAGTAGATTTGACGAATCAGCTCAAAAATTCTTGTCAGACAAGTAATAACGCAGTAGATAACATTATTAATTGCGCTGGTTACAGTTACACATCTCTTAAAGGTGTAAAAATTTTGGTTTTCACTCCAGCTAAAGATGCTAAGGTTAGTAGTCCTTTGGCGGTAGTCGGTGAAGTTCCCGGTAATTGGTCTTTTGAAGCAAATTTTCCGATTAGGCTATTCGATAGTGCCGGAAAAGAAATTGCCGGTGGCCCAGCACATGTTCTCGGCGATTGGATGACGACCAATCTGGTTCCTTTTTCAGCTCAGTTGACTTATTCAAGTTCGCCGACCGGTACTGGAATGCTTGTTCTTTATAACGACAATCCTTCCGGCTTAACTCAAAATGCTGATTCTCTGTCGATACCGATTAAATTTTAGAAAAAACGTTTGTTGACACATCAAACCTTAAGCGTAATAATTAGATTATTATCTAATAATATATAGTAAGGATAATCATCAATGGTTAAAAAAATCAGACATTTAAGTTTTATAGGTGTTGTAGCGGCACTAGTATTTGTTGTTAGCTCAACAGTTATGGGTCTACCGACTCAAGCGACTAGTCATGCTCAAGTTACACCGACCAGTGAAGTCGGTCCAGCCAATTCCAGTATGCCTTCTCAAGCAGGCAATGGACAGGCTAAGTTGGCTGCTGCTCAGCTAAAGTCATGCCAAAACAGGGAAGCAGCAATTAATACCATCATGACTAGAATACAAACGAGAGCTCAAAATCAGCTCAATTTGTTTGGAACAATAGCTAACCGTGTCGAAGCTTTCTATACTAAATCGGGCAAAACACTTAGCAATTATTCAACCCTGGTGGCACAGGTTAATGCTGCTCAAACTCAAGCTCAAACCGATTTTTCATCACTAAAGAGCGATTCAAATTTCAGCTGTAGTTCATCCGATCCAAAAGGAATGGTGTTGGCTTTTCAAGGCTACCTTAAGCTTGAAATCAGTGATTTGCAAAACTTTAGAACATCGGTCAAAAATCTTATAGTCGGCGTAGCATCGGCTAACGGCGTAAAAGTATCAACTGATGCCGGTCAAACAACTACAAGCACAGGAGGAAACTAAAAATGAAGTCATTCAAAAAATCTCAAACAGGATTTGCTGGCGTCGAACTACTGATAGTAATAATAGTTGTCGCTGCAATTGCGGCAGTCGGCTATTACGTCTGGAGCAATAAAAGTAAAATTGCGACCCCATCAGCTTCGGTTAGTAGTTCATCTAACTCAACAGCCAATTCCGGCAACCTGACAACCGTACCAACCCCCCCTCAAGTGAATAGTGCCTCAGATTTGACCAGTGCTATGCAGGCACTCAATCAAACTAGCGTAACTGCTTCCAGCACCGACAGTTCTCAACTAAGTTCTCAAACTTCAGGATTTTAGTTCACTCTATAAAGAATCCTCAATAATAGAGCAGTGATATAAACACCGCTCTATTATTTAATAGCATAAGCTTAAATTTTGAACTACAATATTAGAAGAATTATGAAATATACTTATAGTCCGTCAAAGGGGTTGGTTTTTTCTTTCTCTCTAATTGTGATTATTCTTTTATTTGGTGCAACCACCTCATTTGGCCTATCTAACTCTAAATACATTAATCAATCTAATCAACCGACAGCCAACAACTATTCCAATATTACTCAAAATAAAACCAGTAATAACAGTCCATCAATATTAAATTCGTCCCAGTTATCGGTTTGCAAGACAAAGCAATCACAAATTAATTCAATCACAAATAGCATAACCGCAGTTGAGCAGAATCAGTTAAGCGGATTAACAACTGTAACATTAAGACTCGAAAGTTTGTACTCTCAAAAAAGTAAAATTATTTCAAACTATTCGCAAACCATAAATCAAATTGGTTTGATTCAAACAAAGGCGTACAGTGATTTTACCAGTCTCAAGTCGACTTCATTATTTTCCTGTACTTCTTCTGACCCGATTGTTGATTTGATAAATTACCAATCTTATTTAAAAAATGAGATTAATGATCTTATTTCTCTTAGAAATTCTGTTAATAATCTGATAATATCAATTGCTAAAGTTAATAATATTGTCTTGAAAAATAATCCATAAGCAATGAGCAGTAATTCTATTTCGAAAAAACAAAGGCAATATCTGATCGGTGTTGTTTCGGTACTGATTATTTTATTTATGTTGCTCATAATCTGGCAGAAAAACAACAGTTCAACTAAAAAAACTACGCCACTTATTTCAAGCAACAACCTTAGTTCTATCCCTAGCTTAAGTTCATTGAATGATTTGAGTAAGGCCAGAGACTATATAAATCATATGAATCTAAATTCATCGCAATCCGAGAGCTCTAAACTAAGCAATATTCAACAAAGTTTTTAAGAAATAGTTCTTTTTGGCTTTCGTTTAATTGTTTTTGGTTTTAGATTTCTAGTAAGAAGATGTTGAGAGATTGGTATAATTTGGGCTTCAGACTCTATTAATTGATGAAATAACCGGCGAGCTTCGGATTCAAGTCTTGTTTCGGGAATTGTATATGACATGTCCTCTATTTCATCTAAGTAATCAAGTGCTCTGGTAGGATCATTGCCATCGTGAGTAAATATATCGTCTGCCATCCTGATTATTTCCGGATCAAATAGTTTTTTTTGGCTATCACTATCAAAAGACTCGCCCATCGACTGCGACATATTTTTAAATCTCCGTTTTGGTTAATTAAACTGTATTATATAAAACGTATTTAAAAAAATTCAAAAAAATTGTGTTGTAAAATATTTTAATTATTTTTTTTAAGATAATTTTCGATTTTTTCGATGTGCCTTTTGTCTTTGTAAACTATAGATATGTTTATTGTTTTTTTCTTATAGTCGAATTTATCAATACTTATTTGAATACTGTTTTTGAATTTTTCTTCTACGTAGGCTTCAAGTTTTTCGAGTTTCGATACGGCTTCAATTACATAATGATGTTTTAGTCCCCGATGCTTAAGGCTTTTATCGATAATTTCCTTGTACCTATTAATATCATTATTTCCGCCACTGATTATGCAGATAACATTTTTGCCCTCAATATCTTTTTTGATTGATTCTAGTGCTGCGACACTGAGCGCCCCTGCCGGTTCGGCAACAATTCCTTCTTCTTGATAAAGCTCACTGATCTCATGGCTTAAGTGGTTGGTTGAAACTACAATTATCTTTTCAATATTGGATTTTACGATATTGAAAGTTTTTTGGCCGACTGACTTGACTGCCGCGCCGTCGACAAAAGTATCGAGTTGGTTTAATTTTATCACCCGGTTTTTTTTAATTGACTGATTCATGGCATCGGCATTTTCCGGTTCTACGCCAATAATCTTGGTTTCAGGACTTTTGATTTTAAAAACACTAATTAAACCGGCAATTAACCCACCACCACCGATAGGAACTATTAAATAATCAATTGGCTCTTTAAACTGCTCCAAGATTTCCAGACCGACGGTAGCTTGACCGGCAATGATCTTATCATCATCAAAAGGCGGAATAAAAACACGGTTTGTTTTATTGGAAAATTTCAGAGCTTGGTCGTTTGATTCGTCGAAATTTTGACCGACTAGTCTAATGTCGACAAAATTTTCACCGAATTTCTTTACTTTACTGATTTTCTGGGCAGGGGTATTTTTGGGCATGAAAATGGTGGCCGGAATTTTTAAACGGGCAGCACTTAGAGCTACGCCTTGTGCGTGATTACCGGCACTGGCGGTAACTATACCGTTATTTTTTTCGTTGTCAGTTAGACTGGATATAAGATTAAAAGCACCTCTGATTTTATAAGATCTGACAATTTGGAGGTCCTCTCTTTTAAAAAATATTTTACTGGAGTACTTGTCCGACAGCCGATTGTTTAATTGTAGTGGCGTATCGACTATCAGGTCTTTTAGATTTTCGGCTGCTTTAATTACAGACTCTAGATTAATATATTTATTCTGAACCATATTGATATTTTGTCTTAGATATCAGCTATTAATTGTAGCGAATAATTAACCTTAGTACTAATACTAATTTTTTGTTAATATGGTTTCATATGAGCGACTTAAAAGATAATGCTAATGTAATTCATCCGAAAGAAGTCTATAAAAACAAGCATCCTGTTTCATTTGCTTCAAAATTCAACAATTCCTTGGCGGTTAAAATAACTAATGGAGTGGGAACTATGTGGACGGCCTACTTGTTCACTGTTCTGGCTTTTGTATCATTGCCGGCTGTTTTGACTGGTGTTTTTCCGCACCTTAGAAATTTTTTTCCCGGGTGGCTAATCTCGACAAGCCTAATCGCTTTAATTGCCTGGGTCGCTCAAACATTTTTCCAACTGGTTTTGCTGCCTATTATTATGGTTGGTCAAAATGTCATACAAGGTCATCAGGAAGCCAAAGCAGAGACTGACCACAGGACATTGACATACTTGGCTAATCTACAAGAAGAACAGATGAAATTATTGAAGAATCAATCCGAAATTTTACAAGAATTGAAAAAAACCTCAAAACCAAGATAAATTCATGACAATTAAAAGAATACTGATTTCAATTTTTGTATTTGTATTCATAGGATTATTTTATTTGATCTTAAGTGTTCCAAAGTCCGGTTTAAATCCAGTTATTGGAAAGGTCGGTATAGTCGCGGCAGAAAATTTTTGGGGAAGTTTAGTCTCTCAAATTGGCGGAAATCAGGTCAATGTCACTAGCTTGGTTAATGATCCGAATGCCGACCCACATGAATATGAGGTTAATGCCAAAGTGGCAAGGACTTTCGCCAAGGCTAATTTTGTAATAATTAACGGGGCCGGATATGATAGCTGGGCTCAGAATATAATCTCTTCTGCTGGTAGTGGTAGTTTGGTTTTAAACGCTGCAAAGTTGCTTGGCAAGAAAAACGGCGATAATCCACATTTCTGGTACAATCCTGACTATGTAAATAGAATAGTCTTACAAATGAAGAACGA
>JAKBGO010000008.1 GCA_021833065.1 bacterium
GTTAAGAAAGTAAAAACCGGTAAAGAGCTCAAATTAGACACTGAAATTTCGACCAAGTTAAAACAAGAAGGTATTGCCAGAGAAATAATCAGACATATTCAGAGCTTCAGAAAACAGGCCGGATTCAATGTTGACGACAGAATTAAGCTTAGCCTATTCAGTCAGGATAAAATTATCGACCAAACATTGGAAGTTTTTTCTGAAATGATTAACAACGAGACTCTCTCCATTGCAAAACTGGAGAAAGATGACAGTATCGAATTCAGTAACGAATTCGAAGTCGACGGTTCAAAAATACAAATCTCTATGTCAAGGAGTGCATCATAGTCATGGCAGACCAATCATCCAATTTCGCCTTGTTTCAAGTCTCTTTAAAATCTTTAATCATTGACGGCGATAAACTACTAACTCTCTATTCGCCCGATGGAAAGTATGACTTTCCCGGCGGCAGAATCAATAGCGACGAAATAGATGATGATTTTGAACAGTCTTTAAGCAGAGAGATTGAAGAAGAACTATCAGTTGATTTCAAATTTAAGATTAATGAGTTTGCCTTTTCATCGAAAAGGTATTACATGAAAGACGGGGTAAAACACCATGTCCTGGTCGTTTTTTTTAGTGCCTCAGCCCTAAACAGTAACATTAAACTGTCTGATGAACACTCATCTTATGAATGGCTAAGTTTTTCCGACATTGTTAAAAATCCAGATAAATTCGTATCAGATAGTGAGCACAAACATCTAAATAATTATTTATCTTTATTAAAAAAACAATATAATAGTGATAGATTATGAAACACGTCAAAAGGGTGAGGTACAGCATTGTCATCCCTTGTTTTAATGAAGAAAACTACATTGAAAAATCAATAAGATCTTTAAATAATCAAGATTATCAGGGAGAGTTTGAAATTATAGTAGTCGATAATAACTCGACAGATAATACGGCTCAGCTGGCAGCCGACTTAGGCGCCAGAGTAGTAAAGGAAATAAACCCGGGAGTCTGTTTTGCCAGACAAAAGGGCACTGACCAAGCCAGAGGAGAGGTGGTAATTTCTACCGACGCCGATACCGTTTTTAAAAAGAACTGGCTTTCAAAAATCGACGAAAACTTTTCTAAGAACAAAGATTTGATTGCCGTCTGCGGACCCTGCCGATATATCGACGGACCATGGTGGGGAAAGGTTTATACCCATTTTTTGTTTGGATATGACTACATATACTCATTGATTGCCGGACATCCTTTTTACGTAACAGCTACCAACATAGCTTTTAAAAAAGAATATTTTGAAGGATATGATCTCAGTACGATGCAGGGGGGTGACGAACTTTATCTGCTTCATTCTCTAAGAAAGCACGGCAAGATAAAATTTTTACCGACCAACTCAACCATGACTTCAGGCAGGCGCTTAACCAAAGGTCTTCTCTATAATCTTTTTGTAACATTTCTTTATTACTACCTCGGCGCTTATTACCTTAACAAAATCTTTAAGAGGCAGGTTATTGGATCGGCGCCGGCTTTTAGAAACTCGGTGGGCAGAAACAGGCTAAGCCTGTCTTTCCCGGCCATATTATTGGTCGTCATGATACTGGCATCAACTTCTTATAAACCTGTCAGACATTTCATATCGGATAATTTTAACGACACTCGGAATCATATCGTTTCAATGCTTCGAGCTATTCGGTAGCAAGCATATTGTCTACGGCTAACACCGGTACATGCAACAAATGATCAGCCGGTAGGTTATCGAAATATGGCAGTAAAATACTGTCATCAAAACTAACGCATAGTGCTCTTACGGCACGTTCGGTCAAAATTCTGCCTATCCTGACTACCGAATAAGTAACAAATTTTGCTTCAAAGCAAAGAGATTCAAAACGAAGAAACGAAACCTTGTCGTCGGCAGAAAAAGATACCGGTATTGAAAAAGCCAAATTAACGTTAACGAAATATTTCTGATTGGAAAAATGGCATTTTTCGCTGATGCTGTCTAACTCTGCCAGGACTTTTTGCTCCTCAATCGACTTGTCGAAGCTTTCCAGCTTTAAAGCATCTATCTTATCAATATAACTTCGTCCCAAGTCAGCCGGATCTTTAACTCTCTCTATCATAGATAAATTATAAATAAAGTTAGCCGTAAAATAAATAATTTACAAATATTGTGTTGGTACTATAATTAGTTATATAAAGATTGCCATCCTCCGGGCCCTGGTCATCTATCAAACCTTACAATATTGCTTCCTTGTCATGAAAGAGTGTTTTGTTAAGCGGTCACAAACTTTCTAACATGTAAGCTCCACAAAAAACCATAAACCCGCTTAAAAAATCTATTTATCCTAATTAAATTAGTGGAGCTTACGGCATGGAACCGATTTATATCAATAAACCGATTGAGGTAGCAGCGACCTTCGATTATAAAAACCCGATATCGGTCTGTTTACCCCTAAAGATAAAATATCAAAATAAAACAATAACCCTGACTGAACTGGGACTAAGACACCCGACCAAAAAGGGCAGTCGGGCCATTCATGTATTTGATATGAGCGACGGCACCAACGATTATCGGCTGGAGTTTGATAGCGAGACGCTGATTTGGAGATTGATATATATAACTAACTTTAACTATCATGAGTAATCTCAATCTAAACACCGAAGAACCTCTGATTATGCACATTGACCTAAACAGTGCTTTTGCCACCATAGAACAACAATCTAGACCTAGTCTAAGAGGAAAACCGATGGGAGTCACCAACCGGATATCTAAAAACTGCTGCGTCATAGCTGCCTCTTATCAAGCCAAAAGACTGGGAGTAAAAGTCGGCATGCCCTTAAGTGAGGTAAAGGCCATCATACCCGATTTTATTATTCTGGAGTCCGATCCCGCCAAGTATCATTACATCTATCAAAAATTAGCCTCAATTATGAAAAAATATTCGCCGGATATTAAGATGAAAAGCATTGATGAGGGAATTATAGATTTTCACTCTACCAGAAATAATATCAATAACAAACCTCTGGAAATAATAGGTTATGAAATTAAGAAAACTATAAAGCAGGAAATCGGATCAGTAGTAACGGTCAACATCGGCATCGGTCCAAATCAATTTCTGGCCAAGGTAGCCGCTTCCTTAAACAAGCCAGACGGCATGGATATCATCAATCATCGAAATTTAATCAATATCTACAAAACGCTAAAATTAACCGATCTGCCCGGAATCGCCAATCATTATGAGGCCAGACTCAATGCCTCCAACATCTACAGTCCGATTGAATTTTTAAATGCTTCGTCCGACACTCTTAAGAAAATGGTGTTCAATTCGGTAATCGGCGAAGACTGGTATTACAGGTTAAGGGGTTACGAGATGGACAATGTGCAAACAAAATTAGGTCAAGTCGGCAGGCAATGGGTGTTGAATAAACCGACAAACCAAAACGATCTTTTAAATTCGGCGCTGCAATATCTTTGCCAGACGACCGGTAAAAAACTGAGATACCAGAATGTTGATGCTAGAGGTGTTTTGGTCTGGTTAAATTTTACCGGAGGGGAAAGCTGGTATCAAAGGAAGATGCACAAGACGGCATTTTTTTCTGATTACGATATCTACCGACGAGCTTTATTTTTATTAAACCAAAGGCCGATCGGTGCAACAGTACAGGCAATGGGAATTACTTGCTACGGACTATCCAGAACAAGCAGGCATCAAATAAGTTTGTTTGACGAGGTCAACAAGACCGATAGGCTGACAACTGCCGTCGATATAATCAATGAAAATTACGGCGTCTTCAAAATACTGTCAGCTAATTCTTTAATTGGCGATAAGCTAATTAAGCAGAAAATACCGTTTGGCGGAACAGAGTATTTTAAACTACTAATCAGTTCAAGTTAAGTTTTGAGCTAGACTACATTTTTGATAAAATTAAAAGATTATAAAAAATGGTTTAAAAATGATCAGCTATGTCCCCATGCTTGAAAAAATAAGAAAAAAAACCAAAAAATTAATAAAAAACGACTTATTTCTAGCAGCCATCATAACTATAAGTTTAGTATTGATTGGAGTTATTATCGGTTATGAAAGCAACCGAGTTATTCCTATAACCAAACTGACAGTCAATACTTATACGCTGGAACCGAAAAATCCTTTAAAATTTCTATCAAACTGGGACGGTCCGATTTATCTCAATATAGCTAAAAACGGCTACGACAAAGGTTATCTGGTAAATTTCTTTCCGCTTTACCCGGCAGCCGTAGCTCTCGTCCATAAAATAGTCAAATCACTGCTGGACAGCGGACTAGTAGTGGCATGGGGATTTTTATTCGGTACATTTTATTACTACATAAAAATAATCAAAGAATACTACAAGCCTAAAAAAAGAGAAGAGATTATTAAGGCAGTGTTGGTTTTTGCATTGTATCCGACGGCCATATTCTTTTTGGCAACATTTTCCGAAAGTTTATTTGCTTTTCTATCGCTCGGGGCAATCTATTACGCCTTAAAAGATCATTATAAGTTATCGGCAATTTTCGCAGCTCTGGTAACAATGACCAGAATAAACGGCATTTTCGTGCTGGCCTTGGTTCTTAGTATCTTATGGTTTAAAAATAAGCAAAAGCTAAGCAAAATAATAAAAACAGGATTACTAGGAAGCGTTGGAATAGTTTTCTATATGATAGCAATGTATATACGGTTTAAAAATCCCTTGGAATTCATCAAGACCCAGCAAAACCACGGTTGGCTGCACCATAATATCTTTACCCAGCTGGCCCATATCTCTATTTTGAATTCGTTGTTCCTAATCCCGGTTGTGGTAGCGGTATTTTATTGGTGGAAAAAAGAGATAAGTTTTTCTATCTACAGCATTCTATACCTGTTAATACCTCTAGTCGGCGGACAATTTGGAGGGTTTGCCAGATATACTCTGATGATTTTTCCGGTTCCGCTGATGATTTATGAATACACTAAAAACAAACAGCTATACTACGCAATTGTGATTGCACTTTTTAGCATGGGTTGGGTATATCTATTAATTCAGTATTCGGCAGGCTATATCGGCAGTTAAAATTTAAATCCTAGTTATCGCCGCCCCCGCTACTTTGAACAGGAATGTAAATCGGCGTATAGACCGGCTTGTATATTACCACCGGCGCAACTTGAACATTTACGATTTTAGCCACTACCTGAAAGTCGGCATAAGCCAAACCGTTATAGTTTTCGGCAAAAGCCACCACTCGGTAAATGCCCGGGTTAGTGAATAAACTTGACCACTGATCGTAGTTTTTAGTGATTGATTCGTGAGGTTTCAAAACCAGATTACTGGGCTGAGTACTGCAATAAGAAGCCGGTGCATTGGCCGAGATTTGATTCCAGCTGCCATTATTGTAGCTATAAACATGTAGCCAGGGCTTAGGACATTTATCGACCAGAGTAATTGGTACGCTGAAATTATTTGTTATCGTGAAACTGATTGAATCGCCGACAGTATATTTAATCTTTGACATCGACAAGCCTAGTTGTCCGGAAGCAAAGTTCAGAGTATTTACTTTATCAATCTGTTTAACGAAAAACACTATGAATAAGATGGCAACGATAGCATAAAAAATAGACCAGTTGACCAATCTTTTGTGCTGGTTCCTTTTGAAATAATCCTGATAGGCATTGTATTTATCGCTCATATCGACCTCGCTCTGCTTAGTCTGTAGATAATCAAAAGGGCTGTTGTAATACCAAAGATAATCCAGAGTACCCTAAAGATGCCGTGGGCAAAATCCGTACCAATATAAAGGGCGTGAATGAAAACGAAAATGAATACTAAATAAGCCAAAAAATGGAGAGATTTCCACTGGTAAGGTTTTTTGTTTATCCAAAACAGGGAACTTAAAACGATGGCCAGTACAAAGTAAAATGCGATGATTCCCAGTGCGACATATAATGAACCGACAGGATGGTGAAAGAGAGTCGTAGTCCGATAATTAGATAAAAACGGCAGGAAAATTTGAGCAACATTAAACTTAATGTACGTATCAAACAGCAGCGATCCGCCGTGAATAATCAAAGCCACAAAAAACGCCAATCCCATAGCCCTATGGGCCGCCCAGGCATTTAACGGTTCCAGAAATTTAAAAGTATATCCGGTTATTAAGCCAACGCCAGAAACGATAAGCATGAAAAGCAAAACGGCCGCCACAATACCAGATGCCCTAGTCACATACCACGGCCAAGCCGTTTTAGCTCTGTTTTTTAGATTAGACTGGACACTTGGACCTTGAACGGCCGGTACAATTATATCGGGGTTGCTAGAACTGGCCATGTAGCCGAATGAAAGTGCCGAAACATTTCCAAAACCCAATAAAAACAGGCTTGCAATTCCAATCAAAATAAGGCTGATTCTCTTAACCATTTCGCTCTCTTTTTATTTTAATATTTTGTCCCACCGATTCAATATAATAATCATCACTATTTCTCATACCAATATACCCTTGTATGAGAGCATCTTCAAGTCTAAATTCTTGGCAGGTATCTAAAAATCGGTTTTTGCCGGCAATGATTAGGCATGAAGCCATCACATCACAATAAGCCGCGCTGTCGCCAAATACCGTGGCCATAGTTATGTCTGTTTTGGCCGGCTGTCCACTAACTGGATCAATGATGTGATGCCATGCCTTATTGTCCTTAAGACCTTTTCGGTAATTAACCCCTGAAGTAGCAACAGCTTTCTTTTCGTTCCTTGATGATAAGACAAATCCTATATTTTCCTGAACAGAGTCAGAATCTTTTTCAATAAAAGTCTTGATTGGAGATTTTGTTGATTGATAGCCGTATGTCACAACATCACCACCCAGAGAAATCCAGAAACCCCGAAATTCGTCCTTGTAATCCACTAAAAAACCGGCTAATAAATCCAATAAATAGCCTTTGCCAATTCCGCCTAAATCAATAGCCGAATTTTTTGGAATATAGGCAGAGTCTTCGAAAATTTTCAACTGCTCAAAATCAACTATCTCGGCATTTTCGTGCTTGACGTACAAATCATTCTCAAAACCCTGTAAAAGAGAATGGTCATAACCGGCTTTTTCCAAGGCCGGTAAAATAAAAGGGTTAAACATTCCATTGGTTGCCCGGTAATAACTTAGCGACTGAAGCAAAATGTCTTTAAACGTTTTTGAGATTTTTTGCTCGGTACCGGCCTTAGAGTTAAAAATCGTCAATTCACTCCCTGGTATGAACCGGCTAAAACTCTTTTCGAATTCGAAAATTTTTAGCCAAAGGATTTGAAATAATTTTTCAACTGATTTCTTTTGACTATCCGTATATATCGATATCGTGCAGTTAGTACCTAGAGCTATTTGGCTGTCGTGATAAACCATTAAGGAATTTTAGTGGCGGTCGTCGTTGAAATTGGAGCCGAATAAATCGGCGCAAAGGTTGGTGCTGGCTGTGAACTAGTAGTTGTTGACGAAGTTGTGGTAGTACTGTTGCTAGAATTTTTGGTTGGAACTGTAATTACCCCAGGAGAAGGCGAAATGCTATTCACGATTTGATTTAACTGCTCTTGTCTGGCATTGGTGATTAAAAACGGTGAGCTCTTTGTCGGCAGCACATTGGATGTCGGCGGCAGAGTCCTTAGCAAATCACTGGCCGTAACTATTAAACTGCCGAGTACGACACCAACCGCTCCCATGGCATAAATATTTGCCGGCCAACTTTTTAAGATTCCTGATTGTTTGGTGGTAGCCTGGGTAAAAGCTTCTGTTAAAATCTGTCTCTCAGGTATACCGGCTTTCTTAAGACCGTTTTTAATGATTTCCATAAAAGGCGGCGGACCGCAAATATAGAATTTATAATCAACGAGTTGACCGTCTACGTTCTTAGATATTAAGTCTGGATCGATATGTCCTGAAAATGAACGATGTTTTAAAGTTTCGTCAGTGATATCGCCATTACTAATGACAAATCTGGTTTTAAGATTAGGTAAATCTTTTTCAATATTAACCAGTTCATCTTTAAACGGGATACCGGTTTCAACGGCCGAGCTATAGAACAAATTAACATTATTGTCGGCTTTCAAGGTGTGAGCGTATCGCATCATCGACATGAAAGGGGTAATGCCTATGCCTCCGGCAATAAAAACCACGTTCTTGTCTTGGGTCAAATCAAAAACAAAGCCACCAAACGGACCGTAGACATTGACGACGTCCTCGGGCTCCAGCCTCGACAAGGCTCTGGTAAATTTCCCATTAATCCTGGTACTAAACTGTAGCCTATTTTGTTCGGTCGGGGAGCTTACAATAGAAAAACATCTGGCCGGAGACTGTTTCTTGCCATGATAAAAGCTAATGGCTGCATACTGGCCCGGCTGAAACGAAATAGGCCTTTCCGACGGCTCTCTTTTAAGAGTCAGCAGCAGGGTGTTGTCGTTCAATTTCTGATTGTCTTCTACTAAAAAACTATGCATTAATTTTTATTTATATTTCCTGTATTTATTTTAATTTATTGAGCGTAATAGTCAAACTAGGAATGTATTATCAAATTAAGCAGCTTAGCAATAAACTTGTTATAAGATAAGGTTACCATCCTAGGGTTCGACTCAACGAAATTAAGCAGCTTACTTTTGGCTTTGAATGCAATAAAATCACCGTGTTTTATGCCCTTAATAGGCCGCGGAGACTCGATTAGCTCCTTCAGGCTGTCGGAAAATTCCAGCCAACCGGATAAGCCACTTTCTTCAAGGTTTTCAAAAAGTTCAGGAGCTGCATCGTATAGATTTTGACGCATCCTATCGACTTTTTGCTGATCTTTCGGTCTAAGACCCGAGATAGATCTAATGCTGTAAGCCGTCAAATGTCCGACAGGATGAAGCATCGGAAGCATAGGTTGGCTAGGCTTAGTTTGAAAATGCCAAGGTTCATAAGACTTTCTATCGACCCGTTGACTCAGTGGAAATAATTCGTAGCTTAAAACGCCGTTCTCATCAATGGTCCTCTTACTGACCCAATCCAGCAGATTGGCTTTAAATCGATTGCGATTAGGATTATATTCATTCAGTCCGAAAACTGACGGAACTAGCAATCCGTCAATCGATTCGAGAACAACTTTTTCAATATATTTTAAATGATTGGTAGATATTTTTTTAAGTATCAGCACATCTATGTCTCGAAGACTCCCGTCATCACGGTAATTAGATAGCTCCAGAGACCTGTCGGGAAGCACTAATCGGTTCGGCACGTCATAAACTGTTCTGTTATCAGCCAGTATGTTTGATACGACGCCACCGACTATAAAGTAATCAGTATCAGTCAGTTCGCGTCTTAACTCTTTATCAACATCGCCGATAACCGAATAAACGTTTACTTCCTGTTTTTTCATAAGTTTAGATAATAATATATACCATGCCGTCAATATAAAAAAGCGTAATAACGAATAAATTTGTTAGAATAATCAAGTGCACCAACATCTGCCAGCCTTCATTCAAACATTAGCACCGATTCTGGATAAATACGGCTATTGGGCAGTTGGCGGATTCATCTTGCTGGAAGATTTTGGTATACCGTTGCCGGGTGAAACTACTCTTATTACTGCTTCGGTTTTTTCAGTACTCGGACACCTAAATATATTTTTGGTCATTTTGATAGCCATTATAGGGGCCGTTATCGGTGATAATATCGGATTCGCAATTGGTGACTTCGGGGGAAGAAAACTAGTTGAAAAATACGGCCGATACATATTCCTAACAGCAAAACGATTAGATAAACTTGAAGATTTTTTCAATAAGAAGGGGAATTGGGTGGTAATGTTTGCCAGATTTATTGAAGGTCTCCGGCAAGCTAACGGAATTATTGCCGGCATATCGGAAATGTCATGGCATAGGTTCACTCTGTTTAATGCAATTGGTGCGACTCTCTGGGTTACAACCTGGGCTTCTATCGGTTATTTTGCGGCCAACAACATAAATACGCTGCTCAAATACCAGACGTACTTTACGATAGCCGTTTTTAGCGTTGTAATCTTTTTCGCTGTCTATAAGTTTATTCAGGCAAAAAATCGGAAAGCTTAAAACCCTCCGGGGAACCAAAGTTTGAGTCAATCAGCTCAAAGGCACGCTCTAGCGATAAGCTGTCTTCCGGCTTTCTAGTGCTATTTTCTTTAGAAACTTCATCGCAAAGCCAGTTATAAAAATTTTCCGGCGTCATATTAGTCAACTTAATAGTTAGCCTGGCTTTTTTAACATCGTCCATAATTTCATGGACCTTAACTTCTTTTAATCTTGTATCCATCTCTGAAGGATCGACAAATCCGTCGCTAGATGCAGCATGTTCAACATTTACCATAACAAATATTGAGAATACTCTTATCTTGACAAAAATTCAATTTATTTTTTACAACACTATAATCGACGTTAATTTTTTATATTTTTTATTTTTTTCAAGATATTTGATGAATGAAATCCAAGCAAAAAGATTAGGACTAATATTAAGAATATGATATAGATCGACCGGTCAATAACACTGGCGGATACGATGGTTGAACTCGAAACATGGCTTATTTTTCTTGATAATATTAAAAAAGACTCCCTGATGCCAATACCGGCAGGCGTAATAGATGCGAATAAAGATAAATTAGCAAAACCGCTGTAAGACAAAAGCTGCTTAAAACCAACTTTGGAGACTAAGTTTAATTCAAGTCCGAAAATATATGTTTGAGTAACAAGTTGTAATAAAGTAAAGGCAAACAGTTTAGAAGACTTTTTAAACTTGCTTTTTAAGTCCAGAAATTTATTGCTCGACCTGGAAGGTAGGTATAGGATAAAGAAAAAAGAAAGCAAGACCAATATATAGACATACCATAGATTGAAAACCGACGCTAAAATAAACGCAATGCTTATAACGAAGTAATAAAAATAATACAGAAGCGTGAGATAGAAAAATTTTTTTATTTTCAATTTATATTTCGACTTTAAGTAAAGCGCCCGAAGTCCCGGACCACTCTGCCCGAACATGAAAAAATTAACCATCAAAGAATAGCTATTAATCAGCAGGTTTTCTAAAAAGGGTAATTTTAGCTCAACAATCTCCAAACTGGTTTTGAGTATATAAATAAGTTCCAACAGGACGATTGAATATAGACCTATTATTTCTAATATAAACGTCGGACTTAATCTTTTCAGTTGCTCAAGAGTTTGATGATGGGATGATAGATATTTGTAAAAAAGCAAGAAGGTGGTAACAACAATTAAAATAGATATTGCCAGTTTAATTTTTTTTAAATTTAGACTTTTAAGCTTCAAGTAGATTTTTTTTAAGAAGGTTAGCAGTGAACTCGGCATTTTTTAAGTTTAACCTAAGTTTTAATATAATATAATAAGTTTTAAGATATTATGGTTAAAAAACACCTGATAAAAATTTTAAAATTTTTATCCAGTTCATCGGTTTTGTTTAAAATAATCATCGGCTTATTTATAGTTGAGGCCCTTTATTTTTCGCTTTTTGCCGCTTATCCGCAGGCCTTCGACGAAAACTTTCATTTTGGTCTAATTCAGGTTTATTCCACTCATTGGTCGCCGTTTCTTTCCAAACAACCAATTGGCGCAAATTTATATGGGGCAGTCGCTAGGGACCCGTCGTACCTTTATCAATATATAATGAGTTTTCCTTACAGAGTTTTCGCCCACTTCTTCCATAGCCAAATAGCACAAATTATTTTTCTTAGAATTATTAACCTAATTCTGTTTGCCGTCGGTTTAATAATATTCAACAAAATACTGCTTAAAATCGGATTGTCTCAAAAATTATCGAATATAGCAATTTTCATCTTTATCCTGATTCCGATTATTCCGCAAGTTGCCGGCCAGGTAAACTATGACAACCTAGTTTTCTTATCAACTGCTATAGTTATATATCTAGCACTTAGAATAGTAGACCAAATTAAAAACAAGCACATTAATGCCTTTGGGATACTGAATCTGATCACTATCTCGATTTTTTCCTCTCTAGTAAAATTCGAATTTATGCCGATATTTTTAGGTATCGCAATTTATCTTTTGTGGCTTGGATATAAAAACTTTGGACATTCCTTTAAAAAAATTATCACAGATTTCTGGTCTGATTTCAGTAAACATAAGCCGGTTTATCGCCTGACTATCATCTTGTTTTTATTATTAAGCCTGACTATGTTTATCCAGCGCGATGGCTATAATTTAATTAAATATCACACAATATCGCCCAGGTGTGATTTAATACTCAGCCAAAATGACTGCAGCCAGTATACGGTTTGGTACCATGACTACGTCTCGCACCAACTAGTATCGACCAATGAAGTAAACGTCAACAGCAGCGTAGTAGTCTATCTAGCCCAATGGATATACTGGATTTGGTACAGACTGTTCTTTTCCGTCAGCGGACCTAATTCTGATTTCAGAAACTATCCTCCGCTGCCGCTGCCGAGTGCCGGATTTATTATAATTGTTCTACTTAGTCTGTTTGCTGTCTTTAAGTTAAGGTCTAAGATTTTCAAAATAAATAGTTACGTCAATTTATTTTTCATCATTATTTCCATATATCTGGCCGTTCTCATATATGAAGGCTACAAGACATACCAATACACCGGAGTCTTGGAACTAATGAATGGACGGTATCTGGTGCCGATTATTCTGCTAGCGGCCGGTACTTCACTTATTTTATTAACCAAAGTTTTTAAAAATTATCGGAAATTTAAAATTTTTGTTGCGATAGTGGTAATAATTTTATTCGTGCAAGGCGGCGGCGTACTAACTTTTATATCCAGAAACGACAGCGACTGGATTTGGAGTAACCCAACGGTCAAAAAAATTAACAAAACTGCTAAAAAAATATCAAATCATTTAGTGGTAGAGGGAAGCCGTTATTATACGACTAACGTCTGGTTTTTTTAGTCGCGTATTGGTTCTGACGTTGAATTTCCAAAATATCTTCAAGTAGAGACCGGTTTATTCTTATTAAATCGGCTATGAAACCAAGCGTGAAGGCGATAAAAGAAGCAACCAGCAAGACTGTACCAAAAATCAAAGACTGCAGATGATGGGCGCCGCCGGGATTCTTTGTAGTCAAAAAAATGTATACGTAATTCACAAAAGGAACAAGACCGATTATTAGGGTCACTACGCCCAAAGAAAAAAAGATAGCGTAGGGTTTGTACATGAGAAATCCTCGAAGAATAGCTACGCCAGATTTTCTGACGTGACTGAAATTGGATTTCATTAATCTAGATTCTCTCGTTTTAGGATTTGTTTTGATTTTAATCGTCGCAATCGACTGAGACTTGTTGCCGGCTTGAATGGCAGTCTCCATTCCAAAACTGTAACGAGTAATTAAATTTATCTCTATGGCAGCTTGTTTGGAAAAGGCTCTAAAGCCGCTGGTTCCGTCAGGAATCGACGTACCGGCTACCTTGTTTAAGATGTAGGTCCCAAATTTTTGTAAAAACTTTTTAGTTGAAGAAAAATGCTTAATAGTATCAATCTGTCGATCAGCTATAACTATGTCGGCTTTGTGATCTAAAATCGGCTTTATCAGCTGCGGAATTTTCTGCTGAGGATATTGATTATCACCGTCGGTTAATACAATTATATCGGCTCCCATTTCAAGAGCGCCTTTAATCCCATCTCTAAATGAATAGGCCAAGCCTTTATTTTTGGTATGTCTGATGATTCTTTTTACTTTATGGGCTCTGGCAACTTGAGAGGTTTTATCGGTCGATCCGTCATCGATAATTAAGACTTCTATTTTATCGACGCCTTTGATTTTCTTTGGAATCGACTTTAGTACAATTGGAAGAGTTTTTTCTTCGTTCAAGCACGGTATAAAAACTACAAGCTTCATTTATTTTCCCAGTTAATATTTAAAATATTATATAATCAATTAGTTTTATAGGCAAATATAGAATCAAACTGCATCAGCTGAAACTCAGAAACTGTATTTATTTTCCGATAATTCGCCGGATGAGTCGGTTGGTAGAATTATCATAGTTCAGATCGGACTGGTTTTTTCTGTCTAAATCGCCGAATATGCTCTTTGCGATTTGTTTTCCAAGATTAACACCAAATTGATCAAACGAATTAATTCGCCATATAACTCCCTCAACGAAAACCTTGTGTTCGTAGATTGCTAGTAACTGACCAAGTGTTTTCGGTGACAGTTTAGGAAATAACAATACATTATTCGGTCTATTGCCTGGCATGGATTCGAAAACGTTTGAGTCATCCGATTTATTACCAAAGGCCAAGGCTCTGGATTGAGCCAGCAAATTAGCCAGCAATTTAGTCTGATGTTTATTGTCGTTTTCAAAATCCGATTCTACGAATCCAATCAAGTCAATCGGTATCAATCTAGTGCCTTGATGGAATAGCTGAAAATAAGCGTGTTGAGCATTGGTGCCCTGACTACCCCAAATTACTGAACCGGTATCGTAATCAACCGGCGACCCATCGATGTCATAACTTTTTCCGTTACTTTCCATACTCAACTGCTGAAGATAGTTGGATAGGTGCGCTAAATTCTCGTTATAGGGAACGACAGCCTCACTGGAAACACCCCAAAAATTGATATACCAAACACTGATTAATGCCAGTAGCACGGGAATATTTTCTTCAAATGGGGTTGTTCTAAAATGCTGGTCGACAACGTAAAATCCACCAAGCATATCATAGAAATTAGACGAACCGATAGCAATCATTAAAGACAATCCTATAGCCGAACAAAGCGAGTATCTGCCACCTACAAAATCCCAGAATTCAAACATATTTTCAGCATCAATACCAAAGCTCATGACTTCTTGGCGGTTAGTTGAGACTGCTACGAAATGCTTGTTGACAGCCGTCTCGCCCAAAGAATCTATGATCCACTGCTTAGCAGACAGGGCATTGGTCATAGTTTCGTCCGTAGTAAATGTCTTTGACGATACTATGAAGAGAGTTTCGTCTGGCATTAAATCGCCAACACTGTTTTGGAGGGAATTAAGATCAATGTTTGAAACAAATCTTACTTTCAGATTTTTATTCGAATAATTAAAGAGGGCACTGGTAGCCATCAATGGACCGAGATCAGACCCGCCAATGCCGATGTTAACAATATTCTTGATTGGTTTTCCAGAAAAACCGAACAACTGCTGATTATTAATCAGGTCGGCAAAGCCCTCCATTTTCTTAAGAACTTCTTTGATATCTTTTTTTACATCACGGCCGTCTACTACTAAGGGTTCGTCGGTGCTGTCCCTTAGGGCAGTATGCAAAACTGAACGATTTTCGGTAAAGTTAATCTTGTCGCCTCTAAACATGGCAGCTATCTTATCTTGTAAACCGGATAGTCTGGCCAAATCCAGTAGCTGGGATATGACCTGCTCATCAATAATATTCTTGGAATAGTCCAGATAAATATCATCAAAACTAATGCTGTAATTATCGGCTCTTTTTTGATCCAAATTAAATAAATCTTCCAGTTTTTGATTAGCCAGTCGATTTTTGTGATTAATTAAATTAATCCAGGGCTGAGAATTAGTTAAATCCGACATAATTCTTATTATAATTCAATAAGCCCAATGACCAACTTAAAAATTTAATGTTAATCATGTATAAAAAGTCACTAATCGAAAGGAATGAATAAAGCAGCAGACTCGAGCATTAAGCGCTAGGCAATTGTTTCGTGTTTCAATAAGCGAGCAGAAGGTAAGCGGTTGTCAGTCATAATGCATATATTGACTTTGAAAAATATTAAATTTACTATGTTTCTAAATGAGATTCTCAAAAATAAAAAATCAGGCTACTAGCTTTTTAGATAAATATAAAACACAAAGTCCAGCAATGTATGCGGCAGCTCTTGAAGCAATTGGCGGCCTGCTAATTTTTGACGGATTTTTTGGATTACCACACCCGTTCGGTGGTCAAAAAAGATCAGGAATATTTGGATCAGTTCTAGGAGTTGTATTCGGACTTATTTTCATGATGGTTCCGACTTTTTTTGGTAATCTATCAGGTATCAATAATCTCAAAGCCACTACAACTGCGACGGTTGTTTCCAATCATCAGTCTCAATCGCAGTCAACTACCAGTTCAGGCGGCACAACAACAACTACGACCTGTCAGCCTGTTGTTAAATATGTTGTGGATGGAAGACAATTTGAAGGTCCGTCCGTAGATTCTTCCAGTCTAATGTGCTCTTTTGTTCCTAACCAAGTAATAACTATTAACTATAATCCAAAGAACCCGGTCCAGTGGAGCGGGGACGTCAAAACATTTGGATCTTTTATGAAGATTTTCTTCTTTGCCGGACTTTTCGTAGTAATTAGTAGCGCCTTTTTATTCATCTTTAGACTGCTAAGCATAATATTCGGTTGGAAGATTCTAAAAAGTGGACGCAACCTAGCCAAAACTCTTCCCCCAGGTACAAACCTCACTGGAACAATTAGCCAGATTGAGTCTGAGTTTAAATCATTTTTGTTTGGTGTTTCTGGACAAAATCCTGTTTGGCAAAATTTTAATAATCAACCATTCTCAAATCCACAACCTGCTAATAATTGGACCGCGCCTAACACTCCAGCTGGATACCAAGCGCCTACTCAACCGACTAATATAAATAATCAAGAGAACACATCCCAGCCAACACAAAATCCTGTTGATCAAAATATATATCCCAACCAACAATAAACTGATTAGTTTGCAGTCTACTGTTCAATAATGACAAATTCCTAAAGTGATTAATTGTACCCCTAGTTCTATCCCCGATATTCTGCCATAGATAATATTGATTTATAAGCATTATCATTGTATAATAAAGTTATGTCAGAATTTAATCGGGGATCATACAATCTCCCTTCTGGTTATGCGGGAACTAAGCAACTTGATAAAAGCGTTGTTTTAGGAAAAGATATATTACCTTGGCTTAGCGGTCCTGATTATAAAGTTACTGTGGTTGATTGTAGTCTTCAAAGTGGAAGGCATTTTCTTATTGCTAGCGCCGTTGGGTCACACCCATCCCTGATAGAAGCGGCTACGTCGCTTGATAAGGTTCAAAATAACTCAGTCAATAATATGTTTTACTCGAGAATTCCGGAAATTATTGAAAAAGGCTACAGTCCAAGCGTTGATAGTATCCCTAGCCCTGTTACAACCTATGATTTGAAAGTAATGAGAAATCCGGCTGGACAAAGAGTATATTTTGCTAGACTTTTAATTGGAGCAAGCCTTGAAAATCAGTACGGACCGACTATCGTCAGATTAGCAGTTTGTGACAAAAACAAGCAAGCAAAAGTCATGAAAGTACTTAGTGATATGTCTGAAGGTGAGCAGCGAAGAAGACATCGAAGAGGTTCAAAATAAAATGACTGAGATTAAATTTAAACCACCACTAAACGTAGAAGAAGTTCTGAGTATAAATAAAGGTCCCGAGGAACTAATTAACAGAATTTCTCTACTCCTTAGTGATTTAAATGGTAAATTATTTGCCTTACAAGTTGTTGTAGACACTCTCTATAATGCCGCAATCAGAGAGTTTCAGACCGAAGAACCGTTCGAATTTCCAGAACCGGTGTTTGTAGTACCAAATCCTATCACGAAAGATCTGATTAAAAAATTAATAGAAGCCTCAGATCCCTCCACCCTGGATAGTTTTTTAGTACCCCAGGTAGATTAATTTTAAAAGGTCATATAAAGGCGGATATCGCCAATTGGTATCCATCTTTTCCCAGCAACGCATCTGCTAGCCTTATTTATCCTAGATTTGAATAATCATTTAATATATTTTATAATAATATTATGACTGAAGTTGCCTCATCGTTACCTCAACCTTACTCGGAATCCGAGAATTTCGATTCATTAGAGCAGCCAATTATAGATAAAGAAGCGATAGTAGATCATTATTTTAATGAGATAGTAAATTTTCCTAATCTAGAAACGACCATTACATCGCTAGACGGACAGCAAATCAAAATAAGAAGTAGTGAAGACAAATATGAAGTCGGGCTACCTGACAAGGAGATTCCGAAAATTGAAATTAGAGAGAAAAAGACAGGTAAAGTAATCGCCGTAGCATCGATTGGCGCCCTAATTTTAGCCGCTACGGTTTTTAAAATAGTTTCCTCAAAACGAAACTAGATTATCAAGGGATCAGACCCCGATTTTAATCCATCGATACAAACTTTCGCCAGGCTCCTCAAAACAGGCAGGGTCTTTAATTCATCAACGCCTACATCAACATTCCTATCAGGATTGCTAGTTTTTCTAGTGGTCAGGGATACTAAGACCTCCATCCGATAGGCCGGACAGAAGCTGTTTTTGAAGTTGCACTGATCACAATATTGAGGTGGCTGATTTTTGATCACCATATCTTCTATGTCTAACAAAAAATTAGGCAGCTGAGATGCCAGATATTCGCGGTTTCTCGGCAACATTAGCAAGCTATTCCGGGATCGGAGCTCGGTTTTTCCTGAATCTCCATAACCACATCAGCCAATTGATTCAAAAATGCCAAAGACAAACTGTCAGGGTTCTCCAATCCTTGACCGGTGAAATACTGTCGATGAGTTTTATCTATCGTATCCTTATATTTCCCGGATTTAGCAGCCTTATAATTAGTTGCCGAAACAGTCGGCCGATTTTTTATAATGCTCTGAATCAACCTGATGCTAGTGTTGTTGTATTCCTGTTCATCTTCAAATCTAACAAATATAAACTGCTCGACAGTGTTGGCTTCTCTGATTTCAATATGGACATCTTTTTTTAAAATAGCAGAAAAGAAATCATAATTGCCGGCATCAAACTTATGGCCAAAAATCTCTTGTAATCTTATCTCCGGTAATGAAGGTGTATTAGACTTCTCCATTTTAATCCTCCGTGATATATCAAAGACTAATATTTTTCTTCTTATTTATCAAGCATTAACAGCATGATTTTAATCACAAAATCGCTCAGTTTTTCTTTCGGACAAAAAATCCAATAAGTCCATTTTCCTTAACCTTGATTTAAGTTTAGAATGAATAATAGAACAAATAGCACTATGATAAAATTAATCAATTTAAAAAACTTGGACATTTTAGTAGATCAGTTGAGCGAATTTTTAGTTGAAAAACTAACGACTCACGATAAAGTTCTTTGGCTTTTATCGGGAGGTTCCAATATTGCCGTGGAATGCAAAATCATGGACAAAATTCCCGATAATCTAACCGGCAAACTGATCATTGGTTTAATCGATGAAAGATTTGGAAAACTAAATCATGCCGATTCAAACATGTTTCAACTGCGGTCGGCCGGATTTAAGCAAAAACAATCAATAATTCTAGAAATTATCAATAATGACACGGCAACGATAGAGTCCGCTACAGACAGCTATGATCAAGCTCTTACAAGAATATTGGAAGAGACTGATATTTATTCGGTTGGCCAGCTTGGCATGGGTTTAGATGGCCACGTCGCCGGTTTGCTACCGGATAATCCGATTATGGACTCCGATAAACTTGTCGACCATTATTCTTCACACCCATTTAAAAGAATCTCTCTGACTCCAAAGGGACTGTCATACCTAAACCAGGTTTTTCTAGTTATAAACGACGAATCTAAACAAAAGATGGTCTATAAGATGATAGAAGGCAATAGCCAATCGGAGGCTGAAATGCCGGCGATGATACTTAATAGATATAATTCCGTAACGGTATATAATATTAATAACTAGGGGGTGTACATGACTATAGCAATTCAGGGATTAGGTAAAATGGGTATGCAGATTGCCCAAAAGCTCATATCGGATAACCACGACGTTATAGCCTTTGACTTGAATCAAGTTTTTTTAAATGAAGCTTCCGGATTTGGCGCTAAATCCGTCAGCGATAAAAGACAGCTGGTAGACAGTTTTGGCTCAAATCGTGTCGTGATCTGGATGATGATTCCCTCGGAATACGTAGCAAGCGAAATCGACGACTGGTTGAAAATTTTGCCGGAGAGAAGCATTATTATAGACGGCGGCAATTCAAATTTTAGCGACACCGGAAGCAATGCGAAAAAATTGGAAGAAATCAATTGTTCGATGATTGACGTAGGCACATCAGGAGGGGTTCACGGATTGAAAAACGGCTTTTCGATGATGGTAGGAGCAAATAAAAAAGAAGATTTCGAGACTATAGAGCCGATTTTGATTACTTTGTCTAAGCCGGAGGGAGATTATAAGTACTTCGGACGCTCGGGAAGCGGACATTACGTCAAAATGATTCACAATGCCATAGAATACGGCATGATGGAAAGCTTGGCCGAAGGATTTAATTTATTAAAAAACGGCCCGATGAAAAATATAAATTTAGCAGACGCGGCGACCGTTTGGCAACATCACAGCGTCATTACATCATGGCTTAACGAACTATGCATTGATATATTTAAGAATAATCCCGAACTCGCTGACATCGATGGATACGTTGCGGAAAGTGGGGAAGCACGCTGGACCCTACAGATGGCAAAAGATTTAAGTATTGATGCCCCGGCAATTCAGTCGGCTTTTGATGTCAGATTAAAATCACAGCAAGGTGAAGTCAACTTTACGACCAAAATCCTGGCTGCTATGAGAAATAGTTTTGGTGGACATAAAATAAACAAATAATCATGAATAACGAAATCGATTCAACCATACTGATAATTTTTGGTATCAGCGGCAGCTTAGCCACCAAGAAACTATTGCCCTCATTATTTGAACTCTACAAAAGACAGCTATTACCTGAAAAATTTGTCATAATAGGTCTCTCCAGACAACAAATTAACCTCGATGAATTTATACCTAGTCTAAATCTGAAAACCAACGACGGTTTGGAGGAAGAGTTTCTTCGCAAATTCAAAGATAGTTTTAGATTCATAACTTTCGAACCCAGCAACAGCGATGACTATAGTTCATTAAGTTCTTTAATCGCGCAAATTAACCAAGAATTTAATTCTAAAAAGACAAACCTTCTTTTTTATTTGTCGATACCGCCCAATATTTTTTCTACGGTGGTAAAAAACTTGGGAATGTCAGGCCTGAATAAACCCGGCAATAATCTAGAAAGTAAATTACTGGTAGAAAAACCTTTCGGATACGATTTGCCCAGTGCCAAAAAATTAATTGAAGATACTAAGACATACTTCGAAGAGGATCAAATTTATCGAATAGATCACTACCTAGCTAAAGACACCGCTCAAAATATTAGATC
>JAKBGO010000002.1 GCA_021833065.1 bacterium
TAAATGAGATGATGGTTGATCAGTTCTGATAACTAATCCCTGGAAAACCTGTACTCTTTCTTTGTTACCCTCTTTAATCTTTTGGTGAACGCGAACAGTATCACCACTTCTGATAGGTAGATGGTTTTTAGGGTTAATATATTTTTTACTAATTTCTTTTATTAATTCCGCCATAGTCAGTTGACTATTATATCCTATGAGTGGTTTTAATGCAAAACTAAAATTTAGAAGTCCAGAACTCTGGCAACTTCTGTAAGCGTGGTTAAACCCGACAAGACCTTATTAAGACCATCACCGTACATATTATTCAACCCGCTTCTATCGGCCGCTTCGTTTATTGAATCAGTTGATATGACTTTTGATTGATGAACATCGGAAATAACTTTCTTTATCTCATCAGTCATTAAATACTGTTCTCTTATGGCAATTTGACCATTATAACCAAAGGGATTTTTTTCGTTTACGACTGGGCGATATAGCGTTGTTGATTCATTGATTTCGGGTTTAGATATACTATCCGGCATCTTCTGTAACAACCTATTAAGCATGTCTAGTTCAGCTTGGTCCGGCATATAGCTTTCTTTAAAATTATCATCTAACTTTCTTACCAAACGTTGGGCCATTATAAGTCTGATGGCAGAAATAAATAGGCTATTTTCTTCTATGACAGAGCCCAGTCGGGTAATCGCCGCCGAGGCTGAATCAGCGTGAAAAGTGGCCAAGACCAAATGACCGGTAAGCGCAGCCTGCAAAGCAGTTTTGGCTGTATCCTCATCCCTAATCTCTCCAATCATAATAACGTCCGGATCTATTCTTAGCACTGCCTTCAAACGATCAATGAAATTACTGTCATTATGTTCTCCTTTGGAATCAATAGACATCTGGGTGACGCCTTCGAATTGGTACTCAACCGGATCCTCAACAGTGATTATTTTCCGCTGATCATTATTTAATTGATTTAGCATTGAATAGAGAGTGGTTGTTTTTCCTGAACCGGTTGGTCCGACAACCATAACAAGCCCGGTTGGTTTAGCAATAATATCGTCGACAATTCGTCGTTCATCATCAGACAATCCCAGTTTGTCTAGGTTGTACATTGACTGATACATATTAAACAACCTCATGACAATATCCATTCCGTTGACCGTTAAAACGGTTTCTATCCTCAAATTAACATCGACTTCTGTATGATCAGCCATCTGAACCTTTTGTGATATGTGACCTTGCTGTGGTTCGTTAGATGATGTTGAGATATTGGCGGCAGAAGCGACAGCAGATACCAAAATCCTATACTTGTCAAAAGAAAGCTTGGCCACTATATGTAATACACCATCTATCCTGAATCGAATCCTGACCTCATTTCTCTGGGTTTCAATGTGTATATCCGAGGCGTTTAGTTTATGAGCCTGGGATACAAGATAAGCCAGCATGTCGTCGGCATTAACCTGATTTAAGATATCAGAGATCTGGCTAACGGTCTCTTTCTGATCCTCGGAAATGCTAATATCCTTATAAACAATTTGTTTGGGTGGATCAAATATTTTCATATAATCCTTAAAACCGCTATCGGAGATTAAGGCAAAACTGATTCTCTGGTCCAAAAAATGTTCTTTTATATATTTAATGCTGTTTTGAGAAGTGACAGTTGTAATTCCAAATAATATATTGCTTTGATCAGCCACTAAAGGAACTATCCTAAACTGATACATTTCATCATTAGTCAATATATTCTGAATGATATTTTTGTTATCGATGTTAGTATCATAGTAATCAAGACCCAGCACCTGGGCACGTCTAAGAGTTGATTGCTCTTCATCTTGTCTGGCGTCTTGACTCATTTACAGGATATTATATACCGATTATGCTTGGATTTAAAACCGATTAAAATATAGACTATTAGATATGAACAAGCTAGTCATAATCGCACACAACATTCGCTCGATTCATAACGTTGGATCTGTATTTAGAACTGCCGAAGGTCTTGGAGTTGAGAAGCTTTACTTGACAGGTTATACGCCCTACCCAAAAATTGAAGGAGACCCAAGATTACCTCACGAGATTAACAAAATCGATAAAGCAATCAGTAAAGTTTCTTTGGGAGCCGAAAAATATCTGGACTTTGAAACTAAAAAAGATATAAAAAAGTTAGTCAAGCAATTAAAGCAAGATGGTTATAGGATTGTGGCTCTTGAGCAAAGCAAAAAAAGTATCAACCTAAATCAATACAAACCTCTTGAAAGGATTGTTCTAATTATCGGAAACGAAGTTGAAGGGATTGACAGCTCTACGCTCAGTCTTGTCGATGACATTGTAGAAATACCGATGTTAGGTAAAAAAGAGTCTTTTAACGTCGTACAAGCTATGGCAATGGCATCATATTATCTGATAAATAACTCGTAATTGAGATGGTATAATCTAGATATGACCCTGCAAAAACAAAAAAAACAGGTGATTTCAAAAGATAGCTTTCACTACAAGCATTTCAAAAAGAAGAAATCTCATCATTACCTCAAGCCCTATTACCCTTATCTTCCAATTTTAGCTTTAATCTTATTAGGAACGATCGTTTTGATTTCAGTCAATAAAATTGGCGGGCAACCGACCAATCTATCGTCCAACTCATTAATTGGATCAGCCAATAAAATTAGGCTGAAAGACGGCTTAGCCTCAATCAATTTAAACTCAAATCTGAGTAAGATAGCTCAAGACAGCGCAAATCAGATTGCCGGAGGTTATCAAACAAAAATTGAGGTTAGCAGTCTAGCCGAAGGATTTAATAATTCGTCGGAGGTGATTGGTGCATGGATGAGCAACCAAATGACTAAAAGTGAACTGCTAAACACAAATCTCCGAAATGTTGGCTTTGGTATAGCTCAGGATTTCCATCAAACTGCTAAATATGTGGTCGTTGCGGTATATCAATCTACTTCCGGAAACGTAAGTCACATAACATTCTACGTCCCAGCTAGTCAAAACTCACAAAAGAATAGTCCTTCAAATAACTTTTCCGATCAGAAATTAATATCCAGAATTGTTCTAATTACCAGTAATCCTCTTTATCAGGAGATGATTATTGTAGTTCTTGCACTCTTGGCGACAATCTTTTTCTTAAGACATCTGATCTTCTTCAAAAAAGTTTTAGTCGAAGGCGAAAAAATAATATTAAACAACGTCTGGCTTGATGTCGTAATAATAATTACTGTCTTTATCGGAATCTATTTGCTTCAAACTGTCGGGTTTATTTCTTAATAATCCTTAATGAAAATATTTTCTTGACCGACTATACCGGATAAAACATCTTCAGTTTCAGACGAATAGTTGAAACCATAGGGAATCCTGATGGCTTGTCGATTACGATTATCGCCGAGCACCAGAACGACTTCACTACTGCCACTATTACCGTCTATAGTCTGTTTTATTTTTACTAATTTTGATGTATCGGATGTATCAGGTAACCTAATAAAAACTCTTTTACTAAGCTGTTTTTCTTCGACGACCGTCGAGGTGTTACTAACCTGTACTGATTTAACGCGACGCTTAGACGGTAAAAATGCTTTAGCCTGTTCGTAAGTTACTTCTCTGGCGTCATCAACCAGAAGTTTCTTGTCATCGCCCTCAAAACTGGCTTTACCTTTAACAATCATCACTTTATCTTTTTGCCACAACCCGACAGTCTCAGAATAAGTCTTAGGAAACAATACAAGCTCAATCGAATCATCGATATCTTCCATGGAGGCAAAGGCCATTCTTTTTCCATTTTTAGTAGTTATCTCTTTAAAATCAGTTATCAAGCCACCCAATGTTACCGTTTTGTCTTGTTTTGTCTTATCAACGGAATTTATGGGTGAAGCTTTTTCGCTTAAAATAGTTTGATATGACAGTAATGGATGTTCAGACAAATAGAGTCCTAGTAACTCTTTTTCCCACATCAACATTTGCTTTACATTGGCTTCTTTAATCATCGGCTTTAATTCTAGTTTAGCTGTGTGGTTATCATCACCATTTTCAAACAAATTGAATAAATCTGCTTGCCCGGATTTGTTCTCCTTCTGAATCCGTGAGCTAAAAGACAGTATCAAATCCAAGTTTTCCAATAGTTGTTCACGGTTACCAAAACTATCGAGAGCGCCGGCTTTAATCAAACTCTCCAATGTTTTTTTATTAATGAGTTTATAGTCGACCCTTTTTATGAAATCAGATAAGTCTTTAAACTTTCCTTCTTCGCGGATTTTTATAATCTCCGACACCACATTACTGCCAACGTTCTTGATGGCAGCTAAGCCAAATCTTATCTGATTTTTATCAGGAACTATGGAGAATTCCAAATAAGATTTATTAATATCAGGAAGCAATACTTCTATTCCCATGTGCTTACATTCATTTATCTCTATCGATAAGCGGTCCAAATCATCATAATCTGAGCTCATCAATGCAGCCATAAAAGCAACCGGATAATTCGCTTTAAGATAGGCGGTTTGATATGAGATTAATCCGTAACAAGCAGAATGGGATTTATTGAAACAATAATCTGCAAATCCTAGTAGCTGGACCCAAAAGTCGGTAATAAGCTGGCGATCAATACCACGTTCGACAGCTCCTTCTATGAATCTGGTTTCCATTTTTTGCATCATATCGCGCTTTTTCTTGCCAATTGCTTTTCTAAGAGTATCGGCCTCAGCACCGCTAAATCCGCAAACGTCTCTGGATATCTGCATGAACTGTTCCTGGTAAACCAGAACGCCATAAGTGGACTCAAGAGCGGGTTTCATATTAGGATGGGCATAACTTATATCTTCTTGGCCATTTTTACGTCTAATATAGCTGTCGGTCAGTCCGGCACTCAGCGGACCTGGGCGATAAAGTGCGCCCATGGCAACTATGTCATCAAACTCAGTTGGTCGTAGATCTTTTAGATATTTCTTCATTCCGGAAGACTCAAACTGGAAAACCCCAGTAGTGTCACCCCGCCTTAAAAGTTCATAGGTCTTTTTATCATCGAGCTTCAAATTGTTTACATCAATATCTTTACCGTAAACTTTTCTAATAATTCTAAGTGTATTGTTAATAATAGTTAGGTTAGACAGGCCAAGAAAATCCATCTTTAATAGACCTATTTCTTCTATCGGGGACATCGAATACTGCGTAGCAACAAAGCCTTTTTGAGCCATTTCCAGTGGAGTGAAATGAACTATATCTTCCGGGGCGATGACAACCCCCGCAGCGTGAACTCCATGACTTCTAATAGTTCCTTCTAATTGAAAAGCTAAATCAAATATCCTCTTGGAAGAATCATTTTCGGCATATTCCATTTTTAATACCGGGTCGTTCTTAGTCGACACAGCCAGAGGTATGTGTCTACCCTGAACAGGTGGCGGTATCAATTTCGCCAAACGATCAGCTTCCGAATATGGTATACCGAGCACCCTGGCAACATCTCTAACGGCGTTTCGGGCTGCCATTTTACCAAAAGTCACGATGTTAGCTACTCTGTCTTGGCCATACTTTTCAATACAATATTCAATTACCTCTTGTCTCCTATTATCCTGAATATCTATATCTATATCAGGCATACTGATTCTTTCTGGATTCAGGAATCTTTCAAACAATAAATCATATTTTAGCGGATCAAGTTCTGTTATTCGTAGGGAATAAGCGACAATTGAGCCAGCCGCACTCCCTCGTCCCGGTCCAAAAACAATTCCCTTATTTTTACCCCAATTAATAAAATCGGATATTATCAAAAAGTAACCGTTAAAACCCATCTTATCGATAATCCCAAGTTCATATTCAACTCGGTTTTTCACTTCCGATGGTAATTTTGACTCGATTTCAGTTTGACTAGTTAGTTCCTGGTATTTATTTTCAAGGTATCTTTTTTTAAGCCCAAGGTAGACTTGTTCGTGAAGATAGTCTTTTTCAGTCTGATGATTTTCAAGCGGGAATGTCGGTATTAACAGATTACCTAGGGAAATCTCAACGCTACATCTGTCAGCTATCTTTTTGGAATTCAATATAACTTCAGGGTGTTCTTCACCCCATCGATCAATTAATTCCTGAGGATTGGTCACATGCAAATCAAACTCCTTCAGACTCATTCTGTTTTGGTCGTCAAGCAATGAAGCAGTCTGGACACAAAGCAATATTTCGTGAGCAGTCTGATCTGATTCGCTCAAATAGTGAGCGTCGCACGTAAGTACACATTCAATCCCTAGCTCTTTTCCAATCTCAAGTAGTTTCTGATTGACTGATACCTGCTCATCCCAAAACTTCGGATGAGATGGATGGCCATGATCTTGGACTTCCAAATAATAACGGTCTCCGAATACCTCTCGATACCAGTTAATAACTTCTTTGGCTTCTTTGATTTGGTTTTGTCTTAATAAGTCTCCAACTTCACCACCGATACAGCCGGAAAGGCAAATCAAACCATCGCTATACTCTTTAAGAGTTTCTTTGTCTATTCTGGGCTTATAATAAAATCCTTCCAGATTGGCCAAGGTCGATAGTCTCATCAAATTTTGGTATCCCTGGTTATTCATGGCCAGTAAAGTAAGATGGAAATTTTGTTTATCTTTTGAAACATTGCGATCCGACATTGAACGTGTTGCCATATAGGTTTCAATCCCAATGATTGGCTTTATCTTATTCTCAAGACACTCCTTGTAAAACTCTATCGATCCCCCCATCGTGCCATGATCAGTGATTGCAATTGCCTCCATCGAGGCCTCTTTAACAAACTTAACAAGTGGCGGAATTTTTGTTAAACCATCAAGCAAAGAGTATTGAGTATGGTTATGAAGATGAACATAATCCGATGGTTTTAGTTTGTTTTTATTTGACCCCATAACTCCCCTTATGGAAAAACTGTACTTAAATTATACAAAAATATTGGTCAAAAAAACTAGACCAAAATTAACAACACTTGAAATTGAACTATTTGAAAAACAGATTGGCTATACGATCTCTCATCTTGGAAAAACTTTCGATTTTTCGCTCGGTTTCGTCCGTAATCTTTTTAGCTTTTTTGACGATCTTAAAGACATAAATAAAGACTACCACCAGCATCACAAAGACAAAAAGCTCCAATATCATCATGATGGTAGTAATAACTTGAAGGTAGTGCATATTATTATTGTACTACCATTTTAAAAGTTTAATTACTTAAGTTTATTTTTTAGATATTCAGCCAATTCTGGTCCAACATCTTTTCTATTAAGAGCAAAATCAAAAACAGTTTTTAAATAATCAAGGACATTCCCGGTATCATACCTTTTAGAATTTTTTATCTCATAGCCGTAAACCGGAACACCGTCCTCAATCATAGGCTCAATAATATAATCAGTAGCAAAAAATTCCTTATCTTTTGGAATATTTTGATTGGCTTTTTTGACATACTTGAAAACTTCCGGAGCAAAAAGATAACCCACTACAGAAGCCAAATTTGACGGAGCGTTTTTTCTACCGGGTTTTTCAACTATCTGATTAACTCTGACCACCCCGTCATAGAATTTCTCGCCTGAAACTATTCCATATCTGTCAAAATCTTTGTCCTCACTGACCGTAATGCAAGGCATGATTGTGCTTTCCAGTTCATAATAAAGATCAATCAATTGTTTAAAGGGATTAGGTTTAGATATTATCAGATCATCGGCAAAGGTGTAGATGAAAGGTTCATCACCAATTAGATGAGCGGCATTTGAAATAGGAGTAGCAGTCCCGTACGGTCCTTTTTGCCTGACATATGCAAAATTTGCCAAATTAGCAATTTTTTCCAAATCGGTAATGTAATGCTTTTTCGATGGTCCACCGCTTTTTAGGTTATTTAAAAGGTCTTGATTAGGGCTATCAAAATGATCTTCGATACTCCTCTTACTATATCCATCAACGATGATAATATCCTTAATCCCGGCGGCCACTAAATCCTCTACGACATACTGAATAACCGGCTTATCGACGAGTGGAAGCATTTCTTTTGGCATAGCTTTTGTTTGTGGCAGAAATCTAGTACCAAATCCGGCGGCTGCGATAACTGCTTTTGTTACTTTTTTTACCATTTTATATCCTATTTTAATGATTTAATTTCTTGATTTATTATTTGATTAACCATCTGTGGATTAGCCTGACCTTTAGTTTCTTTCATTATCTGACCGACCAGAAAACCAATGGCTTTGTCTTCTCCCGATAAAATATCATTAACTACTTTTGGATTTTTTTCAATAACAGACTTTACAATAAGCACTAGTTCTTCTTGATTGGAATTTTGTAGAAAACCGTTGTCTTTTGCCCATAATGAAATATCGTCTACATCCTCTTCCATCACAAGAAGCTCATTTATCATCTCGCTTAGTTTAGTTGAATTTATTTGTCCGTTTATTTTAAGAGCATAGGCTGTTTTAAAAATTGATTCTCTTCTCTTGTCAGAAATTATCAAATTGCCATCAGATTCCTGATTTTTTTGCAGTAATGGAAGTTCAATATTTATTATCCAGTTAGCATATGTTCTAGCTTTATCCTTGTCGGCAGATGCTTGTTCAATCAACTCTAACGGAGAATTATCATAATCTGCCTCGGCAAGAAGTAGCAAATTAGTAGCCTCAAGTTCCAAACCAATGTTCGTTAGTTTCGACCTCCAAACATGTGGGGATGTAGGCATATCATTCTTGATTGCCGTCATTTCGTCTTTTGTAATTATGACAGGCGGAATATCGGGATCAGGCATATATCTATAATCATCAGCATTTTCTTTAACTCGTTGAGTAAAAGAACTCTGCTTAGCGTCGTTCCATCCCCGGGTCTCCTGCCTAATTTCACCTCCTTTTTCTAAAATTTCGATTTGTCTATTTATCTCAAATTCAATCGATTTTTCAACTGCCCTAAAACTGTTGAGGTTCTTGGTTTCAGTTCGTGTGCCAAGCTGGTCGGTTTTAGATACTGAAACGTTGACATCAAACCTCATGTTTCCATAGAACAAATTAACGTCTGAGACTTTTGCAAATTTCATTGCCAAATATAAGTTAAAACAGTATTCCTTTGCTTCAGCAGCGGAATGCATTTGTGGCTCTGATACTATCTCGAGCAGTGGAGCGCCGGCTCTGTTTAAATCAACCAAACTGAAGTCGGCACCGGCAGGATGAGTACTTTTTCCGGCATCGGCCTCAAGATGTGCTCTTGTGATGTCAATTTTTTTAATTTTTCCTTCTGAGACTATTTCAACATAACCGCCTTTCAAAATCGGATACTCAAATTGAGTAATTTGATAGCCCATCGGCAGATCGGGATAAAAATAATGTTTGCGATCGAATTTTGAAAATGTTTGAGCTTCGGTATTGAGCGCATATCCTGCCCTGATAGCCAAATCAATTGCTTGGCGATTGGCAAACGGCAAGGCTCCTGGTAAACCGAAATCTATATGGTTAGTCTGTCTATTAATATCGGTAGATGTCGAATCATTAACACTGCCTGAAAAGAGTTTGGTATTCGTTTTAAGTTGAACGTGACACTCTATCCCTATAGTAGCCTGGTACTGATCACGGATTTTTTTATCTAGCATTTTTATCATTCCTTAAAATATCTAAATCTATCAGGGATTGCCTACATGAGTGAATCAGCCTTAAAACCACTTCCTTATCTTCAATGGGAATTTTTTCCGAGGAAACTTGGGTAGCTAATTTGTGACAAAACCAAACATCATCATTATTAGAAAAAACATGTTGGGCTGAGACAATCTTTTCGCCGGCATTATGACCTTTAAACCGCTTAAATTTAAGAGTATCCACAATTAATTTATCGGCTTCAACGGCAAACTCTGACCATTTGCTTTTTTTTCTAACCAATTTCATCAACGAATTCCATCTTTTGATAAGCCTTTTTTTCTGTAAATTCTGCCGGTATATCAAATAGGCTACTGCAACCAATACTATAACAGCTGCCGATATTGCTAAAACAAGCCTCAGATTATATTTCATTTCATATTACTTTCTATGTATTTAGACAACTCTAGTAATTTCCGATCGGACTTAAACGGTGCCATAATCTGAAAACCGACCGGTAAATCATTTACCATTCCAACGGGTAACGAAATTGCGGGTATTCCTGTTAAGTTAGCGGCCACAGTCATAACATCGGATAAATACATCTGGAGAGGGTCATCAGATTTTTCCCCGATCTTGAATGGTAGCCCGGGAGTTACTGGTCCAACCAAAAAATCCACCGACTCAAATGATCTATTGAATTCATTAATTAATTTAGTCCTGACTTGTTGGGCTTTTTTGTAATAGGCATCGTAATAACCACTGCTTAGCACATAGGTGCCAATCATAATACGTCTCTTAGCTTCTGCTCCAAATCCTTCAGATCGCGATTTCAGATAGAAATCCTCCAGATCAACCGCCTTATCATTATGATGACCATACCTTATGCCATCGTAACGGCTTAAGTTAGAACTAACTTCTGCCGGACAGACAATATAGTAAACAGGTAAGGAAAGCTCGATTGAAGGTATTGAGACATCAACAATCTCCGCTCCGAACCGTTTTAGGCTAGCTATTACGTCTTGGATACGTGATTTAACCTTTTCGTCCAATCCCTCATTCATAAAATCCTTAACAACTCCAATTCTGATACCATCCAGGCTTTTCAGACTGTCAATATTCCTATAACCTTCAGCGTCTTTCTCTATCATAGTGGAATCAAGACCATCCGGACCGCTCATAACATCAAGTACTAAAGCGGCATCATCGACGCTTTTAGTCAAAGGACCAATCACATCAAGACTTGAAGCCATTGCCACGACTCCACTTCTCGATATCAGACCGTAGCTGGGTTTCAGCCCCACTACATTACAAAAGCTGGCCGGGGTTCTAATTGAACCACCTGTATCACTACCTAGGGCAAAAGGAGCCATGTCCAACGCTACGGCTGCGGCCGAACCACCGGAGGAACCACCAGCTACCCTCGATTCATCAAATGGATTTTTTGTAACCATAAAATCGCTGTTTTCGGTAGAAGCACCATGTGCGAAAGCATCCAAGTTAGCTTTACCCACCAATATAGCTCCCTCACTAAGTAGCTTAGTAACAGCGGTTGATTGATATGGTGCCTTAAAATTACGAAGCATATTTGATCCGGCAGTTGTAAAACCATCTAGGGTCAGAAAATTATCCTTCGCTATAAAAGGAACACCGGCAAGACGTCCAACATCTTCACCTTTTTTAATCCTGTCATCAATCTCAGCGGCTCGCTTGTAGGCTTCGTCCTTAAGTTCTGAAATCAAAACATTGTAATGACGATTTTTTTCTATAAACTCAAATGCTTTATCAACTAAATCTTTGGCAGTGACTTTGGCTGTTTTAACTTGTTTTACCAATACATCTATAGAAGGCCAGTTATGCATAATCCGAACCAAACCCTAACTTTCACTCAACATTTTAGGAACTTTAATGTAGTCACCTTCACGTTTAGGTACATTAGACATTAATCCGTCAAGATTATAGCCATAATTGATAGATTTATCGTCTCTTAGCACAGTCTTAAGACCTGTCACCTGATCTGATACTTCTAGATCTCCAACATCAGCATCGGACAACTTCGATACGAATTCTATAATTGATGACAGCTCTTTTTGCATCTCATCAATTTCTTTTTCAGATAAAATCAGTTTGGATAATTTTGCCAATTTCAATATCTCGTCGCGTGATAGAGTATTTGCCATTTGGAAGTATTGTAACAAAATTTATCTTGAATGTTTAGTTTTTTTCTCTGATTCAAGTGATTTAATAATATCTCGTAGCTCGGCGGCTAACTCAAATTCCAAGTTAGCTGATGCCAGCTCCATTTGAGAAGTTAGATCTTCAATAATAGTGCTATACTCTTCTTTTGGAATTTTTTTCAGATTTAATTTAGTCTGCTTAGCTTCCTCAGACATCACGCCATGCATAGTTTCCTCAACTTGTCTTGATATGGTTTTAGGAATTATATGATGTTCTTCGTTATATTTAATCTGAACCTGACGATTCTGATTAGTCAGATCAATACAGCGTTGCATGCTTTCAGTAATTTTATCGGCATACATAATTACCCTTCCTTCAACATGTCTAGCGGCTCGACCGGCAGTCTGGATAAGAGCAGTATCGCTTCTTAAAAATCCTTCTTTATCGGCATCTAAAATAATTACCAAGCTAACTTCCGGTAAGTCTATCCCCTCTCTTAGCAGGTTTATACCAACTAACACATCATAGACACCTAGACGTATATCCCGAAGAATATCAGTTCTTTCCAGTGTATCGACATCACTATGAATGTATGCTACTTTGATGCCAGTTTCATTTAAATACTCGGTCAAGTCTTCGGCCATCCGTTTGGTAAGGGTTGTGATTAATACCCTCTGATGTTTAGCGATGTTATCTCTGATTTCTGCTATTACATCATCAATTTGATTATTGGTTGGACGTATCTGAATTTCTGGATCAAGTAATCCGGTTGGTCTAATTAGCTGAGAAATAATGAGGTCTTTCGAGTCCTTTATCTCGTAATCTGCCGGCGTTGCAGAAACGTACAAAACATCATTCATATGTTTTTCAAATTCCAAAAATGTAAGCGGTCGGTTATCCAAAGCGCTTGGTAGTCGAAAACCATATTCCACCAACGTTTCTTTGCGTGCTCTATCGCCATTATACATTCCCTTTATTTGAGGGACTGTCATATGCGATTCGTCGATAATCATCAAATAATCATCCGGAAAATAATCAAGTAGAGTAGCTGGCTGCTCTCCTTCTTCTCGACTAGTTAAATATCTAGAATAATTTTCAATCCCTTTTACGAATCCTGTCTCTTCCAGCATTTCAAGATCAAAATTTGTTCTCTGGGCAATCCTTTGGGCTTCAAGTAATTTGTTTTGGCCTTTGAAAAATTTAATTCGACTATCAAGTTCTTCTCTTATCTTGCCGATAGACATTTTAACTTTATCCTGGGTTGTAACGTAATGAGAGTTGGGATAAACCTTATAGCTCTGAAGTTTTCTTAAAACTTCACCGGTCAAAGGATTAAACTGTAAAATCCTGTCAATCTCATCATTATACATATCTATTCTATAAGCAACTTCTTCACCAGCTGGGTATATGTCCAAGACATCACCCTTAACCCTAAATGTTCCTCTGTGAAAATCGATATCATTACGCTGGTATTGAATGTCGGTTAACTGACGAATCAATTTATCTCTGACTCTTTTTTCTCCGATAGTAAGCTTAATTGATAAATCAGAATAGTCATCAACGGAGCCAATACCATATATACAACTGACACTAGCCACTATAATGACATCTCTCCTAGACAATAGTGCGTCTGTTGCGGCATGTCGCAAGCGATCAATTTCCTCGTTAATTTTTGAGTCCTTTTCTATATATACGTCAGAACGAGCTATATAAGCCTCTGGCTGATAATAATCAAAATAAGATACAAAATAATGTACTGCGGCGTCCGGGAAAAAGTGCTTGAACTCGTTATAAAGTTGGGCTGCTAATGTTTTATTATGAGAAACTACTAAAGTAGGACGATTCAATTTTTCAATGACATTAGCCATTGTAAAAGTTTTACCTGATCCGGTGACTCCTCTTAAAACTTGTCTCGATTTACCATTTGCAAAGTTTGAAACAATAGAATCAATCGCCCGAGGCTGATCTCCGGTTGGATGAAAAGGGCTTCTTATCTTTAATGCCATTAAGATAATTTTAACAGATTAAGCCCGAGGTGCTTAGTAAAGGTTCTTGTATTGACTGTGTTCAATGTCTAAATGTCTGGTTAATTCCTTGATTAAATCATCTGCGGAATCGTTAAATGTCACCACGGAACCCTTTTTAATTGGGTGAGCCAGATTAATTAATGTATGAATTTCTTCACTTATGCCTCCGGCACCTTGTAGGAAGCCAATCGGAGTAGATGATTCCATGGCTATCGTAAATTCATGCAGAGTTCCCAACCTACCGCCAATGCTTATTACAGCATCGGAAGAAGTTATCAGGAGTGTGTCTCGGCCGACATAGTGTAGCCCACTATATAGAATAGTGTCATAGTACTCTACCGGTAATCGGTACTTCATGACATGCTCTACTTTTGAAGCAGCCGGAGAAATTCCAAGACTCATCTTTCCGCCGGCTTTTTTATAAGCCTCGGCTGCATAATTTGGCAAACCGATTGTAGCACCAGTAAGCAGGCTGTGGCCGGCATTAGCAATTGCCACGCCAATCGACTCTGCAAGTCTTTTACCTTCTTCTACGCTTTCTCCTTTCGCTGCCCCTGAAACACAGATTTGATACATATTCCCCCTTTTTTTACTGGCCAACAAATACTTCTTTTAATAAATTATCAGTTCTAACTCGAGATACACCCGAAAGATATTCTACGACACTACTAATATTAAAATACTGATTGATTAATTCTTTCTTTAAAGATAGCTGGGCATTGGCTAAACTACGATAAGCAAAATCAACTCCCTCAACAATGTCACTGACGATATCTTTGACATTAAACGAAACAGATTGATGATGATTTACATTTAGAAGATAGTTAGTATCCGACCAGAAATCCAAATTGTTGAGGTGTAGTATTTTATTATCCAGTCGACTTAGAGAAGTTTTCTTTTCTACTATATTTAAATCCTCCAGTATATCGCTAAACATCGTAAAATCACTGAACTTATCGATGAATTTCTCTAAAAACTCATTAGGTAAAACGCTCTTATCATTTAGCATGAAGTTATAGAAAACAGAAAAATCATCACGAAACTTAACGAAATCGAGAATTCTGTCCTTAAGGACCCAGGTGTTGATTATTTCGCCAATCTCGATTAAGAATTTAATCAGACTAGCGCTGCCAGATATTGTTTTATCACTCAAATAAATAGTGGCTGATTTAAAATCTGCAAAACTGGAATCAGCTATTCTAGTTCTATTTTCTTTTTTAAAAATTATCGGCGTATAAGACAGGTTATTTATTCCAATATGTCTTAGGCTATTCCCAATCAATTCAGCGGTACTAGCGGACTCTTGGGACTGAGCCATCGAAAATATTAACGACATAGGTTCTCTTTTAAACATTGAGGCTTTAGTTCTGTAGCCCATAAATTTTACTGTTTTTTTCAAAGGTAGATTACTTAATTGAGTTTTCAGAAAACCAGACCTCAAGGCCAGCATACTTAGTCCCTGACAAGATTGATTCAGTCTCAATATCAATCCGTCTAATAAATTTGCTTCAGCCGATATCTTATCGGCCGCCAGATACCGAAGACGACGAGTTAGGCTGTTTTCATCTTGTTTAATCTTTTCTCGCAATGCAAAGTATAGTTCTTCGGAGGTAGTGTCGTGGGGATCAAGACCCAACATTTTAAGTTTGTCTCTTATTAAACGTCTCATCGTCTCGGTGAAATAAATATCATTGTTGGTTTTTCCACTAATCTTATTAATCTTCAGAATGCTCTGATGAAAGTTGGGATGGTGTTGGTCTAATGCTACTTTTAAGAATTTAGTCATTTTTATTTTAATTTACTTAGCTATATTTTAGCATAAGCGCTCAAGCCACTAAAGATATAATCAAACTACGCCATTCGAGTCGGACGATACCAATCGGGCGATTCTCTAAGATATTTAGTAATTTCATCTTCGCTAAGAAGGCCTTCTTGAGCACCGGTGTATTGTAAGACATTCATTGAATTAATTGGCGCCCACTGTAGCGCACCCTCTATTGAGTTACCTTTGATGAGAGCGGCGACGAAGGTTGACGCAAAGGCATCACCAGCACCAGTTCTATCTTTCGGAGCTGCCCGATCAGGATATAACGGCATTTGAAAACGATCATTGCCGTTAGAAGCATATGCACCATGAGGACCGTCAGTAATCACGACTATCTTTGGTCCTAGTTGATGTAAGCGGTTAAACAAATCATTGATGTCTTCATGATTTCCACCGGACACAAGTGTAGCCTCTTCTCTGTTCAATATTAAAACTTCAGTTCTTTGGTAAATTCGGCTGAGTCTTTCAACCCCAAATTCCATCTGAAAGGTACCGGGCTGGAAAGCCATCTTGACTGATGGATTTTTATCAAGCCAGTCGGATACCAAATCATGAAATTCAAGAGCCTTTTTACTAATTGAACTAAAGTAAATCCATTTTGGAGTTTCGTTTTCGGTAATCATCGGCCAATGATATGGATAATCTTCATGTTTAACAAGAATAGTTCTTTCTTCCTTGTACCATAGTACATAATGATAATTACTGGCCATACCCGAATTTATCTTCACAAACCTCGTATCGACTTTATTTTTTTCTAACGAAGCAATCATGTCGCGGCCATGAGAATCATCACCGACATTCGCAACGAAAGAAGATTTCAGACCAAGTCTTGCGAAAGACACGGCTGCATTGGCCGAATTTCCGACGGCTTCTATGATTTCAGCATGATCATAAGGTAATTTAGTACCAAATTCCATACTAATAAATTGCTTGTCATCACCCTGACTAATTGTAGCCTCGCTATCGATTAATTTAATAAAAGCATCTGTGACTATGTCTCCGATACTAATAACATCTATTTGATTGTTCAATTTGCCCCCCTGTTTTTATTTATAGTGCTTCTTATCTATTAATATAACGCTTTTCCCGAAGAATTAAAATCATCAATTTTACTCTCGACTACGGCCTGAACAGCTGGAATTACGGCCTTATTAATCAATTTTGCTACAGAATACTCGTCTTTATTTTCTGACAATATCTTCTCTAAAGTAGTCCGATAGGCATATCTCATGTCGGAATTAATATTCACTTTTGAAACCCCAATAGCAACCGCATCTCTAAAATAATGCCCCGGTGTATCTGATCCACCATGGAGAGATATGTTGCAATCAATAGCATTCCTAATTTCTTTGAGCAAATCAAGATCCAGAATTTTAGGTACTGGATATTTACCGTGTAAGTTACCGATGGCGGCTGCAAAAGTATCAATACCAGTGTTTTCAACGAAATGCTTGGCGCCTTCAGGAGTCGAGAATGTCTTTTTTATTTCATCGTAATCAATTGTTTCTGAGTGTAGATTGGAGCTTCCTCCGAAATAATGAGGTTCACTTTCAACAAGTGCGCCTGTTAATTTTGCATAATCAACTATTTCCTTGGTAGCGGCAATAATTTCCTCATCGCTTGCATCATGGTTGGCCTGCGATACATCGATGTGTATAAATTCAAAACCAGCCTCAATACCTAGTTTAGCGGACTCGATGGAGGGACTGTGGTCCAAATTAATATAAACCTCTGCCTGATACTCTGCCTTTAAATTATCAACCATATCTCTGACAGTGTCCAAACCGATATCATCAACCTCTCCTTGGCTAACTTCAACTAGCACCGGTGCTTTTTTATTTGAGGCAGCGGCTAAAACAGCTCGGAGGGTAGCCTCATCATCCAAATTGAACGCTCCAAAAGCCCAGTGTTCATAACGAGCCTGATTCATTCTTTCTCGGGCTTTACTGCAGTTTATTTTTATTTGTCTAAGACTTATTGCCATGATTTTTCCTTTCCATTATGTGGTGAACAGATAAGCGAATATGTTCTGCGTCTAAACCAAAATGTTCCAACAATTGATTAGGTTCACCCGATTCTCCAAAACGATCTTTAACGCCAACACGAAATAGTGGTACGGGCAGATTTTCTCCAATCAGCTCAGCAACAGCACCACCAAGACCGCCGTTAATCTGTCCTTCTTCAACTGTCACAACAGCTCCGGTTTTAGCCAAGCTTTTTAAAATAGTTTGTCCATCAAGAGGTTTAATAGTTGGAACGTGAATAACTTCTACGTCAATACCATCCTTATACAACAAGTCAACTGCCAATAAAGCCTGAAAGGTCATTGATCCTGTCGACACAACCGTAACGTCATTCCCCTTCTCGTAAACATAAGCTTTACCGATTTCAAAGGGTGTCTTAGTAGTCGTGAAAATACCGGTAGCTTCCCTGGCTAGTCTCATATAATTCGGTCTATTGTCGCTTGCCATAGCGATAGTACATTTTTCGGCTTCGATACTATCTCCAGGCGCTAAAACAACCATGTTTGGCAAAACTCTCATTAGTGTTATATCCTCAAGCATCTGGTGAGTAGCACCGTCCGGACCAACACTTATACCTGAATGAGAACCAACAATTTTAACCGGACGATTATTAAGACTTATGGTGGTTCTGATTTGCTCATAATTTCTTCCCGGTGAAAAAGCAGCATAAGATGAAACAAAAGGTATTTTACCACCAGCAGCTAAACCAGAACCGACAGTCACCAGATTTTGCTCGGCAACACCTATTTCAAAGAAGCGATCAGGAAAGTTGTCGGCAAACAGCGACATTTGAGTGGAGTCGGTTAAATCGGCACAGCAAGCGACGACTGACGAATTTATCTGACCCGCCTTTAAAAGCCCTCTTCCAAAACCTTTTCTTATTGGTTCTTCGAGATAATCTTTTTTGAAATCGTGTAGGTATAAATCTTCCATTTCTACTTTCTCTTATTGAAAATAAAACGATAACTATAAAATAAAAACGAAAAGGCCATAGTAACAGTGGCAATAAAAATAACGATAGCTACCATATCGCCGGGAGTTAATGAAGATTTACCGCAGCTAACAACTGATAATCCTGTATCATTTACCGAACACGGTCTAAAGCCGGCTAAATCCTGATAAACGAAATCGCCGGATATGAAAACTAAAAAGATACCGATTAACGCAAGGATAATCGATGTGATGCCTAATATTTTTTTGGGTCTTTTGTTTTTAATTGTGCTCACCGGTAATTTTTCCTTTCAAACTTCTCAGTTCTTTTAATGCTAGTTTTGCCTGTTCGTGATTTGGCGGTACGCCATGCCAATGATAATCATTTTCCATGAAATCAACGCCTTTTCCGGGTATGGTATAGGCAATTATCGCGACCGGTTTATCGGTTATTGCTTTAGCCATTGTCAGTGTATCAACTACAGATTCTAAATTATTCCCGTCGACCTCTATTACATGCCATCCGAAAGATTGCCATTTTAGCTTTAAATCTTCAAGAGGCATGACATTTTCAGTCAATCCGTCAATCTGAATGTTATTACGATCGATGATAGCCACAACGTTGTGCAGATTATATTTGGGTATCAACATGGCTGCTTCCCAAACATTCCCTTCATCTAATTCTCCATCACCCATGACGACATAGATATATCTATGGGTTTGATTATCTAATCTTAGAGCCAAACCAAGCCCAGCAGCCTGACTAAGCCCGGAACCTAGCGGGCCCGATGTAGATTCCAGAGCCGGCAGTCGTAGCCTTTCCGGATGACCTTGTAGCCGAGATCCGAATTTTCTTAAAGTCATTAACTCTGAACGATCGAAATAACCGGCATGTGCCATGGTTGCATATCTGACGGGCACACAGTGTCCATTGCTTTGAATCAAAATATCTCGCTCCGGCCAATCTATTTTCTCCGGATCATGCTTCATGATTACGAAATAGAGCGCAACGTAGATCTCTACTTCACCAAGCGGACCGGCACTGTGGCCACTTCCGGCATGCTCAAGCATCTTAATAATATCTTGCCTGATATCATCTGCGATAACTTCTAGTCTGGAGTATGACAAAGGCTTCATAGTAATAACCCTTCTAGTTTATCATAAGCATTTTTAGGGTTATCCGATTCGCTAATAAATGAACCAACATTGACAACGTCAACGCCACCTTCAACAACCTGCCTAATGTTATTGGAATTAACACCACCGTCCCAACCAATCTCCACTCCCGGATGATAATCTGCCACTTCTTTTACTTTATCCAGAAGAGAGAGATCTAAGGAACCGCCGTAATGACCAAGATCACCTGAAAATATTAGAACATGATCGAAACTATGCATAATTTGCTTGGCATATTCGACAGGTGTTCCTTGAAGCAGGGCTAAACCGCTTAATATATCAGACTCGTGCAGTTTTGCAGAAAACAGCATATGGTGAACATTGGCCTCGTTATGGATGATTACCATGTGTGGGTGCAAATCAATTAATTTATCAATGTAATTCATCGGTTCAGCCACCATCAAATGAATATCAATCTGATAATGATTGGGCCATTTTACGTCTATTAAATCAACCGATCTACTATCGGTAAAACTGCCATCCATAATATCCAGATGAATTCGTTTAGAGAAAGTTGAGACGACTGAAAAATACGACTGAAAAATTTCTTTGTTCTCGCTCAAAACTGCCGGACAAATAATAGCCATTAGTTTAACTCATCCAATTCTTTGAGACGACGGATAAACCTCGGGGCTTTAGCAAAGGGCGTCAAAAGGAAGACATTTATAATTTGTTTTGCTTCTTCTGTTTCCGTAAAATTAGCGGCCAGACAAAGAACATTGCTATTATCGTCATTTCTGGCAGCTCTGGCTTGTTCAGCCGTAAAGCATAAACTGGCTCTAATGCCCTTGAACCGATTAGCGGCCATGACCATTCCCTGGCCGCTTCCGCAAATCAATAGTCCACGGCTATTTTCAGGATCATCTTGTAATAAGGCATTACAGGCTCTAGCAGCAAACTGGGGAAAATCATCGTTCGGATCAAGCACATCATTAACGTCAATAATTTGATGTTCGGTAGTAGACAAGTATTTGACTAAATCTTGCTTGTAATCATAACCGTTGTGGTCAGTCCCAAGGAATATTTTCATGACTTAAAATCAATCCTACTGATGATTGTGCTCTTCGTTCTGATGCAAAATTCGACCGATATCGGCCACTTCTTCTACTAGTCTGTTTGAATAACCCCATTCATTGTCATACCAAGCAACCACTTTAAGCATATTACCACCGGTTACCGCTGTAAGCTTCAAATCGACAATTGCCGAGTGAGAATTACCAATAAAATCACTACTGACAAGTTCCTCATCCGACACGGCTAGAATTCCTTGATAATAAGGCTCATTGGCTGCTTTTCTAAAAACGTCGTTAACTTCATCCACGGTGACGTCCCTTTTAGTTAAAATAACAAAGTCACTCAACGAAACTACTGGGGTTGGTACGCGTACACTCATTCCGCCGAAAATTCCTTCAAGAGCCGGTAATGCCTTAGCGGCAGCAATCGAAGCACCGGTCGTAGTTGGAACAATGTTTTCAGCAGCGTTTCTGGCCTCTCGTAAGTCTTTGGCAGGTGCATCCTGTAATTTCTGTGAAGCGGTGTAACTATGTACTGTAGTCATCATCGCTTTCTCAATACCGAAATTCGATTCAATCACTGCAGCTACCGGAGTAATACAGTTAGTGGTGCAAGATGCGTTAGAAATAATCTCGCCTGCGGAGTTTAATTCATCATCATTGACGCCAAGGACTACCGTGTTTGCTCCTTCACCTTTAGCAGGAGCCGATATGACCACTTTTTTGGCTCCGGCCTCTATGTGAGCTTTTGCTTTCGCTGGGTCTACAAAAAATCCGGTTGATTCAATAACAACATCAACCGTCAAATCTTTCCACGGCAGAGCAGCCGGATCTTTTTCTGCCAAAACCTTAATAGGCTGCTTGTTGACGATGATATTTTCATCATCAAAAGAAACCTCTTTTTGATAAGTCCCGTAATTACTATCGTATTTTAATAGATGAGCCAGAGTTTTGGTATCTGTTAAATCATTGATCGCAACAATCTCGACATCGCTTCTTTCAAATGCAATCTTGAAAGCATTTCGACCGATTCGACCGAAACCATTAATAGCTATTCTCGTTTTCATTTATTTTTATTGCCCCCCGATTATTTATTTCTCTTATGTTTATTTTAAACTTTTATTTTAGAAGTTTCAAATAACCAACCCGTTATTTTTTAAATCTTTCTGTGCACTCTCCGACAATATTAATCGCATCGTCAATTGAACCCCAACCCAATACTTTGGTTGTGCCAGGTTTTTTCAAATCCTTATAGTGAGTAAAATGCTCTGCTATTTGAGATTTAAAGCGATCCGATAAATCGTCCAATGAATTAATGCTATCGCCCGTGTCGCGATCATCAGCCGGCACAACAACAACTTTATAGTCCATCTCTCCGTCATCTTCAAAATTCAAAATTCCTATAATCTTACTACTTAACCAAACACCGGTTGGAATTGGTTCATTACATATAACCAAGGTATCCAGTTCGTCGCCATCTTCGTCGATGGTCCCCGGTATAAAGCCGTAATTAACAGGTTTTGCAAAAATTTTTGGTTCAACTCGATCTAACATAAATGCGGCCCGCTGACGGTCCCACTCGATTTTTAAGTTACTACCTTTTGGTATCTCTACTACAGTATTTACATAACCTTTTTTATAATCACCAACTTCTAATACCTTATTAAAATCTGCCATTTATAATCCTTGTTTAAAAAAATCAATATTCACCTAAATTATACAACAACTACTTCTCAAGATATTCTCTAATCTTTAGTGCGGCGGTAGCTCCTTCACCAACCGCAGAAGCTATTTGCATTGTTGAACCGGAACGAACATCCCCGGCTGCAAAAACTCCTTCAATTGCCGTCTCAAGATTGCTGTCAACTTCAACAAACCCCCGATTGTCCAATTTAACATTGGTGCCTTGTAGAAATTTTGTGTTTGGGTTCAATCCGACGAAGACAAAAATTCCATCGATAGGCATAGTTTTTTTCTCATGAGAAACAGTGTTTTCCAGACTAATCGAATTAATCATCTTACCATCTCCATTGAAGGACAATGGAACAGTAGTCAGGTGAATGGTAATTTTACCTTGTGCAACAAATTCATTAATTTTCTCTACCAAAACGTCACTAGCCTTGACGCTAGATCTTACGATCAAATCAATATGAGAAGCAAACCTAGTTAGAAATATAGTCTCTTGAATCGCCGAGTTTCCACCACCTATAACAGCAATATTTTTGTCGCGATAAAACGCACCGTCACAGGTTGCGCAGTAGTGTACGCCTTTCGATACATACTCTGCCTCACCGGGAACACCTACTTTTTTATAATCCGAACCGGTAGCTATTAAAACTGAACGAGCCACCAGTTTACTCCCATCAACCAGTGATATTTCTTTTGTTTTGTTAGGATTTAATTTCAAACCTGTAACTTCGTTAAACTCTACTTTAGCACCAAATCTTTCAGCTTGTTTTTCCAATTTATCCGACAAATCAAGTCCGGAAATTCCTTCTTCAAAACCAGGATAATTGTCAATCAAATCAGTAACTGCCGCCATACCCCCAATCACACCCTTTTCCAGAATCACGGTATCGATTCTTTCTCTGGTAGTATAGACCGCAGCCGATAGAGCTGCAGGACCAGCTCCAACAATCACCAAATCTCGAATTTCCTTTTCGGCTTTATCTTGTTTATATTCTTCCGGATTAAGATTTAAGGCCTTCAAGAGTTCAGGATTTGAGGGTTCCTGTAAGATTTGTCCATCGGTAAGAACAATAGTTGGAATGACGTTTTTCCCGCCAGATATCTGAAGCATTTTGTTTTTTAATTCATCTGACGAATCGATATCGAAATAGTTATATTCAATGCTTAGGCTATCAAGCAATTCTCGGCTTCTATGACAGTCGGGACACCAATCAGCACCATACAAATCAATCTTATCTGACATATTTACTCCTTCTTTAGGCAAATTAAACCAAGGCAGGCGCCAACTTTGACAAATTGTAACCAACGATTATCTCTCTAGTATCGTCTTTTTTAGTTACTACTGTTACGGGCACGGTTAAAGCTCCGGAAATTTCCATTGCTTCAGAGCGACGATGAGGATTTTCATCCAGATTGACTTCCTCATAAGAAACACCTTTGATATTTAAGTATTTTTTAACCATCTGGCAATATGCACAGGTATTGGTCGTAAAAATGGTAACGCCTTTTAACATATTTTTGTCCTTTTAATTTTAAAGATGACTGATTTTTATTATATATAGCGCCCGGTTTTATATCAAGACGCTATATATTGTGTTTTTTAATACATTACTGGACTTTTAGTAAGGTGACATCAAAGACCAAGGCAGCATTGGCTGGTATGCCTGATCCAGCTGGCGGATTGGCTCCATATGCGAGATTGGCCGGAATATACAGACGTCTTGTACCGCCTACTTTCATACCCGGAATACCTTGTTGCCAACCCGGAATAACTTGATTTAAAGAGAACGTAACAGGGTTACCACCACTGTCAGAAGTTGACTGAAAGATTGTACCGGTCGATGCCACTGCGCCGGTATAAACTACCGTCACCTTACTATTGGCTGTAGCGGCTGCTCCGGTTCCTGGGGTAGTGTCTACATAGCTAAGCTTAGTAATATTATTTTCCGGAGTAAAATTAGATAACTTTGTTCCCTGTAATTTTGAAGTGGAGCTAGTTTTACTATTATTAGTAGAAGTATTTGAACTAGTCAGCGATGCATTCTGATGGTTCTGTTGATAAATTGAAACTAATACGGCAATTGTTAAAGCCGATCCTGTCACCAAAAATAATATTGCACCGGTCAGAGCGAAAGCCCGAGATCTCATATTAGTTGCCATAATAAAATAAAAACTCCTATATATTTATTTAGTAAAATCGAAAATACTATTCTCCGGTAGTAATTTCTACTACCGAATCAGGAAAACCATTACCTATATATTTTATAATATTTTCCTTTAAAACCGATGGCAGTAAATTTATTTTTTGAAGATCCGATATAGCCATCCAGAGCGGTTGGTAGAGATTTTCGCCTTTGGCAGATATTTTAGCTTCGGTAGAATCCGGTCTAAGCACTGGGATGCCGGAAACATATTCGCACAAATAGATATATTGCAAGCCGAACATTTTGCCAGCATTCTCAATCATTACCAAGCGAGGCGAATCAACAATCAGTGATGACTCTTCAGATACCTCTCTAATAACGGTTTCATGCGGCTGCTCGTTTATTTCTATTTCTCCGCCAATTAGCGAATAATATTCATAACCGAATTTATTTCTTTTCATCAAGAGAAGGTTGTCTTCTTTAATTACAATGGCTCTAGCAGTTTTTCTCATTTTCTTAAATTAATTTAGCCCCCAAACTAGCATGCATCTTTGACTCAATTTTAGAACTTATTTCATTGATTATTTTATCAGACAATGTCTTATCAAAATCTGTATAAACCACTCTGAATGTAAGGTTCTTTGTCTCACTGGAATCTTTTAGGAAAATATCAACCAGGGATATTTCAGATGCTAAAGATGAATCGAGGACTTCTGATAATGCAGCGGCCAGCCCCTTAACAACTTGTTCATAGTTTTTATCCTTCGAAACCGCGAAACAATAATCGCGGTCTATGGTCGGAAAACGTGACAATTTGGAATATTGACTTTCATTGCTAAGTCCAAGCAATGACTGAAGATCGACTTCGAAGCCCGAGACAAATTTCGGTAGCTTAAACGAATAAGCCGTCTTTGCCGTGAATTCACCGATTAAGCCAATCATTTTTTCATCCAGATAAACCGAAGCGGAATGATTGTTCAAAAATCCATTAGCAGTATCGGCCCACAAATCATCCTTAATGCTCGTCAGCGGTCTGTAACTTATTCTGGTTTTGACATTAAAATAATCAAACAGCGAATCAAGATATTTTTTAGACCAATAATATGATGAACCCTTAATTTTCTTAGAATTTTTATCGCTTTTAGCATAAACAAAGGCTAAACGTCGTCTAAAATCTGGTACTTCAAAATAGTCATTGATACCTAAGATCGTAGAATGCACCCTCCCTATTTCAAACATGGCAAAGTTATCATGAGAAGCCCTGATGTTTTGATTAATTTTGTCGAGCAATGAACTAATGATGTTCGATCGGTAGTATTTGAGATCAGGGCTAAGAGCATTCTTGACAATGTAATGATGATTGGGGTCCGAGGAGAAGGAATCTAGAATCCGCTGCGGTACAAAGCTATAGCTTAACACCTCACTTGCACCTCTGGATGACAAAAATTTCCTGATCTCACTGTTCAAATTTAGTTCAGGGTGTGGGAAAACCGGCGTTGCCTCTCTCCTAAGATTAATTTTTTCAATTAGGTCAAAGCCCCGAATTCTTCCAATCTCCTCTGCAACGTCTTGCCAAATATGAATATCCGTTCGCCAATAAGGTGCCTTAATGCTCATCTCATCGCCCCTAACAGACACTTCAAACTCAACATTAGTTAAAAGTTTTTGCATTGTTTCGGGAGTTAAATCCGTGCCCAATAATTTGTTTACAGAATTCGCGGACACAACTAGAACAGAATTGGCAGATTGCTGATCAATCTCATTTGAGCTATAAATAGCTGGGCTGTTTGATATATCGGTGGTTTTCGATATGAGATTGACGGCTTTTGAAAGTACAAAATCTACTTGATAAGGACTCTGTCCCTTAGTAAATCTAGTAACAGCATCGGAAAACAACCCATACACCATTGAAGTCCGTTTTATCTTATACATATCAAAGGTGGCAGCTTCCAGCACAATTGAGGTCGTGTTTTCATCTATCATAGAATTTAGTCCCCCCATGACACCGGCTAGTCCCACCGACTTATCGTCAGTGGAAATCACTATCATATCTTCTTCAAGTGTTATCTCTTTACCATTTAGCAAAACCAGTTTTTCATCTTTTTCAGATCTTCTGGCAATCAAACTAACCCCACCGGACTTAGAAAGTGCCTTTAGCTTATCATAGTCATAAGCGTGAAGTGGCTGGGCTGTCAACATCATCATATAGTTCGTAACGTCTACAACATTGTTGATAGATTTTATTCCCAAACGTGCCAACTTAACTTTTAGCCATAACGGACTAGGACCAACTTTAATACCCTTGAGAAGGCTTAGATTGAAAATCGGCACCAAATCTTTTGCCTGGTTGATAGATTTAAGGTCAGCATCTGAAGACCTTGGTAAAACGGTCTCGTCTTTAAAATACCAATCAGGCGAGACGAATGGACTGTTATACATTCCGCTTACTTCTCGGGCTAAACCTACCTGACCGAAACAGTCCGGTCGATGAGTGAACATCTTATTCTCAATATCTATAATTACATCGTTGAGCTGATAAGCTTCAGAGAACGAACTTCCTGGCTTAAAATCACCATCAATCTCCAAAATGCCATCGTGATTATCGGATAAGTCTAATTCTTTTTCCGATGCCAACATGCCGTTACTGTTATGACCCAATATCGGTTTAACCTTTAAAACGAATGGCTCCTTATCTTTAATTGTTGAAGGGACAATACTGTTAGGAGGCAAGTAGACACTCAACATTCCAGATCGAACATTGGGGGCGCCACAAACTACAGGGATGTAACCGTCGCTATTTCTCTCGATTTGCTTAACGTAACCACCGTCATCAACGAGACATGCCGATAAATGGTTTGATTCCTTAATTGGTACTGCTTTAATTACTTTGACAATCAAGACGTCCTTATACTTCGCATTTAAGTCTATAACCTCTTCGACTTGACCGAGCTTAGAACCAATTGTGCTCACTAACTCATCAGGAGACGGTAACTCGAAATTGACTAAATCTTTAATTTCATTAAGGCTTAACTTCATTTGAATTGCTCCAAAAAATTAAGTCTGCCGGATTCAAAATACCTAACATCTTCTATGCCATATTTCATCATCACTAACCGATCTATCCCAACACCAAACGCAAAACCACTATACTTATCTGAATCAACTCCGGCTAGTCTTAAAACTTCTGGGTGAATCATACCGCATCCCAGAATTTCTATAAATCCACTATAGGAGCAGATATGACAGCCTCTTTTGTCGCAAAAGGGGCAAGACATCGAGAATTCAAAACTCGGTTCTGTGAATGGAAAATAGAAGGGCTGAGTCTTGAAATCGAGATCTTTTTGATAATAGGCCTCTAGAAAAGTCTTCAGAGTAGCCATTAAATTACCGACTGTGACATTCTCTCCGACATAAACCCCTTCTAGCTGATAAAATGTATGTTCGTGCCTGGCGTCAAGATCTTCATTTCTAAAAACTCTCCCAGGTATGACAGCAGCAATTGGTTTACTCGATTTCTCTAATGCATCCTTGCCGGCCCGAATCACTCGGTTTTGCATACTTGAAGTGTGGGCCGGAGCAATAAAGGGTTTAGTATCTTTTGAAACTTGTTCTGTCATGAAAGTGTCAAAATCATCACGGGCAGGATGTCCTTCGGGAAAATTCAGAGAACCGAACATATGGAAATCGTCATCAAGTTCCAAGCTTTCGACCGACTGAAAGCCCATCTTAGAAAAAATGTCTGTAACTTTTCTTATTTCAGTGGTTAATGGATGAAGACTACCGAGCTCAACAGGGATAAACTGCGGCAAATCATTCTGGGATAAGTTATCATCGAATGGCGCTGTAACATCAATAGGCAGAGCTACTTCGCCACTATCATTAGATTCAATAACCAATCTTTCGAATTCCTGCTTCAAGGCATTGATATTTTTTCCAAATGACGGTCTGTCAGCATTATCCAATGATTTAAGCTGAGCATAAAGTTCGATAAAGACATTGGACTTTAATATATCTTTTTTGATTTCCAGTGTCTCAAATTGTTCCAGTAAGGCTTGATACGCCCTCTCTATCCTATCGTCTTCAAATTTCATAATTTAACTAAATTATATCAGATGAATTTTGAATTTACGCTATAATAACAGGCATGGCACTAAATTCCTTCGACATAACTTCCGGTTTCAATAAAGCGGAGGTTAATAATGTTTTCGAGCAGACCAAAAGAGAGCTACAAACCAGATACGATTTAAAAAATTCTAACGCTGATATAAGCTGGTTAGATAATCAAGCGGGGTTTAAGATTATCGCCGATAATGAATGGCAAATAGAAACAATCATAGAAATTATTAGAAAGAAACTAGCTGCCAGAAACTTATCCCAGCAACTGGTAGACGTCAGCAAGGATAATATCACTTCTAATCTAAAAACCACCAAAGAAATACCAATTAAACAAGTTCTATCTAAAGAAGATGTTGCTCAGTTATCAAAAATAATCCGACCGGAATTTTCAAAAGTTAAGCTCATACCCTCCGGAGACTACCTACGTGTTGAGTCTTCCTCCAGAGATGAACTTCAAAAAGTAATCAGTTTCATAAAAAACAAAGATCTGGGATTTGCAGTTAATTTCACTAACTACAAATGATTTAGTCTCTTACTGTCACTGTAGTACCGATTGTTGCCCAGTTGTATAGCCAAGCTGCCGCCGCATCCGGTAATTCTACGCAACCATGTGAGGCATTTAGTGAATTGGGTGAGATATTACCAAATTGATCAGGCGTCCGCCATGGTGCATCATGAAGACCGTAAGCTCCATATTGATTAGTCAGAAAAGGCATCCAGTACTTAACCGGATCCGTCCAGCTGCCTGAAGCATCAGAACCTGTAAGCGTTACATTGGCTTCTTTTGCGTAGATTTTATACGTTCCAACCGGTGTAACGTCGGAAGCATAATTTTCATCACCAGTCACAACCGGCGTATCGTAAACTTGATTCGATCCGGAACAAGCCCATAAATGCTGAGCCGATATAGAAACAAGTATCAAGTTACTAATGGTATTCCCTAAGCAGACCGGTGTTGTAGGATGAGAATTTGTCGAAATTTGAGTAGATTTGGTATCAGTTATTTTTGGAACAACATAGCCTCTAGTCGGCTTAGAGGCAGTTACTTTTATTCCTCCTATTACCATGAAAGCCATAATAACCGCTGACATAAAGAAATTAAATCGTCGAACTTTTTTAGTTAAAATCATTTTCGTTTTTATTATCTAGTCTAATTATACCCTAGAAAATAAAATCAAATCATATCTTACTTCGTTTTCGTTTAATAGGATCTAGTTCTCTTTTCCTGAGTCTAAGGGAGCTAGGCGTTACTTCTAAAAGCTCGTCGTTTTCAATGAAATCAAGACTTTGTTCCAGACTTAGAATTGTCGGTGGAGTCAGCTGAACCACTCCGTCGCTCGATGATGATCTCATGTTAGTCAAATGCTTTGCCTTGCAAACATTTATTTCTAGATCATCTCCCCTGCTATTCAAGCCTATTATCTGACCAGCATAGACGTTCTCAGCCGGACCTATAAAAATCGTTCCTCTGCTTTCGGCATTCTGTAAAGAATAAGGAGTAGAAACACCCGTTTCAAAAGATATCAGTACACCGTTCCTTAGTCGAGGCAAAGCACTTCCGAGTGGCTCATAGCCATTAACAATGGAGTTCATAATAATCGTCCCTCTAGTAGCTGTCATCAGAATATTTCTTATCCCTAGAAAAGTTCTGGTTGGCATCTGATAAACCAATTTCGTAACCTCGCTTGAAGCACTAAATTGATCTATCAGATTTGCTCGTCTTTTGCCAAATTCCATCTGCACCGGACCGACATATTCAGTCGGAACCTCTACAATTACTTCCTCAACCGGTTCAAGGGTTTGTCCATCGACTTGCCTGTTAACTACTTGTGGACGTCCAACCTCAAACTCGTAACCCTCACGTCTTAAAGTCTCGATTAAAACGCCTAGATGCAATTCACCGCGACCAGAGACTTTAAAGCCGATACCCTCTTCTTCCACTCTCAGCCCAACATTTGTCTCAAGCTCTTTAGATAACCTCTCTCCTATTTGTCTTGAGGTATTGAATTTCCCTTCCTGACCCTTAAAAGGAGAGGTATTTGGTCCTAAATAAATTTGAAGAGTTGGCATTTCAACTTCTATTACAGGTAGTGCTTCAGGCTTTGAGCTATCGGCGATTGTTTCTCCTATTTTAGCATCGGAAATTCCAGTTAATTGGACTATGTCACCAGCAATTCCTTTTTCGATTTCAAACTTTTCGAGTCCCCAAGATGAATAAATGTTTTCTACTCTGGCCGGCTTAAAACTACCATCAGTTTTACAAAGAGTAACGCTATCTCCAGGCTTAATTTCACCCCGAGATATTTTTCCAATGGCATATTTACCCTTAAACGTATCGAAATTCAAGGCCGTGACCAGCATTTGAAATGATCCGTTTATGTCAACTTCGGGAGCAGGAACATGTTCTTTGATGGCTTCAAAGATAACCGATAAATCTGAGTTGTCTTCAATATTTGTAGGAAATTCTTTCCAGGCTTTTCCATCACGACCAATTGAATAATAAATCGGATAATGAAGTTGGTCTTCGTGGACTGCCAGTTCGAGAAATAAATTATCCAGGTCATCTTTGACTTTATCGATAGACGCTCCGGGCTTATCAATTTTATTAATTACTACAATTACTTTAAGCTCGTTGGCCAATGCTTTGGATAACACAAACTTGGTTTGAGGCATCGGACCTTCTTTGGCGTCAACTATCAATAAACATCCGTCAGCCATATTGAGAGTTCTTTCCACCTCGCCAGAGAAATCCGCGTGACCAGGGGTATCTATGATATTTATTCTAAAATCTTCATAATTTATAGCCGTAATTTTGGCCGTAATGGTGATGCCTCTTTCTCTTTCTTGGTCACCACTGTCCATAATAAGGGACTGGTTCATCTCAGACTGATTATCCCTAAAAGTATGGGACTGTTTTAATAATCCATCGACCAATGTGGTTTTACCATGGTCAACATGGGCAATAATGGCAATATTTCTAATACGACTACTATCAATTATTTCACTCATAATAAACTCAAGGCGTTTAGCTTTTATTTTATTAATATAACTTAAGATTTATATTAACATATTTTTTTATTTTTTTCAAACGTATTTAGCATTTCTAGTAGTCGTTAACAACCGGTTTATGACGGCTTAAAACAGTACTCATTGGTGTGTTGGTTTCGATTGCAACATATAATGAACTAAGCATCCTCTCGTCACCCCTTATTTCAGGAACCTCCGGCTCGCAGCAACGATTTGTGGCATTTCTACAACTACCAATCAAACCGTCTCTATAATCAGTTAAGGCAACCTTGCCAGCACGGAGCGAAATATAAAATCGGTCTTGGTCAGTTAAATTTTCCGGATCAAACTCGCCTTGATGTCCCAAGGCTTTTAACTCTTCGTCTATCGATGCAATAAACCGGCTAGCCGCTTTGCAAAGCATGGCACGATGACAACTTCTATCACTGCAAATTAAACTATCTGTTAATTTTTCCATTTAAACTATAATACTCTTTAAATAATTTTTGTAAATATTGAAAAGCAAAGAAGATTATTTTGTCAAAAAAGCAGATGCTTTAGTAAAGGCATCTTTTGCGGCAGATTCATTATAGGAATACGGATTAGAATCATTAAAAAATGCGTGTCCGCAGTCGGGGTAGACAAGAGCTTCAAAATGAACTCCGGCTTGATTCATTCTTGATTTTAAATCATCTAGGTTCGATACCAGACTTTCATCTTTTTCACCATAAAATGCCATGATTTTGGCTTTTATATTTTTTAGTTCGTCAACAGAATAATCGTTATGCCCATAAAACGGTATCGCTTTTTTTAGTCTCGGTTCACGAACAGCCAAATTATAGCTATAGGTCCCTCCAAAACAAAAACCGGTTACTGAAATATTTCGTTTTAACTCGGGCATAGAGTATAGCTCATTGAAAACTTTCAATAGTTTATCGTTAGTTTGAGTACCAAATTCCGGCATATGAAGCGGTGTCATCAACTCTCTAAGTAATGGCTGAACTTCGTTTCTTTTTTCAGGATTAAATAAACCGTGCTGCAAATTAGTGGTATCCAGCTTGGCAATTTCCGTTTCAGAGAGAAGATCTGGAGCCAAAACAAAATAGCCTAAATCGGCAAATCTATCGGCCACATTTTTTATATGTTCAGTCAGCCCCCAGACTTCGTGAATAACAATCAAACCGCCTTTTAAGTTGTCTGATAAATCAACTGGGCGATAACAGTTAACTCCTCCGACATTAATCATTTTGTCCATATATCAATTATATAACTTTCAAGGAAACTAACTAATCTTTTCCCAAGGTAAACCATCTTTTCCGAAGTGCCCATAATTAGTAGTTTTTGAAAAAATAGCCTTTTTCAAATTCAACTTTTTAATAATCCCTGAGACTGAAGTATCTATTAGGTTTTCGGCAAATTTACTAATCTCATTATCGGCAACTTTAGAAGTACCAAAAGTCTCAATAGTCTGCATCAAGGGCTGTGGCTGTCCTATAACATAGGCCAAGGCAACCTCACATTTATCGGCTAATCCTCGACTAACTACATTTTTAGCAATATAACGAGCAGCATAAGCACCGGAACGATCAACCTTTGAAGCATCTTTACCACTAAAAGCCCCGCCGCCAACCCTGGCATAACCGCCGTACCCATCAACCACTATTTTTCGTCCCGTCAAACCGGCATCACTGGCTGGACCAGGAATAAACCAAAGTCCTGTTCCATTGACGATAATGCTATTAATCTTTGGCAACTGATAGCCATATTCATTTAAAACCGGTTCTATGACGTATTTAACTATTTCATTTTTGACTTCCTCAGCACTTTTATCTTCAGAGTGAGCCACGGCAATCACGACTTTTTCGACATACACAGGCTTATCACCCTGATAAGCTACCGTTACTTGTGCCTTCCCGTCCGGTCTCAGCCAATCAACTACACGGTCGGTCCTGACCTGGTCAATTTTCCGAGTAAGTGCATGAGCCAAAGTTATCGGCATTGGCATTAAATTTTTGGTTTCATTAACTGCAAAACCGAACATCATTCCCTGATCACCAGCTCCTTGATTATCTACTCCTATCGATATTTCTGGAGACTGCTGGTGAACGAAGTTTAAGAAATTAGAACTTGCAGAAAAACCCCATTCCGGTTTTGTGTATCCCAAAGAAGATACATAATCTCTAGCAATGCTTTCGAAATCAATTTTTGCCGATGTTTTAACTTCGCCAAGTAAAATAATCTGATTATCGCCAACAACCGTTTCAATACCGGCTCGCGTATCTGGGTCTTGAGACAATAATGCGTCAAGTAAGGTATCCGATATGCCATCAGCAATTTTATCCGGATGACCTGAACAAACAGATTCAGAAGTAAAAAATTTTATAGCCATTTTTAAAAATCCTTTCTTAAAAGTAAGTCCACCAAAAAAGAGAAAAAAATAAATATATTCCCCATTTTTTAGTAGTTTGCTTGGGCTAGATGGAGCACCTTCGTCTGAAAATTAAGACGGGTTGCTGGCAGGTCAACGAGCTAGATCTCTCACTGCACTCTTGATATTTAAATTGTTAATGTAGAGTTATTTTAACAAATATAATTTAAAGCACAAAAACTATCTTGAATCTATCGCTATTATTGCACTATAATAGCTAGCCTAAGGTAATTATTTTGGTAAGTCTTAAAAAAATAAAAGCATAAAATGTTTATTGTCGTAATTTTAGAAGTTATCCTTCTTATAATCGTCTCCGCTATCTGCTCAGGCCTCAACATCGCAATAATGTCACTTAGTATCAGTGACTTAAAACGAAAAGCGGCCGATAACAACAAAGCGGCCAAAAAGGTTCTTCCTCTTCGAACCAACACACATTTAACATTAGTTAGCATACTACTAGCCAATGTTGCAGCTGTCTCAGCCAACTCGATTTTACTGTCTCACTATATTAATGGTTGGCTAGCAGCCGCTATCTCGACACTTTTAATAGTTTTATTCGGAGAAATTCTACCTCAGGCACTATTCATTAAAAATCCTTTGGGATGGTCGGCTTTTCTGGCTCCAATTATCCAGGCAGTCATTGCAATCACTTTTGTTATCTCTAAACCGCTTCAAGTGCTGCTGGACAAAACACTTCCAGCTACTCTGAATGTCTCACCTCTACAATCAAGACATGAGCTGTCGATGTTAATGAGCGAGCATCTAAATGACGACTCTAGTGAACTTGATGATGACGAGGTCGAAATAATGAAAGGAGCTCTGCTACTTAGTGAAAAAAAAGTTAAAGATATTATGACTTCGATTAAAGATACTTTTTTCTTAGATCCCTCCACTAAACTGAATGATGAAATAATCCAACAAATAAAGATTATGGGATACAGCCGTATACCGATAATAAACAAACAGAAAAACCATTGTCATGGAATTCTTATCATGAAAACCCTCATAGATATTGATTTTGATGAGAATGAACTCTCGATTATGGAACTACCACTATACCCTGTTAAAACAGTCGGAAGCCAAACAGCTCTTGATACTTTATTCAGAAAATTTATATCTCAAGGAACACACTTAATGCCAGTTGAAAAGGAAGACAGACTAATCGGTATAGTTACTATCGAGGATTTAATTGAAGAGATAATCGGCCATGAAATCGAGGACGAATCGGACATCGATGACAAAACTAAACAAGAACAATTAAATCTTGTATAATATCAGGGACTATTGGGAATTGGCCAAGCGGTAAGGCACTGGGTTCTGGTCCCAGGATCGGGGGTTCGAATCCCTCATTCCCAGCCAAGCATAAGCACTTTGGTCATTTTTTGAGACCTTTTTGTATAATAATGACTGCTATGAAAGTTAGTATAGACCGACTTATAAATGCATTAGGTGCATCATGGACTAAAGATGTTTGCTTTGATGCTAGTAAATGGAGTCCAGATAATCCAGCACGAGGTCAATGCGTAGCATCATCACTAGTAGTACAAGATTATTTAGGTGGTGATTTACGACGATATGATGTCACTCTTCCAGGCGGCTCGCACGAAAAACACTATTGCAACGTACTCGAGGATGGCACAGAAGTTGATACGACACGCAAGCAATATACTTTCCCGGTTACATTAAGTATTGATCCTGTAAACCTTAAGAGCTATAGAACAGTCCGCGAAAAAAGACTAGCAGAGGAAGAGACGCGAAAAAAATATGAGCGACTTAGGGATAGGGTATCTGCCTATCTAAGCATGAAGGTCTAGCAAAGTCGTAACACGGAACTTAATGGTCTGCATGCATAAGTTCAGGAACATATACTTGCTAATATTCATTATGCTAAACTGTCACTATGCCTCCAAATGAAGACCAAAACCAAAATCAGAACCAGGAAATAAATATTGCTGAAGTTGCAAATAGTCCTTTCGACATTAAAAGCCAATTACCTCCTGAAGCCTATAACCCTGTTATGCCAAGCACGTTGCCTAACAAGCCTGGCCATAAGAAGATGATAATTAGTATCCTTGTTATCTTCTTGATCGTTGTGGGTGTTAGTGTGGTGTTTTACCTTAAGTTATTTCAAAAGTCTTCTAGCTTGTACTTTTATAGCAACATGTCTGGCTCGAGCTTGATTGTGGAAGATTCAGCCCAGAAAACAATAACTAAATTTACTCCTCAAAATCAGTTAAATCTGGTCGGCGTCTTGGATCGCAACAGTCAGGCAACCCTGGTCGGAGAACAGTCTCCAAATTTATTTTTTAATAATGAATACATCGTAAATAACACTGGGTTAGTTAACAAACTCCCTTCTTCGGTTGTTTCACCTCAGTTCCTTGGTTCAAATAAAAGTATTCAAGAACCTGCTATCCAACAATTTTTAGGCTATAGTGGTGATTTAATAGAAAACCACTGCCAGTATAATGCCGCGAATTATATCGAAGCCTGCAATATATATGATGTTAATCTAAAGAGTGGCTCTTTTAAAACCATTGGCTCGTTTCCTGTCCCTAACCTAGGATCATCCCAGCAAAATGCCCTACCGCCATATGATTTATATATACTTGGCGTTTCGCCTAAAAACATAGTCTACGTCATATACGTAACTTCTTTGAATAATACTGCGGCCACGGTTGACTTAGAAGAAATTAATGTGAGTGACGACAGAGTAGTAAAGATTGTAAAGATTAATAACATTGACAGTAGCATGGTAGGCTTGGATCATGCCGATACATATGCAATTCCGTTTTCTCTGTCTAGTAATTTTGGTTGGTTTGCCTATACAAGCCAGAATGGTGAAAATGGCATCTATATTACTAATCTCACTAGTGGTAAAACTAAAAAGTTGAGTGTCCCTCAAAGTAGTAGTTCATTCCCATCCATTTCCGGAGTTCAGGATGTAGCGTTATCACCAGACGGAAGCAAGGTAGCTTTCGTTAATATAAAAGGTAACCTAGCCCCAGGCGCTGCCGATACTGAGTATATTGCCTACATTAATGTTGCGGATGGGAATGTCACTAAAATCTATACCAGTAGTGATGACGCTTACAAACTTATGGGCTGGTTAAGAAACAACACCATTGCATTTCTCAGTTATGCTGGCAAGCCGAACTTCTTTAATTATTTCAGCTTAAAGACGTCAAAAATATCTCAAATTCCAGCACCTAAAGGATACTTTCTTGTAGTCCACGACTTATCTTACGGCAGTATGAACTACCTCGCCCAAGTTCAGCGGTTATACTAAAAAATCTATAGGACGACCTGGAAGCATAATTACATTAAAGTTGCTCTGCCCACCAATACTATTAAGCCGAAGAAACCATTAAAAATTGATTCTAGAGAATATCCTGCATTAACTGGGGCCCTTACTTTATTACTAGTCAAAATAATGCATCGATCAAATACAGTCTATAAATCTAGATTAACTATAGTAATTCAGGTAGCATTGAGAATTGAGTCACAAAAGCTAACCTCCTACGCTATAGTTACTCGCGTATAGAACTCAGCAGCTATGCGACATTTGATTTAAATTTACATGGTTGTCAGCTTTATGATGTAAGCGTTGGCGTAGATATATTAATAACTTATTGTAACTAGAACAGTTCAGGTAATAGTTTGCATTAGAGTATCCTTATGTAGCACTCGGTTTTTTATATAAGAGTTTAATTTGATAATGAAATTAGCATAAGTCCAGAAGCATATTGGACTCTGAATAGAAATTGGGATACAAGTTTTAAGTCATAAGTATTGTTCTAAATTCGTGAACTAAAGGCAGCCAAGACTAACTACAGAACTTAAATACATAAAGTCGAGGCTTCTAAGATTCGAACGGAAATCTAAAAGACTACACTTCTTATTACAAGGCAATATTATCTATAAACATCTTTACGATGTTGAACCCTCAAGATTTTTATTAATTCTTCTTCTGTATCAAAAACTATTCGAAAATTTCCAATTCTCCACCTAAAGTCTCCATCTTTAGTATTGACGAGTCTTTTGGCAAATTGCAGTGGATCATCATGCTCGATAAAAAATTTCAGTTTTTTGGCAATACGCTTTCGGAGCATTGGGTCTAAGGACTGAAGGTCTTTTTTTGCCCTACTTTCAATTACAAGCCGATACGCCATTGCATTTAAAGTTCTGCCCAAATATCACCAAAGACCTCTTCAGGTGTGTAGAATTCTTTGCTTTTCCTAGCATCAGCAATACTTTTAACATATTCTGGATCTTGCACGGTAAGTAAGTCTTCTAGAGTATCTATATCTATAAGTGCCGATTCAACTTTCCCATGTCTTTTAACAAGAATAAGGTTTTTGTTCTCTCGAACTGCATCTAATACATCTGATAAGTTCTTGCGCATAGACGATGCGTCTATTGTGCTTGTGCTCATAAATTATTCTATCCTCGTACGTTGTTTTATTACTGTTTTATTGTACTTTTTATTTGTACTTTTTGTCAATAGATTTTTATTTTGTTTGACTAATCGAGCTATAGAATGATCCTGCAAACTGAGTGTTCTGCGTATTTAGTAGATTACTCGTAAATTTTAGACGCATTGGATTCGAACGGAATACGAAAAGGTTCTACGCCGCACTGCTCAGCCATCACATATTCGAACTTAAGGCAAATATGTATTTGGGCTAAGCATTATTTTCGCTACGGTACCATTCAGCAAATTCATGCCAGGCATCACGACGAGTTAAGTAACGTGCCATTACTGCTTTCTCGCCTTGCTCAAAAACTTCAGCAATTGTTTTTCCGTTATCATGGTCCAGCTCGGTTACTGTCATGTTTGGTGAACGGTCGTTTTTTCCGCGTGGTTTATCGATAATTTTTCCAAATATATCGTTTTTAAAAGTCTTTAATAATTTTCCATCGTAATAAGCTAAATATTGATGTAATATTATTTGCCGATCTTTTTTACCATCCATTAGTTTTATAAAGTCTTCTGGTTGGAACCACTTATTTATTGACTTCATGTAAGGTCCAGGGAAGCTGCTGAGAGCCGGAATGTCCCACGAGTCATCACTGACAACTACTGGTTTTGAAAGGCCTTCATATGCCCGACGTACTTTATCTTGCACAATAATAATTGGATCTTCGCCTTGAATTTCGTCAACCTCAATTATCGCTTGTTCAACTTTTATATCAAATTTGGAACATACAGTTTGAGCTATTAACATTTTTTCTTTGTTACTGGTCGCAAAATATACAGTATCCATTTCAATAAATTATATCGTAAGTAAAGCGAATTACAGTGAGCAAAGACCGAAAAGGTTCCTGACCGGCACGCCCAGCCAATTATCTATGGTAGCTTGACATATTTATAATAATACTATTATAATGTTTATATGATTCAAAGTATTCAAAAGGTTATTAAAATTGGCACAAGCGGTGGCGTAACAATACCAGCTAAAGCACTAAAGCAACAGAATATCTCTTTCGGTGACGAGGTTGAAGTAATTGTAAGACCACTTCACAGCCATAGTGAAGAAGACCAAAAGGTCATTAATTCTGCAAAAAAAATATTATCCGACTACAAAAGTGATTTTGTTAGTCTATCTAAAAGATGATAATTTTAACTCTCGAACAACTTTTAGAGATACATACTATAGCTATTGACGCTACAGGTGGAAGCGCTGGAATCAGAGATCTGGGTAGACTAGAGGCGGCTATTGCCACACAAACTCAAAATGTTTTTGGAGAAGAGCTATACTCTAGTATTGCTGATAAAGCAGCTGCATTAATTAGAGCTGTAATCGCAGATCATCCCTTTATTGATGGAAACAAGAGAACAGCTATGCTTATCGGAATAACTTTCCTTGAAATAAACGGTTTAAGATTTATCGCAAAACCCGGAGAAATAGAAGACTTCGCAGTTAGTATAGCAACAAGCCGTCTTGATATTCCGATAATCTCAGCCTGGCTTAATAAACATTTGAGCTAAATTAAAGAAACGAGTTCGAATTCCTCATTCCCCGCCAGTACAAATTCGAATTTTAGTAGAAGTAGTAGCCAAGTTAATGTCTACATTCACTATTGAAATTTCTTAAATTTATGAGTCATAATTATTTTCGTATATTATAAATATTAAACTATGTGGCAACTATACGTATTTAGTTTTTTATCGGGCGCTTTTGCGGCAAATGGAACGCCGCACTTCATTAAAGGCATGATGGGCCTCAAGAACCAAACTCCATTTGGCAAAGGGTCATCAGCATTGGTAAACGTTTGTTGGGGCTGGGCTAATCTAGTGGCCGCCGTCATTTTTCTCCACTTTGCTCATCCACACACTCATATATATAGGGCGTTTGCACTGTTCGCCGTTGCAGCCCTACTAAAAGGATTGGGTTCAGCCAACCAATGGTCTAAGCACCCAGAATACAATAAGTAATTTCTATTCACGGATGCGCCGAACAAAAGCCCAAAAGGTTCTATACCTTCATGCTCAGCCATATAGTTTACGTACAATGATATATATCAGTAGTTTTCGCTCATTTCAAATAGACGAAAAACTAAAGGTTTTCTAGTGGAATCCCTGTTTTGTCTGAGACTTTCCGAGCCCAAGATAGCAACCTTTCGAACTGACTATCACGTGCGGCCATTTCAGTCTCATATTTATCTATTCTCCCAATAAATCCATCTATAGTATTAATTAAACGATCATATTTTACGTCTAAAGTATCAAATCTTTTTTCTACTTCACTAAATTTATCCGATACTTGATCCATTAATATTTTAATAGTATCGAGGACTTCATTTACATCATCTTTTGTAGCTTGGTTGCTCATGTTTATATTTTATCACTTTCTAAATTCTTTGTTGATATTTGCAAGAGTTCGAATCCCTCATTCCCATATGTCACGAACTTGAGCATTAGTCCAGGTTGGTATGGGTACCACGGATTAGGCTGTACAAAGTACGAAATGGTTCCTGACCGGCATGCTCAGCCAGGTATTTAAAGTGTATAAATCCTCAAAACAAATCATTTCAAAGTGTTATAATATTGCCATGAACGACGATCAGTTTACGAAGCTTTTTAAATATATAGAAGAATTTAGAAGTGAAGTTAATGATAAACTCGACCAGAAAGCATCTCAAGGTAGTATGGAACGTCTTTTGAATACTCTTTTGATGGATTTTTGAAACGACTTGATAATTTAGATACTGAACAATCCGCTCGTGACGCACAGTTCGAACGACTACTTGAATGGGCTCGAGAAGTGTCCCAAAAAACCGGTATCCCTCTGAAAAATCTTTAAAAATTTCGTATAATTCGAATCCCTCTTTCCTAGCCCCAAACCTAAGCAGTACATAATGAATGATTAGAGTGAAAATCCTAGGTAAGAGTAAATTTTCATTAGTCAAATTTTCGGCAATTATTCTAACTCTGATTATCTATTTAACTATTTATTTTTACCAGTTAAGACTAATTTATATCTACATAGATACAAACAACTACTGCGGATGGTCAAATGACAAGATTACAACTGAGACGCTTGCTATTCAAAAAATAGAGAAAATAAAGATCCACAGATACCAACTTAAGTCTAGACTTAAGGAGGCAGAATCCAATAAAGAATGTCTTAGTACCACATTCAAAGGTAATTATTAGTTCAGTGTTATGAATCGACTAAAACGGTTTAAACACCGAAAATAATGGTCAGCGAAGACACAGATCAACGATGTTATTTAGCCAACTGCCCTAAACCGACGTGTTATTATAATTGTTAATGGTTTTTCTCCTAAAAGTAATTATTTCTTTCGTTATAGGAGGCCTATTCATAAGCTCCGTCACGGCGATCACCGAAAAAATGGGAACAAAAATCGGTGCGGCAATTTTCGGACTACCCTCGGTATCTTTTTTGGGTTTGGGGTTTATTTATTTCACTACTAACGTCGACACAACACAGAAGGCGGCGTCAGTGATGCCGATTTTTCTAATCTCTGCTCTATTTTATGCATTTGTATACCAAAAAACTATCGTTCGATTAAATAACAAGTTCAAAGATATTCAAGCCAGTTTTATTGCTTTCATGTTTTGGGCTGTTTTAGGACTGACAACAATCAAGCTATTCGTTCCGCTGCTAAATTTTAAAATAGCCGCTTTAGGAAGTTTAATAGGATTGGTGGTTTTTTATCTTCTCTTTCATAATTATCCTCACATCAGACTGCATAAAAGCCGAAGTTCAAAAAATATCAATATAATCAGGTTCTTAGTAGCCGGAGTTGTCGTCAGTTTAACAGTCATACTCGCCAAAATACTCGGACCAGAATGGGGAGCTTTATTAGCTACTTTTCCGGCAACAATTTCGATGAGCCTTTACTTTCTGGAAAGATCTCAAAGTGATGAATTTATTAAAAGCTTTATTAAAGAACTGCCACTTTCTCTGCTCAGTACCCTGATTTTCATTATTGTGATATATTTAACAATCCTCAAGATAAACGTCTTCCTAAGCTTTTTAGTTTCGATGCTTGCTTCATTTGTCTACACTTACACTTATTCACATCTTAAAATACGTAAAATTGAAAAATTATCCAACGAACTATACCGAAATTTAATAAAATAACCCAAGAAGCCTCTTGGTATTTACTGTTTTATTCTTCCAGATAGTTGTTGTTTATTAAAAATACATCCTGATCAGCGTGCATATTTTCCGGAATTTCATCAAACCAACCGCTGTCCTTGGATTCTTTATTCAATTTAATTTGACCGTTGTATGATACTACTTCAAAAACTATACCGACAGGACAATCCATACCATTTAAAAAATGGCTGGGATATTCAATATAGCCGACATTTTTCGAGTCCTCTACCTCAATCGATAACTCCCTTTTCGCAACCCTGAAAACCGCATCCTTGAGAGTTTCTCCGAAAGCCACAGTTCCACCGGGTAGGTGCCATTGACCGATACACGGTTCGATATCTCTTTTAGTCAGTAAAATTTTGCCTGACCTATTTTTTATGATTATCTCGACTGTCAGTCTGGGTACTTTGGAATAAATATAGTCAAATTCTTCTTTAGATAAAAAATAATCTTTGTTCGACATTTAAATAGGCTGATTAATTTCAAACGATTTTTTTAATTATTAGAAGAAACTTGATGGTCAGGGCGACCCAAGCTATCAGATAGCCTGAAAAAAGTATCGTTAAAGTTCGACGAGATGGGATATTTTTATGATTGATTCTCGGTATAAAAACTAACAGTAAAATCCAGATAATAAAAACCGCTAGACTATAGGTAAACCAGTTTTGGAGTGCTTTATCCAGACTCATACCACTATTATAAACCCTTATTCCAATATAAATACTACTCAAGAACCACTTCTAGACTTTGTCAATATAATATGTTATTATTATGAAAATTTAGAAAGGTGTGGCGATGCCTAAACCACTGATCGGTAGTGAATATTTTAAGGTAAACACTGAAGCCAACCTTTTACATGAACAAGGTTTGTCTCATGGAATAAGTGGAAACCATGATGTAGCGGATTATTCTTTTACTTCCGCCTTAAATGTAATTTTATCTTCCGATGTCGAACAGCTATCCCCTCTAGACAAACAGGTCCAAATTTCCAGAATTATTAGGGACAAGGGCTTCAATCTTGTTCGTCGAAGCCTGAGAGATGTAAATGTCAATTTGTATAGCGATGGTTTTAAATACTTGGATGAATCAGACATAGGTTTTTATCAAGGCGAAGCCAGATTAACGGAAATTTCCGACCAATTATCCGTAGAGACTAAAAAGATTCTGTATCAAGCAGTCTCAGCCGAAAGAGGCGCTACCCTAAGCCTCCTGGGACGAGCTGTTACATCCCGAGAGGTAGTCCTCGACATAAAAAACGGCCAAAACGAAGCCAACAGATATTACAATCGAGCTCATGGCAATTTGGTTTACGGCAATAACGGATACTACCGAGTTAGTAATGCCATCAATGCCGCCAGGCACGAAAAAATTAATGGCAAAAATGTTGCCATGTTGGGCTGGATGGGTAAAGCCATTGTCGGACTTGGTTTTTCTGTTGTAAAAGACAGAAAAAATTTTAAAAAAGCTTTGCTCACTTTCGGATCAAGAACATTAGACCTTACCAGCAAAGACAAAGCTAAAAAGTCGGTTAAAGTAAAACCTTAATTACTTCTAATCCGTCTATGATTTTAGCTCTTTTTAGAAGCAATGTAGCTCATAATTACACCTGCAGCTACAAAATTGGGAACGATATATAGTACAGCCATAGACAATGAATTGGTATATTTATATCCCGCCCAAAGACTAAACAATAAGTAGGCGAGATACGGCACATAAGTCAACCATCCCAAATAGTTATTGGGTAAATAGCTACCGCGAACTCTAATAAACCAGTTATTCTTATTAGTTTTTTTTCTTTTTTTTGCCATGCATTTTTCCTATCTACAGATTAGAAAGATAATTGAAAATTGTCAAATATCCTAAAAATACAACCTCTTTAATTTTGACTTGGGCGTAAGTTTATGGTATTATAGGCTTATGGATTACGAAGTTTACCCCTTCGATAATAGTAGCCACGAACTGGAGCCTAAAATTGACGATCAGTACTCTGCTATGGCCCAATATTGGACTGATAAATTACTCTTTGAAAAAATGAAACAAGAAAATCAGGATTTAACAAAAATTATATTTTCAGCTTTTAACCCTCTAGTAGTTAAAAACTACGACTTAAAAACAATAGCTAAATTCGATAATTTTAATCTTTTACTGGGGAATGAACTGAGGAAAAATCGATTCGAATCATTAGATTCCAGCCAACCGAATTTTATCAAATTACTGATTGAGACAGCAAAAAGATCCGACATGGAAATAAATTTTATTCAAGGTTGGTTTAATCGAGACCTACTAAAATGTAAAACATGGGTAGAGAACAATGTTGTGATGGCAATAGCCAATCGAAACAGTCAACCGGAACAAATTTGGCCTCTTATTGTACCGATAAATATATAAAAAGAGCTCAAGAGCAAACTCTTAAGCTTTTTCTCAATTATGCACTATAATATTTCTGGTAAATGAAAAATCCCGATCAACCTATTCTAAAGACCGCTAAACTTCATAAGTCATACGGCAAAAAAACAAATCGTTTTGAAGCTCTTAAGGGAATTGATTTAGCCATATCCAGAGGAGAAAGTATTGCAATTATAGGCAAATCCGGATCTGGCAAGTCAACTTTAATGCATTTATTAGCTGGACTGGATAAACCAACAAACGGTAACGTATATTGGTCAGATCAATCAATCTCCAGAATGAATGAAAAACAAATCACTAACCTGAGAAACACCAAGGTCGGATTTATTTTTCAACAGTTTTTTCTCCAGCCAACTCTAACCGTCCTAGAAAACACTTATCTGCCGCTTAAAATAGCGGGCATTAGTTCTCATAATCGCAAAAAATTAGCTAAGGAAGCTTTGAAATCCGTTGATTTACTTGATAAATCGGATAATTTGGCTAACGATCTTTCCGGTGGACAAAGACAGAGAGTGGCAATTGCGCGGGCATTGATAAACAATCCCGAGGTAATTTTTGCCGATGAGCCAACCGGCAACTTGGATAGTGAAACCGGGAAGCAAATTATTGAGCTGCTATTCAGTCTGCAAAAGAAAAATAATATTACTCTTATTATAGTTACTCACGATGAAGATTTGGCAAAAAAGTGTGATCGAATAATAAAAATCTCTGACGGAAAGATAATTAAATAAATGCGTACCTTAGATTATATATCAACTGCTCAAACCAACTTGCTAAGAACAAAAGTTAGAACATTTTTGACAATTTTGGCTTTTGTAATCGGTACTTTCACACTTGCCATGGTCACCGCATTCAGTCAAGGTCTCAGATCATATGTTAATACTCAGTTAAGTGCTTACGGTCAACCGAATGCCATCATTGTCAGCCTCGGATCAGCCTCAAATCAAACAGGACCAAACGGTATACCCTATTACCAGCCCAACCGCCAGTCAACAATTACTGCATCTGGACCTCGTGGTGACAAAAAAACTGCCTCTTACACTCTAAATCAATCTGATCTGACTAAGATAAAAGCGGTTCCTGGAATTATTGCCGCTTATCCGGATTACGTCACCCTGGCAATTGATTACGCTCAGTATGGTAATCTTCCGAAATATATTATGGACGTCCAGGGTGCATACCCCACTGAATCAATTGCTTTAGCAGCCGGTTCATTCCCAACTATCTCCCAATCAACCGGAATCGTCATTCCCTACACATATATTCAAGCATTCGGCGCAAACTCAGCAAGCCAAGCCTTGGGACGTACAATCAATATACAGGTAACTTCATCAGCAAACCAGCCCAAGATATATAAAGCAGTCATTACAGGCGTATTACCCAATACAGCACATCAACCCGGAGCTTACTTGGCAAACCAATTGATGAGCTCGATGGTGCAATATCAAACTGGAACCACCTCTCAGTTTACTAATATTATTGCACTCGCTAACACTAACGTAACCAAGGCGCAGAGACTGTCTCTTAAGACCGCTATACAGGCCAAAGGTTACAGAGCTACGACATACGATGATATTATTGCCAATTTCAATCAACCTCTGTCAGTAGTCAGCGCTGGACTAACTGGTTTCGCAGCCATCGCTCTGTTGGCCGCCACAATTGGAATTATCAATACCCTTCTTATGGCAGTACTTGAAAGAACACAAGAAATCGGTTTACTGAAAGCTCTGGGCATGAGACGTAAAGGAATTACCTTTATCTACTTGGTAGAAGCTGCCAGTATCGGGTTCTGGGGTGGAATAATAGGCGTATTGTTAGCGGCATTGGTCGGTTATGTGGCTAATCCGATATTAAACCGGACAATTTTTACCGGTATAGGCTCCGCCCATTTGCTTACTTACCCACTTGTCTACATGGCAGGTATAATCGTTGGTGCCATGATAATCGGTCTTCTGGCTGGGACATTGCCGGCAATTCGAGCCGGAAAATTGGACCCAATTGAAGCATTGCGACACGAATAAATCAACTTCAGTAAACTTCGCTATATTTTAAAAAGTATTGTTGAATTAATTGCCCAGCTCCCTGACCAAATTGATTATTGCAATCATAATCAGAGCTGAAAACACTTGGCTTTGCGAGTAATGCCGGATTGGTGGTGTCAGAGACAGAATTAGTATTATTGGGAACAACAGAGTTATTGCCGAACACCAACGATCCCGGCTGAAGCGACCAAGCAATCAATCCGATACCATGAAACTCCAAATAATTTAAATAATCTGGAGTCTCTTGAGGAGCTTTAATAAAACACTCTTGCCAAGGTGATTGGTACTGAGCCCATTCTCCGTCTACGACAGCATGATTTGAGGCAAACTTTCCAATAAACGACCAACTGCTAGGTCGATTTAAGTTAATGTGATGATAGGAATAAACAATGTTATTACCCGATATTACGAACCTAGCTCCAGGTAAACGTTGTGCCCAATAAGGACTTTCTATCCAAATTATATTATTAACATGCCATCCTCTTATTTCGTTCACAAGATCCTGCATCCCTATATATTCGGTTTTATCAATTTTCCCGCCATATTTCCAAATTTGCCAAACTGTCTTCTTAATTGTTTTTTTAGGATGGACGAATGAACGATACAATGTTCTATTTATTGGTAGATTACCTATCATCAAACCGTGGACTGATTTTGAATTTATAGATCTTAGATTATCTAATCTAGGTTCATTGAATAAATCGAAAATGACGTTTGATTGATTAGCGAATTCAGTGGAAACAATCCGCCAAAATCTGACAGTTTTTTGAGTCGGATTAGGAGTGTTCGAAGTAAACTCGGTTTGATCATTTATAACAACTACCTGGTTTAGATTACGGGCAAGATTAACTTCCCTAATTAACTCGTTCATAAAACCTTGGTTGTATCCGATTTTTTTATTTATATTAAGGAACAAATTGTCTTCCGATACTTGTAGGCGAATAGTGTTAGTGTGCCAATAATAAACTGCCGCTTTAATCTGTGCGTCAATGTTAGCTAAATTATCCCTGTAATCAATATCTTCCAGACCACCGTAGATAGATATTCCATAAGGTATAAATTGAGAACTATCATTTTTGACAATTTTATTACCCGATACCGTTAAACTGTTAGCGTAAAGAGCCGAAATAGAAGATGGGTAAAATACTATTGCAACTAAAGTAATAAGTAATAGCGATTTGAAAGGTTTCAAAAATTTTTCCGAAATACGTTTGTTGATTTCCATGACACAAAGATTATAATCCACTGTTTAAAAAACTTCCATTAAGCTCTGATTGATAGATTGAAATATTATTAGTACGATGTTAAATTAAGTATACATATGAGTGAGATTTTATTTCCTAAAATTAACAATTTATCAGAATATAATATTAAAAAGTCTAATCGCATAATGCCGGCTGATCTTAAGCTTTTAGGTGCCTACGTTCTAAGCTCTGCGAGTGCCATAAACACAAAAAATACATATATCGACCAAACCATAGCTTGCATTACGGGAATGTCCGAACCAGATTCCAGGGGTTATACTTATATAACTTATGCTTTTGAGAGCAATCATGAAATCGAAAAAAGTGAGTCAGTGTTTAATGTATCTGGTTTCAGAGTGCTTAGATACAAAGATCCGTTCTCGGGACATCGTTCAGATTTAGAGGTAGCTTATTTCTCTGACAAAATCGAAGATTGTTTAGACAAAAGAATTGATTGGTTAGTAGAAAATAGTCGCCAATTTGTGTTGCAAAAAGCATCCTAAGCAGTAACAAGACCAACGATGGTTTGACTTATCATTTTAGGGGCTAGTTCATAAATCATTTTTTGTTGATCTTCAAAAACTTCTGCAACTCTTGGTATTAAATCTTCGGAAAAACTCAATCTGGGACGATCTCTAAGTCTTCTCTGTAAACTGACGGCCGCAAACTCTGCCAGACGATAAACATAAGGCGCACCATAATCAGACATTTTACTGTTAAGTTCAATTAAAGCTTGTGGATTAACTGCGAATCTGCCAACCCATGCAGAAGATTTGTTAACAGTCTCAATAACTCTCTCAAACATTTCGCCGGCTCCACCGATTTCAAGTACGTAACCGTCGAGCAATATTTCACTTCCCGGATCGGCACAAGCTCTGGCTGCTCCTCTGGGCAGAAATTCGACATGTCTGCTAAAAAATTCCGATTTAATCCTTCTGAAGTGTTTATTTTGATCAAAGATTCTATCGGTTGCATAATGCAATGCGACACCTCTTGCAATATCTGTATCATCAATCGGTTTATTCAGCTTTGTTCTGGCCATGCCAACAAAATCTGGCAACATCGAACCATAGATATAAAAATCATTGGCAGTAGGATTAATCTTACTGGCCACCAAGGCATGACCGACATAATTCATTTATATAATTTTAGCATTACTACGCTGTAGTTTTATTTTTTTTAGACACTTTTTGTTAATTTAATTTAATTTATATTTTCGTTTATGTTTTAATAAAAATAAGTAGCAAAAAGGTGGGGCTATCGATTTTTAAGTAAACAATACAAAAAAGAAGGGAAAACAAATATGCCGGAAGTTAGAGAAAAAGCTCATAGACATCACGTATTATTCTGTAAAAGTACTCATAACATATTTGAACCGGCTAAAAAACTTAGATCAAACCCCTCGTTAATTATTCCAATGAGACTAGAAGATCATAACGCCCTTCACCATGAGGTCTCTCAGGTGCCGATATTATCGATGCATGCGGCTCAAAAGGTCCTGGAGCTTTATCAGGCAAATCCCGAGTGCCATATTGAGAGTGTCACAAATCTAATTGATTCGTATTCCACTGTGGCTAAAATGGATGGCCTCGATATTATAGAAAAACAGATAGCAACCGTTGCTGTAAACGCCCTGTTCGCTCAGCTACCCTTCATCAAGCGTGGTCTGTTATTGCCATCAAATGAAATTAATCTCCTTGTAGCTTAAGCTTGCTCAACAAATAAAATTTCATAATTTATCCGAGGCTGATATTTTACTGCCGTAATCCTCTTCGAAGTCTCAAATTAGTTCGGATATTATAGTAGAGCCAGCAATCTCTTATTTAAAGAATTGGCATCAAACTCTAGTTCTAAAGAACTTAATCATACTGACAGTCCAAGTCATATTTTTTCCGAAAAATCCTTTAAAAATATCACTTTATTTAATCTGACAAAATAACTAAAGGTTAGTACCCAATTCGTCTTCTATTTTACAAAAATCTTTGATTATTATATCTTTTCTACCAATTTCGACTAACCCATTTTTTTTCAGTTTATTTAGTTCATGACTAACGGTCTCCCTAGAAAGACCGGATCTTTTAGCTAGTTCGTTTTCAGACATTGCAAGAATCAAGCTGCCGTCTTTTTGTTTCTTGCAGAATCTTTTGCATTCGACAGTCAGTTCAAACAAGACCCTGATATAACCGGAACTTGCCATAAGATGAGCCATTCGGCGCTGGATCCCGTTTGATCCGGACAATAATCTTGAAACTATGTTAAAAGAAACCTCGTTATTTGATTTTATAAAATCCACTACCTCACCTACCGGTGCCAACCGCGCTTCGACCGGTCCCATGCAGTCGAAAAAATAAATATTCGGGGTTTGATTTATTATCCAAGTTAAAGGTAAAAAAGATCCTTCTTTAAAAACATTGACTACCACCTCATTTCCGCTGTTTGATATGTCATATTGTCTGACATTACCGCTTACAAGGTAAAAAGCATAGGCCGGATTATCACCTGCTTGAATAATGATTTGATGATCCTCATATTTTCTGAGAGGATACCTACAAAAAAAATCATCAATCTTCTTAAAAGCCAAATCCTTCACCTATAGAGTCCTTTCCCTATAAGTATACACCCGAAAGTCAATGTCCTGCTTCATTGTTAATTGCTTCATAGACTAATCTTTTCATCCGGATAATAATGAAAATATCTAAATGGAGGGAAAAACATGAACGAGGAGGTGAAACAAAAGTCGACTTAAAAAATATTTGTTTATTTTAAGGAGGATTTTACATGGTCAGTCCAAAAAACCGAACAATGTGGGATAAATTTGATGATGGTGACTCGGACGCCAGCTATGCCTACCGACAAATGATTTCCAGAGTCAGAAGGAGAGCCGATGCCCTCCAGGCTAGGCGATGGAAAAAATTAAGTCATCACATGAGTATTAATCCCTTTATAGACAGTAAGGTTAGACATGGAGGAGGTTTATTATGAAACTTTCATGGAGAGATATAGTCACAACACTTTTAGTAGTTGGTGGAGGAACCCTAGTTTGGGCTAAATATTACAGTTATTCTTGGGCAATGATTGGAAGCTGGAGATCAGCCACCGCAGTTATTGCATTGGGTGGACTACTTCTATTTGCATTTACTAATTTTGATTTCAATAATTTTAGTATTGCTAATGTTTTGGAAATGATACTTGGTGGCGCAGCTTTAGTTTTGGCAGTTTGGGGAATGACAGTAGTCAATCATGCCGTATTCTATTCATTGGCAGCCACCCTTGGATTAACGTGGTTAGTAGATATAGCCAGACACATTCGTCACAGTGCTATAGAAAGCGGAACCCAAGGAAGCAGTACTTCTCACGCCGCACCGGTACACTAGAATTATATCAACTACTTTAGAGGATTAAGTAAAGGAGGGTTAGCTATGCAGTTAGTTAAAACCAATCCACTCGCCGATTTGGAGAGAATGGAAAAAGAAATGGATAAATTATGGCAAAATGGCTGGGGAATTATGCCTTCATCATTCGTGAATCAAACCACCACGGACATGTATGAAGAAAACGGTAAACTGGTCACTGAAGTTACCTTGCCTAATTTTAGTAAAAATGAAATTAGTGTAAAAGTTAACGAAGGTGTTTTGGAGGTCTCGGCAAAACACCAGGACAAGAAGGAGAAAGAGACAAAGAGACAATATTACTTTAGAGAAACCAGTGATAGCTATCTTAGAAAAGTTACTCTGCCGGAAGCAGCAAATTCCGAGAAAGTCGATGCTAAGTTTGACAACGGTGTGCTTAGGATTAGTATGCCGCTAACAAACGTTCCGGAATTAAATTCTAAAGAAGTGGAAGTAAAGTAGGAGGTAACACTTTATGATCTACCTAAACCGTCAACAGGCAGGCATACTACTAGCCGAAAGATTAAGTCACTATAAGGAGGATGGTGACGTAGTGGTTTATGCCCTGCCCAGAGGCGGCGTAGTTGTCGGAGCTGAAATAGCCGAGGAACTCGGTTGCCCTTTGGGCGTTATCCTGGTTAGAAAAATAAGCCACCCTTTCTGGGCGGAATACGCCATTGGAGCAGTCGCTGAACATGATCGGCCGGTCTATAATCTGGACGAGGTATCGACTATCAATAAAGACTGGCTCAAAAAATCCGAAAACACTGCCCGACTGATAATTCAAAACCGAAGAAAAATTTATTTTCCGAAAGGCTATAAAGCTCCACCCATTAAAGATAAAATTGTCGTCCTTGTCGATGATGGAATAGCCACTGGCTATACCATGAGAGCAGCTCTTCACTACATAAACAAACATCATCCAAAATATGTAGTCGTCGCGACCGCAGTCGCCTCATTGGACAGTATTGGACCGATAAAAGACTATTCAGATAGATTAGTTATACTCGATAAACCAAAAAATTTCCTCGGAACAGTAGGACTACATTTCAAAGAATTTGAACAAGTAAGCGATGAAGAAGTTGAAGAACTTCTAAGGGAGGTAAGTAATGATGCAAAGCAAAATCAGATTGCCGCGCCTAGACAACATAGTTTGGCTTGAACAATTGGCTCAACCATTCCCGGTGTCAGCAGCCAAAATTAAGGAAATTGCACTGGACTGGGAATTTGGTAAGGTAACACTGGAATTCTTAGATCAATTCGAAGATAATGAAATTTTTGAAAGTGGCGAGGATTTTTTCAATCGTTGCAGCGAAATGGAATTGTTAATCAAAGAAGAAAGTAAAATGCCGGCTGAAAAGTTAAGAAATCCGCTTGATTAGTATTTAAAAAGGAGGGGTCTATGAAAGGTTATCCTACCAGACAACAACTTTTGAAATTGAAAAGTTTTAAGAGCCCCAATTGTCTGAGTATTTATTCGCCGTACCTAAGTCCAAACAGTCCGACTAATCCCAATAAGATAGAGTTTGGAAATCTATTTAAAGACGTCAAAGAAAAACTTATTGAATCCGGGCTTGAAAAAAAAGAGATTAAAAAAATGTTATTGCCGGTTCAGAAAATGATTAAAAATCATGAGTTTTGGCCAACCAAAAAACAAAGTTTGGTAGCATTCGTACACCCTGACTTTTTTGTTTTTTATCATATTGACGACACCAATTTTGAACCTTCAGTTTATCTATCGAAAGGGTTCGTTCTGAAGCCACTGGAGAAAACCATGAATAAAAACAGATCATACATATTACTATCACTCAGCCACAACAAAGTGGAAATTTTTGAAGGAGATCTATATGATATCAGGAAAGTTCATCTTAAAAACTTTTCCACCAATATGAAATCGGCTCTGAATATTGGTGAATACAACAAGCTAAGGGGCATGCACGAGATTGCTCCATCCTATATGGGGAAGGGTTCAGAGGCATTTCATGGACACTACAATGTCAAAGAAACTGATAAAATTATGTTACTTGAGTTCTTTAGACTGATTGATAAAAAACTTCATGGCATTTTAGTTAAGAAGAACAAACCGTTGATTCTCGCAGGGGTCAACCACTTAATTCCAATCTATCGAAAAGTAAACACCTATCCGAAAATTTTTTCCAAATACATCAGGGGTAATCTTAACTACTCTGACCTAAAAACCATTCACCAAAGAGCGATAAAGATTGTTCAGTCTACTTAAACTTTTTTTGGTTGGGCCACCAGACTTTTCTATCTAGGTCGTAAGCTATCGAAGTAACGAGAAGTGATCTGATAATTAGAGTATCCAATAAAACTCCAAAGGCTACTATAAAGGCAATCTCAGCCAAAAATAGTATTGGAATTACACCAAGAGCAGCGAATGTGGCAGCCAGAACGACTCCTGCAGAAGTTATAACACTACCGGTCATACTAAGTCCCTTAAGTACTCCAAATCTGGTAGAATGCTTGATTGATTCTTCTCTGATTCTCGTCATTAAGAAGATATTGTAATCAACTCCTAAGGCTACTAGGAAAATAAAACCGAAAAGCGGTACCGATGGATCTGAACCAGGAAAATGGAATACATGATTAAAAAACAAAGCTGATATGGCTATGGTACTGGCGTAACTAAGCACCACCGATAAAATTAAGACTATTGGTGCCAGAATGGAACGAAGTAACAGTATCAAAATTATAAAAATGACCACCAAAACAATCGGGATTATGACATGCAAGTCTCGACTGGCAGCAGTATTAACATCAAGCTGAATAGCTGTATTTCCACCAACCAAAACAGCTGGATCGTACTGCTTTAGTGAAATTCTAATATCCTTAATAAAATTCTGAGCTGACGATGACTGTGCCTGATAATTAATGGTTGTTTGTATCAAGACTTTATTATCGTAGACAATTGGTACTTCTTTTTTAGTCAATGGATTGAAACTGGAAACAATTATCGATGAAGAGACAGCTGAATTTCGACTTAAATCGGATATTATTTTACTTGCGGATTTTTCCGAAGCAATAATTTCCACCGGATTACCCGATCCGGCCGGGAAGAAAGTTCCGAGTAAATTTTGACCCTGAACAGCTGGAGGGTTACCCATAATTGTTTCAGTTTGGGTTACTCCCGAAGCCTTAAATGTCGGTAGCGCAAAAGCAATTAAAATTAATAGTGAAACAGATATGACAATCCAAATTTTTCTATAATGCTTCTCAACAAAAGCAGCGACCTTACTCCAGAATTTTGAATAGACATTATAGCTGCTGGCATCTTCTTTTTTGACCAGACTAGGCTCAAGCTTAACTTTGAGGGGCCAAAAAGCTTTTCGACCGAAAAGCAACAATAGAGACGGGAAAAAAGTCATCGCTACCAAAAATGAAACAATAATACCTATCGCGGCAATCGGACCAAGGCTTCGATTGGAATTAAGCGAAGAAAACAAAAGACTAAACAATGCAGTGACAACTGTGGCGGCAGCAGCCAATATTGGTTCCCAGGAAGCTAACAAGGTTTGCTTGACAGCTTCTATCTTTGAATCAAACTCATGTAATTTTTCTTTAAAACGGGACAATATAAGAATGGAATAATCAGTTGTTGCCCCAATCACCAATATTGATAAGATTCCTTGGCTTTCACCGTTCAAATCGACTACATTGTGGGATGCCAGTGCAAAAACCACCATAATTGATCCGGACAAAGCGAACACAGAGCTAAGTAGCACCAGAAAAGGTAGAAGTATCGATCTATAAACCAGTAGCAAGATTACGAGCACCGAAATTATTGCCACATACGTCAAAATACCGTTTATACCGTTAAATGCCGTTGAGAACGCATTGACAATTCCGGCCGGTCCGGTGACATAGGATTTCAGATTTGATGGTTTATTGGTGTTGATTATTTTTTTAACAGCGTTTATTGAAGGAGTGTTATCGGTGACAGCTTTAATCGGTACAAATATCTCAGCAGCTAACCCATCCCGAGAAAATATCGGACCAATTACGCCCGAAGTCTTACTTAAGGCAAGGTCTGGTACCTGGCTGGTTAACTGAGGTATTAATGATTTCAAATAGGAAATATTTGTAGTCGTCTTAATAGGCTGATTTGAAGTAAATAGCAATATTGCCGGTAAAGTATTTGACTGACTGAAATGACTTATCTGGTCCTCGACCAAAGTCGATTGAGCCGTTTTAGGTAAGAAAGATGACTCGGCATTATTTGAAAGTCCGTTAATTTTACCAAATGTTGGACCCCCCAAGCCGGCGATAACCAACCAAAAACCTATAATTAGGATTGCCAACAGATAGAACTTTTTTCTATTTTTCATCTCACAATTATTCTATTGTATTTTTGAAATTAAAGGAAGTCTTTTAAAGTATGAATCATTTTTCAGCATAATAATTATAGCCCGAGCGACTTCTTTTCTAGATACCAAGACTTTTGCCGGACCATTATCGGTTAATGAAAAATCGGACTCATAAAGATCGTGTAATTTTAAAACTCTGAGTATTGTCCAATCCAACTCGGAATGTCGAATCAAATCTGCGTGAGAAATTCCATCTTTAATACGATTGGGGTCAATTAGCTTTATGGAGAAATTCAAAAATAAATCAATCAAAGTAATCTTATCACCAGTCATCCTAACGCCGTTTCCGGTTAAACTGATAAGTCTTGAGATCCCTTGCTTTTTCATGGCTTTAATGACGTTTGTTATTGCTAAAGTTTGAAGATTGGCGGGTGATTTTCTGCCATGACCGATCAAGCTGACTACAGCCTGACATCCGGAAATTAAGTTTTCAATTTCATCAAAATTCAAGGCGTTGCATTTAACTATTTCAAGATTAGGACTAGTCGATTTTATTTTATTTAATCGATTGATTCCGGCTTTTATCTCGAATGAATCTTCCAATGCCAGCTGAACAAATTTCAGACCACTTTTACCGCTCGCACCAATTACCGCAAGCTTCATGACTTAACGCAACAACCCCATAACAACCAGGCTAGTTAAAGAAGTAATCACAACACCCCAGGACATATCGATAACAGTTATCACACTTGACCATTTTTTCAATATCGCCTGGGAAGTTAAGTCAAAAGTGGCATATGTCATCAAACCATACATCGAGCTGCTCACAAGATATTTTTGCCAACCATTATATTGGTTGGGATAGATAACAAAAAACAGTAGCCCAACTATAAAAAGAAAGTAAAAAACAGCTGCTGCTACAAAATTAGGTTTTGAAGCTAATACCTCTTTCAAATAATGTTTATACAATTTTGGCGAGACCTTCCCGAGCCATATGCTGTCAAGCAACAGGAACACTGCTAGGGTTAAAAAATAGATTACTATCGGATTGTATTTCATAATTTAAATTTTCTTTGGTGGCCAAGGGATGATCACAGAAGTAATTTTAACATATTGATTGTATTTTGAGTTACCTTTGAGTCTTTTTTCAGCCAATGGAATACCCGATACGAACAAAATAAGAACTGACAAGAGGAGGGGAGAGAAGACCGTTAAAACCTCAACGTTAAGCCCGAAACAAATTAACCATATCGACCACCATTGGACTAATTCACCGAAATAGTTAGGGTGGCGAGAGTATCGCCAAAGACCGGAATTAAGTATTTCATCCTTCCCTGTCTTTTTCTTAATAAAACTGCTCATCTGATAGTCGGCAACCGACTCTGTTAAGAATCCGATAAGCCAGATAAAAATTCCGGCATCGACAGCCCAATTAATCAAAACGATATTCTGGCCTCGAAGTACCATAATGACCGGTATTGCAATCAAAAAAGCCAACAGTCCCTGGAAAAAAAAATTAAAAATCAGGCTTTTGAGATAGAAACTATTTCCCCATTTTTCCCTGAATTCAACGTAACGCCTATCTTCCTTTTTAGATTTTAAAAGCCTCCCAAAAATATGAAAACTTAACCTAAACCCCCAAACATTAATCAAGAAAGCTAGGGTTAATTTGGCTGTAGTGGTCTGATTTATACTAAATAACAAGTAATCAGTAATGGCCACAAAATATAAACCCCAAAAAACATCGGCAATTGAAGAATTTTTTATCACCAATGAAATCAAATAACCTATTACAGAAATGCCTAAAATAATTAGTAGATAATTAAGATAAACCATGCTACTTTATTGTATGCCGTAAATGGGTTGGATAACAAATATTTAAGATCTGAACCTAGCAAAGGTATCACCGGGTATCCAATTACCATGTTCATCCTGAGATACGCCAGTTAATTTGTCCTGATAATCAGTAATAGCTGTAAACGCCACATGCAACTCACCTTGGCCAACAATTGCATGAGGAAATAAAACTCTTCCCAGTTCACCACGATCAATCGCTAATCTTTTTTCTAGTGGCCGATCGGTTTGCGGATCCCACATTAACTGACTTCCGCCACCCAAGATTTCAACGGCAGCCGTAGTAATTACGCCCTCGGGTGATCCACCGGAACCATATAATACATCGATGCCACTTTCATCAAAGCAGGTACTGATAGCCGGAAGAACATCTCCGCCCGATAGGCCGATTACCCTGGCTCCGATTCGTGAAGCGGCAGATATTATCTCGCTATTTCTATCTCTTAATAGCGAAGCGACCGTCAACTCTGAGGCTTTCTTTCCAAGAGCTTCGGCAATTAACCTTAAGTTCTTTTCAGGATCAGCATCAATTCTTACATCACCTCCAATGGATAACAAATCTTTTGCCTTGGGTCCAACAAACAGTTTTTTCATATATCTTATGCCAGACCATGGTATCATCGAATCCTTTTTAGTTAGAGCGACAATCGATAATCCGCCCTCCTGGCCATTTGCTACAAACGTGGTTCCCTCAATCGGATCAACCGCTAAATCATACATACTGTCAAAATTTTCTCCCAATATATCACCGTGAGCCAACATGGGAGCCTCATCTTTTACTCCTTCACCCATTACCACCTCGCAACTAAACACATCATTTTCTGCCAAAACCCTGGTAATGGCATCAACTGCCGCTTGGTCGGCCAATATTTTGTCACCCTTACCAATATATGGTGCAACTGCTACGGCTGCTTCTTTGGTTGCGGTTGTCAAAACTTCTTGAATCAATAGGTTATTTGCTGGGCTATTAATAGATCTGGTCTGTAACACTTTTAATCCTTTTTTAAAATGGTATTTTAAATTTTAATGCAAATTAAATTTCTTTGCTTGATATATAAATGATATAATAATGACGAAATATAGATAATGTTATACACATCTCATCATTTTTCTGACAATTTTTGCAAAGACTTTATTGATCAGTGCCGAGCCGATATTGATTCCGGCATATCAATAAATTTAGTAGCCATGCCGGGAGCTGGCGTGACTTTTTTTCTTCGCTCCCTCTCGCAAAAAGACTCTAAAAGTTATCTTTTCATAAATTCCTTTGAAATGGCTGAATTCAGCAGAAAAGAATTTTATGATCAAATCTCTCAAAAGTTAGGTATTTCCAAAGCCGGTTCCTCTCTCAACGAAATAAGCCAGGCAATGATCAAGAAATCGAATCAAATCGGTCGATTAGTAATTGTTTTTAACCGCTTGGATAGATTAGAAGAAATTCTTGATCAAAATTTTTTCGATAATTTACGCTTTCTTAGAGACTCCAACCGAAATAAGATCAATATGATTTTTGTTTCATCACATCCCTTGATAGAAACTCACGGTCATCAAATCAAAGATATTTTAAGCCTAATCGCCAAAACAGAATACTTTACCGGATACGAAGACCAAGATTTGATTGAAGTATACAAATCAATCGATAAACAAAAAATCGATCAAAGAGCGCTAAGATTGGCTGGCGGGCATTTGCTACTGCTTCAAGTATTAATGAGATGCCAAAATTTAAATCGACCATTGTCAGACCCAATGGTGAAGCTGGTAGTTAAAGACCTACATAATTCACTAACCCCAAAAGATAAGAAAACCCTGGTCTCGATACTAGCAAAAAACAATCCCTCTTCTATTCACAATTTAATTAACATGGGTTATTTAAAAAAAAGTAGCGACGGCTACATTCCATTCTCTCCCCTGCTGCAAGAATATGTGAATTCGCTTGGCAAGCAACATTTGCCAATAAAAGAAAAAAGATTACTAAAAATTCTGACGCAAAATAAAGGCAAAGTTGTTCCAAAAGAGACAATATGCGATTACGTTTGGAGCGAAAAAGACGGTATTATTAGCGATTGGGCGCTTAACGCTCTAATATATAGACTCAGAAAACACAGTGCTTTTGATTCACAAAACCAGACAATTGAATCTCGTAAAGGTGAAGGATATATCCTGTTCGAGAACTAATAATACTTGCATTATTAGTTTAAATATATTATAATTTTATTTCTGAATGAGAAAATACAGAAATCAAGAAGGCGATAATAGACTATACTTCGAAGACTTGGGAAGACCTCTAGTTGACAAGGCTTTTATGGCAAAAATTCAGAAGCACCTTGGAACACTGGCAACCTCCCATGATTTCGACGTTGAAATACGTCAAACGCCGGCAATTACTTATGTAATTGGCACTGAGATTAAACACGCACTTAGACACGGCTCTAAAATTACAAGCAATGCGGCGTCTACCAACGATATAATCGAAAATATTAAAAATCATGGATTAATTTCGCCTGTTCAAACCGACAAAGGTTTGATTGTTGAAGTACAGTCTTTAGGTTTTAAGAGTTTTGGGGACGGTCGCAGAGACATCCAGGTAAGAATAAAGGATATACCACGAATTGACGGATTCGGTTCAGTCATCTATGATGAACGTCGACTAATTCAGGCAAGCATCGGATTACCTTATGCCAGAAACGAAATAAATAGAAAAAATAGGTTTGAAAAGCCGGAAACTAAAACTTCAGTTTCCCTAATACTAGGCACAATTGTAATGGCCAAAAACCGACCATTTGATATATCTATTAACACAAGTTTGAACAGTCAATTAAACGGTCAAAAACTGGTACTTGGAAAATTATCTTCTTTCAATGCTTTCGAAAAAATAGGTTTTAAAACGAGTTAGACTCTACCTGCCTCTTCGCCAGCCCTTCCAAAGCTGAGTAGCATTGTACCAACCATAAGCTACGCCGCCGGTCTCAAAAGCATATTCAAATAAATGATCGGCCTTCATAAACGACAGACCTAAGACAGCACCAGGTATTACAAAATCACGGACAGAATCCCGAAATGCAAATTTATCACTATTTTTACCTGATGAAAGCCCTTTTCGATTTATTGCAAACACGGCCGCATTGATAACAACAGCCCCGACGGCCGCCCTAATGTCCGGACGGGAGAGATTTAAACCTTCCATCGTTTTAAAGAAACTAAACTTATCTGAAACCATCTCAGAACCGGCGTCAAAAGTAGACAGAGCAGATCCGGCAACGGCAAAACCGATTGCAAAATTTCTTACCCGTTGAGTCAAACCTCTCTTGGTTGATCTAGCTTCAATTGCGGCGGCCCCAAAAGTCAAAGAATCAACTGTTTCTTCTGTTGCTTCAACTATCAGTGCCGGTTGGTTTCCCAAAATACCGCCGGCCAGTTGAATTCCGGCTGATCCTAATCGAAGCAGGCTGGAAAAGGCAAACCTCTTAGATCTCGCCTCCGGACTCGATGAGTTTATTTCATGCGTGTGGTGAACCATTTAGTTTCCCTTAATGATTAAAATATATTATATAATATTTTAGCTCAATAACCAAGAACCGGGCTTATGTTAATTAAGAGTTAAAGGAGAAGAGCCTGACGCTGCCCCATCTTCCCTCGCCTGAGTGTGATGGAATAACATTATCAATCCGAACACCTAAATCTTGATCAATAATTGCTACCAATCGATTTATAGAATTTAGGCTCTGTTTCGTGTTATGGCTAACCGGCTTGAAGGCGTTTTTTAACTGCCCAGTCCTATCATAATCCATGCTGTCACCAACAATTAAACTGTTTGACCCGTCAGCTCTATTACTGACAAGATAAGCCAAGCTTCCATCAGTATGACCCGGCATAACAAATGAACGAACAGCCAAATCACCGGAAACTTTAATCAAATCATAATCACCTACAAAATTCGGTCTTACATCCGGTAATGCCGCATTATGCCTGTTGCTGATTTTATCTGCCAGAGCGGGAACAAAACCCTGACTATTCTTTCTACCTGATAAAACCGACATCTCTGCTTCACTGACATATATTTCGGCATTGCTGTCGGAGTTAATCTCATTTACACCGCCGACGTGATCACTGTGCGCATGAGTCAAATAAACTTCTTTAATCGCCCTCATGCCAAGTCCAAGATGACCGAGATATTGTCGAAGATTTTTTGCCTGTCTATCGATACCGCTATCAAACAGAACAAATTCATTGGTTTTATCTATCGGAACGAGATACATGGAACTATGTAAGTCGATAATTCTGGTTATGCCACCGGGCATTATTCTGTAGTTAACCATCGGTTTTGATCTGGTTAAGGTGGTCACTGCATCACTCAACCGATTTGTTTGCTCTTTTTCCATTGATTTTATATATTATCATATTTAACTGTTTTGTCAATAATTAGGGCTTGATTTTTAACATTATTTAAGGCATAATAACCAAAAAATATGGGGTTTTCATGGAAGCAATAAATAACCAATCTTTAGATATATATCAAGGCGCTAAATTACCAACAAGGATTAGTGCTTCCGGGGAACTGGAAATTGATTGGCCTAAGTTTCTCCCCCTCCCGGCATCTCAACCTAGAACTGAGGCATTTCTTGGATTTAGAATCAAAGAACTGCGTGCTTCCGGCGATGATTCCGACAAAAAAACTGCCAGAATTATCCGCGAAGGAGCCGGCGTTGTTTTGAAGCAATCCGGTGTTTCTCTAAAGTTAATGAGAGATGTCAATGAAATGGTGTCTTTTCTGGAGGAAAGCAACCCTAACGCTTACAAAGTAGACAATCTGTTAAACCAAGGCCATTCAATTTACGAAATTCAGCAGTTTTGGAGAATTGCCGATGAACTACGGATTGGCCCCCGTAGGATTGACGGCCTAATCAGGCTAATCGGTAGACTCGGCCTAGATCCATTCGATTGTGACGATGATCTGGATATGATTGATGGTGCAATCGATATTATAGCCGAGAGAAATCAGGAAGTCGGTTCAATCAGCATCAGTACCATCAGACGTGGCATTGCCGTCGCAAGGCTCGATAACCACATTCAAAATGGCGGACTGTTGCAAGATATTTTAGATAGTTAAGAGGATTTAATTTTAATGGAAAGAGCAAAAAGAAACGAAACCAGAGCTGCTCTTAGAAGACTTGATTCGCTAATACCCTCTAATCCTCTGGAATTACTGATGGTCGGCGAAGATTTAGCTAGAACCCTGGGACCTGAGGAGCTAAAAACTTTAGTTAAATCTATTGGAAATATTTTACTGAGAGAGATTCACCCCGATACATCGACAAATCAAAGACTGATTGGCAAGTTTACCGTAGAGCAAGTACTTTCAGCCGTTGATGAATATAATCAAAATCCCGATCGCATTCGAACAGAATATTTAAGCAGTTTCAATAAAAAAAATCGGAAAGACTCACAGGTAAGCCTAAAAAATGCCGAAATTATTCCGATTAATCCGATTGAGTCATCAAACGAAATATTCGAATCCTTATACTCCGAAGAGTCTGTTATAAAAATAAAGGATGCCACAATTTTACTAACCACTTTTTCGCTGAATAAACAAGAAAAAAATCAAAACCCATATCATTCTTTGATTATAAAAAACAATAAAGCCGTAATTAAGCCGCTTAGATACTACGATGATGATTTTTCCGATTCCGAACGGTTGGAAATTATAAATGATATTTCCAAAAATTCTGCGATAGAGGATTCCACGGCAGTTTATGCAACAAAAGACATTTTAACTATCATTCCCGGTTTATCTCAGGAGGTATCTGAAATTCCAAACATTTTTCCTGAACTTCTGAAAGATGGTTGGTGGTATAAAATAATCGGAACCAAGCGATATCAAGAAGAAAACAGATCAATACTTAGCTTTAAACCGCTTTCAACCAACCAAACGGTGAAGTTACTGGGCTCAATCCCGCTCAATATTGCAACTACTGTGGCTTTTTCAATATCGCAAAAAGCCGAAGCCAACATACAATCTCAGCAAATTCTGGAATCCAATACAAATAAGAGGCAGGCAAACTTAAAACGGAAGAATTTTACTATCATTCCCGAAGATGTATGGAGAGACTTGCTTCAATCTACCTCAATAGATCACAATTTAATATTTAAACCCTTCCTTTTACCGAGCCATGTTTTAGTTGGTGAAACAAAGGATAAATCAAAACTCCTGCTCGGAGAAACAAGTTTTATTAGCGCCGAATATTTTTAAGAAAATTTACATAATTATCTGATTATTGTATAATATATTTATTATGGCAGCCGGTAGATTTGAAAAATTTAATCCGGAAATACCTCATACATCTGAGAGTAATTTTACTGATGTTTACTTCCAACCTATCTTGAACTTAACACAAAGGGCTCTAAAAAAAGTCGTGCCTGAAGAAATTGGATGGGTTGATAGTTTTCGTGATGTAATAACTTCCCGGAAGAAATTTTATGAGTTAAATAATGATAAATTTATGTTGACTGATTACAGAAAATCCGGCGATTCACCGGAGAGCAATCCACTGCAAATTCGACTTGTTGTCTGGGAACAAAACATAGACCAAGAAGGTAATTTAATAAGTTCCAACATCGATATCAAATACTTCGAGACAATATCAAAAAAACTTCGGATTGTCCGATTAGACAATATATCCGACGAGATTATTAACGACAGTCGAAAACTCCATACTTTTTATAGTCTAGAAAAAGATTTCAATATGATTGAAGCCAGTCCGGAAGAATATTACGGTTTTTGTTTGGCACTGATGATTGGTGCCAGATAAGTTTTACTATTTATAAAAACCAGTCCATAATTAGCTTGGTAGCTTATTATGGATGCAATTAACACTAAATCACTGACAAAATTTTATCCCGGTCAATCAAAACCGGCAGTCAATAATTTATCTATCAGTATTAAACAAGGTGAAATCTACGGATTCTTGGGAGCAAACGGCGCCGGTAAAACAACCACAATAAGACTTCTCATGGACTTCATTAAGCCAACAGATGGAACTATTGAGATATTCGGATTAGATCTAAAAACAAACTCCATTAGAATTAAGGAACAAATTGGATATTTAGCCGGAGAAGCGAAACTATATTCTGGCGTCAGCGGTAAACAAATACTTGATTTTCTATCATCAATAAGGCAAGTAGACAATTCGTACAGAAAGAAACTGGAGAAAGACTTCCAAGCGGACTTAAATCAACCGATTGAAGAATTATCAAAGGGCAATAAGCAGAAAATAGCCATCATCCAAGCCTTGATGAATCAACCGAAAGCACTGATTTTAGATGAGCCGACTTCTGGTCTTGACCCCCTAATGCAGGAAGTGTTCTATGATACAATCGAAGATTTGTCTAAAAATGGTACGGCAATTTTGATGAGTAGTCACAATTTAAGTGAAGCTCAGAAAATTTGCCATCGTATAGGCATTATCAAAAATGGCTCACTCGTGCACCAACAAGATGTAGGAGAAGATAGCCTATTATCGGCCAATCTTTATAGGCTTAAATTGAAATTTGCCAAAGACATCAAGGCTCTGAAAAAATTCAATCAACTTACACTGGTCAAAACTCTAAATGATACTGAGATTATAGTAAAACCAAAAAAATCCTTAAATGATTTCCTCGGCGAAATATCTAAATTGCCACTAATAGAGTTTAATTCTCAGAAAATTGATCTAGAAGATGAATTCCTAACATTTTACGGGGAAAATAAATGAAAGATGTTATAGTCTGGGAAATATCAAGAAGAAAGAAATATATGATTTGGTGGGCTATTGGAATCAGTCTAACCATTATTTTGATACTTTCGATTTATCCTTCAATTCGAGATCAATTCAAAACATTCGACAATTTAATAAAACAACTTCCATCAGCATTCATAAATCTTCAAACCGGTGGCGCCAATGAAAGTATTGCCAGTCCGGTGGGTTGGCTTAATTCTCAACTATACTTCGTAACTCTTCCAATACTTTTTCTTATCATGTCAATCGGTCTTGGCGGTTCAATTTTAGCTATGGACGAAAAAGAACATACTTTAGAACTGATTTTAGCAAGACCCATATCACGTGCCAAACTAATTGCATCTAAACTGATTTCATACTTTTTAATCATAGCTGTTCCTTGGCTAATATCATCAATCGTTACCGGAATAACTTCAAGTATAATTCATCTACCAATAAGCCAATTTAATCTTTTTATAGCTGATATTTGGCTGCTAATTTTCATATTAGCTTATGGCCTAATCGCCTTTGCCGCTACAGCTGTATCAACAAAAATTAAGAGAATCGGCACCATTGCGGCTACATTAATAGCATTCCTGGGTTATCTACTCACGTCGTTGGCTAATCTAAATCATTTTGTAGCTGATTTCGCTAAATTATTACCTTGGTATTACTTCACCCCAAGTAAATTATTATTAGGAAATCTTAATACAACTTTGAATATATATTTATTAACCCTGTCCCTTTTTATGATAATTATTTCTTTTGTAGGCTTTAATAAAAGGGATCTGGCGTAAACCCTAAGAGCCGCTCTTATTTGTAGTAGCTAGGATTTGATTTATTTGAGCTTGTGTCAGAGGCGCCCACGGTGAACTGTCGGGATTTGAGGAAGCAGCTGCGGGACTATCGCCCTGATTCCACCATTTAGCCTGATAAGGAACCCCGTTGAAGAGGACTCTGTCATTGGTGTTATAAACGCTTGATCCGGACCAATCTGGGTATGTGCCGGCTGGAAGTGTTGGCTGCGAGATTGGTTTTTCACCGGGAAGCACTGGACCGATAAGTTGCCATGGGGTCTGCCAGGTTTGAAGCACAGGATTATCTGGTACATCCCCCTGAGTCCACCATTTAGCCTGATAGACATTGTGGTGCCAAACAACTTTAGTACCTTCCAAATAAGCATTAGAAGGTGACCAAATCTGGTAAGGGCTGGTTGCTGGGTTGTCTGGCTGAGAATAGAAGTTACTTGAGACATCAGAAGCTGTAATTAACCCTGAACTTCTGGTAAAGCTCCCCGAAAAAGATTTTTTCAGTAGGCTCGAAAACTCAAACGGTGATTGAGTGACCCCACTACATGAATTTGATACTATTCTCAAATTAAGGTAATTACCGCCGCAGGCCACATCCCTATTTTCAGACCAAATTGATAGGCGTCCAATGCCTTTAGACACGGCAAATTGGTTGAAGAGCTTAGCATCATTCAAACTGAAAACTTCATTGTAATTGTCGTTTTGTCCAATCATTGGAGTGGCACCAATTTTTAGCCAAGTCGAAAAATTACTTAAATATATCTTTTGCTTTTTATATAAAATCTGAACCTGCCTTTCAGTCTGAACGACAGCCTTTTCTGAAGCACTCAGCATGGTCTGACCATGTACTAAGCTATTGTTGCCATAGTCCATCACCAAAATATTGATACCGGATAAATCGACGCCGGCACCTAGCATATCATTAATCTGGTTAATAGCACTTTGATTTAAGCCGTCCGGGGTTACTGGAAGAGTCAACCAGACAGCCAAATTTTTATGAACTAACCGTCTTTCTCGCTGGATTGATGCAATTACCTGAGCTCTTCTTACGCTGCTTGTATTATCGTTCAGCGAAGGACCTTCGATATCAAAATCAACTGTATTTAATTTGTATCTGTTAATTACATCCTGGTAGGCCGACATCAGTTGGCTATAATTCTTACACCCTAAGGCTAATTCATTGTTCTTAAGTCCGCCGAATGAAACTGCGACCGATCCGCCTTGTTGCTGAAGTCTTGCAATTCTTCTATCTAAATCTAAGGACCCTGCTGCCTGGGAAAGACTATAATAACCACCCCAACTCGGTGAACAGACATCGTTAGCCGATGAAACTACAAATCCTAAAATAACGTCCTTAGGAGAACCGTTAGATAATTGTTCAAAGTGAAAAATTGGAGTAGTAGTTACGTCTACGTAAGGCGCAAACCAAGGTTTCTTGGAATCATAGATGCGAGAATTTATCCAACTGTTGACAGAAAATACTGCAATTAGACAAATGGACAGCAAGACTATAACAGACAAAAATAGCCTGGGTAAAGATATTTTTCTTTTTGCATTAGAGGACATTATTTTAAGTCCTCACTCGACAAAATAGTGTTACTGTAATCCATTTCGATAATGTGGTGAGGTGATGTATTTTCAATGTCACCGTGATATAAGACTGACCGCCAGTCGAATTCCTGTTCCTTTTCTTCGTTGGTTTTTTCAACTTTTTTAACGTCCACGTACAGCCAATTGATGAACCCCTTCCAAACGTCGATAAAAATATTACTTATTCCGATATATGCAATTACCGCCCAGCCGGCCAGTAATGCATTGAAGCCAGCGAAAAATGCATTAATCCAGTTATGATAGAAATAATCTCTTACAAGAATCGCAAGTGAAAAACCGATAATAATTAAAGGTGTTAATATGTAAATACTAGGCGCGATAGTTCGATTTTTTACCTTTGGTGTTCTTGCAAAAGGAATCTTTTTAGCCGTTATTGATTGTTGAAGTGATTTTATAACTCCAGCTAGATTTACTGGTAATAATATAAGGTTAAAACCATAAATCCTTAGAACGTCTGTCCTCTTGTAGCCACAGTATTTCAGATCGCTCGCCATAGCTAAGAAATATGGCAAAGCAGCCAGAATTACAAATGGACTCAAAAGCCGACCATCATATGGGTACGCTAAAAGAAATATCAGTCCAAAAGAAGCCCAAGTTATCGAAGCCATATAGTTAAGCCTCAATAAAAACCCTGTGTTTAGAATATTTTCACGCTGCTTCTTTCTTTCCCTGGCATGTTTTAAGAGCTTAGGCAGGATAAGCAAACCTCCATTAGCCCACCTGCGCCTCTGGACAATCAATGATCCAAAATCCGGCGGTGTAGCACTATAGCTAAGTCTCTCCGGATAATTATATAAAGACCACCCATTAATGCATAAATCTATGCTTGATTCAGTATCTTCTATGACGGTTCTGTCTTGGATATATCTCTTTATTTCGAATCCGCCAATCCACTCTTTTTCAACAATATCTTCCAAAGCTTTCTTTCTGATTACGGCGTTGGCGCCAACCCAAAAAGTAGCATCAAAATAGGTCATTCCCTGATGTAGGATATGTTGAATATCTGTAGTTGCAGCAGCCAGTCTTTCAATCCTGGTAGCCGCTCCTCTAAATGATGAATAAGGTGTCTGCGTTACAGCGATTTTCTCATTTCCCGGCTGTTCTAAGAAGTACACCAGCCTCAAACAATAGTCTCGAAGTAGTATCGAATCAGCGTCCAGAGTCAAAATAAACTCGCTATCTGGTATCACCAAATCTTTTCGAGACGGTTTTTTCACTGGTAACAATATTAAGCCATCAGGTGTTAGACGCTCTTCATACCGGCCACCCATTAGGCCTATATATGAATTTAAATTCATCGCCTTATTGGATTCATGGGATAGTGATGCGTATTTTTTTCGCTCAAAAACTTCAATATCAAAATTAAAAATTGACCTTAGTCGATTGTAGAGCTGCGCAACTCTAACTACTGGGAGAGAAATTCCTTCAACTAGAGAGTCTTCAAGTGCTCGGCTTACAAGTACCAATTCACGGCTTAAATCTTTTAAAACGTGATTAGCGAAAAATAAATCAACATGGTCTTTAACAGTTTCTTGGTTAGCAATTTGATCTAACCACCCATATGCAAATTTATATTCATCAATTAATTTTCTTAAATCCTTGGTTGATACTTTAGTTTTTAAACCGTATTTTTTTCTAAATTCCGATTCAGCTTTATTGAATCTTACTGCGAGGGGTTTAAAGAGATTGGTTATCTGCGAGGGGATGTTTCTGGTAGCATCAAGCTTGTCTGCGACGGAAGAATCGGTTGGGTTGGGATTATCGTCTATCAGAAGGACTACTCTAGTATTAGGGAATTCCTGGATGGCAGCCGACATCAAAGTTTTTCTGATTACATCCGGCTCTTCGTTATATGAGGGCACTAGAACAGTTATTGAGGGGCTATTATTCGAAAAAAAATGTTGATCTAATTCTGCTCTCGGGACTCTGACGTGCTTAGCGAATCTTTGATATGCGCCAGCTCTTGATACTAAGTACATCAAAGCCGAGAATGTTAGAAATGTAACGACAATTAAATAACCAAAGGATTGAAGCATGAAGCTAAATGTCTGTGGTCCGTTAAAAAACTGTCTAATAACAGTAGAGACTAGGTAAGAAATCCAGAAAAGGACAGTAATAACTATGGCCAGCCTAGAAAAAGTTATCTTTTTAGTAGTAGGCTTTGCATGCACAATCGATAGCGGTTCCGTTTTTTTCTCAGCGCCCCACTGTCTTTTAAAATTTAACAGCTTTAGATTTTTATTGTCAGACTTCAAAATAATCCCTTTTATAATTAAAATATACTCTAACACATTATCCGGTTATATTCAAGTATTTATGTAATATTATTGTTAGACTGTCTTTTATATTGATGAAATATAAAAGATAAGTTAATTCACCGCTGAGATTTCTATATATAACTTCTGTATTTGTTGAATGATGTTAGCACTTTATTTTTTTATCAAATTACAGGGTTTTATTCTTTATCCATTAGTGATAAATGAACGCATCCCGACACTTCCTAGGTCTATCATTTCGTTGAAAAAAATTAATTCCTCATTTTGGTCTAATAAAGACATGACAGCTAGCATTGGTCTGTAATGATCATCCATTTCGATAGCATGAAAGGCCGCCCGAGTAACTTTCTGGGGGTTAATCAGACCTTTCATGTCATGTTTCAATATGTGATCAGTAATCTTTTGATCAAACTCTTCAGCCCAATCAAAAACCTTACCACTCCAGTTGAGCAGTCGAAGGTTGTGGACGATATTACCGCTGCCGATAAATATTACGCCTTTAGATCGAAGATGGCGTAAGTCCTTGAAGGTTTGGACAACTTGTTCTCTGGTGTGATTTAAATCCAAACTGATTTGTAAGATAGGAATTTTTGGATTAGGCACCATATGTTTCATGACTGACCATGTTCCATGATCCAGTCCCCAACTACTATCTAACATGGCCTCATACTTCAAGAAAGCATTTTTAAGGACACGTGCTAATTCCGGATCTCCGTCGGCATCATACTTAACCTTATAGAGTTCCTCGGGAAAACCATAAAAATCATAAATTATCGGTTGTTTTGGTGCGTCCGTGATGTGCGTACCATCGGTATACCAATGCGCACTTATCACGACGAATGCTTGAGCTTCCGGTAAATTTTGACCGACTCTAGACCACTCCTTCGAAACTTCATTGTCTAAAATTGCATTCATTGGATTTCCATGTCCAACAAATAATACGGGCATTTTTTGACTCGGTTTTAATTTGTTTTCTAGATTTAATAGTTTATTCATAAAAACCCTAGCAATAATTATAACTGAGTATTTTTAGCGGCAATTAAAACATAGTTCTCATGCCAAGTTAATCGCGCAATAATCATAAGAGACTACTTGTATTTCTATTATTATATCGAAGACAATGTCGCTGATAATTACTTTATGATTTTATTTTCTTAGAGCAAAATTTAAAATTCTTATCCTGTAGTTAGCGTCCTCTGCATCCCTCAATAAATCTTCCGCCAATAAAGTTAACTGTCCGACCCTTCTTTCTAGACTTGATACGGCCGAATCTATCAATTCCTCCAATAATTCAATATTTTTTTCGTTTTTATTCCAGTTTTCCATATTATTCAGCCGGTTTTCCTAAATCATCAAAACCATCAGGCATTTTTGCTGAATACTGCATTGAACGTAATGCCGATAGCCCCTCCTTGACGATTGGTCTTGCTCCGTAATGGTCCATCGACTGCTGACAGACATCTGTCCAAAAGGAATTTCGTCTGATTTGACGATCAATAGCCAGATTAGCTAACCTTCTTGCCTTAGAAATTCTTGTGTGATGCATCGTCTGGTTGATTTTTTCTAAAACTAAATCATCTTCAGACGAAAAATAGTCAATTCCATTATAAATATGTATTTCATCATTTTCTGGAAATTGTTCTCGTTCTAATAAATTGTCTAGGTCGATTAGTTTGGCGGCGATTGGCCAGTAAGGTCTCGTTGCCTCGACTGAAGTCATCCTTCTACCGCCATCCATTGATGCGAGCTTAAGCGACATTTCCTGATAGTATTCAATGCTTTTGTAACTGGTTATTAGGTATGATACATACTCCCTTGCGATACTTCTGACAGCTCTTAGTGGCTCCTCAACTCCGTGCTTAATTTGGTGGCGTAAAACATTATTTAAATGCTTGGCGGCTTTTCCGGGAATAGAATTATATCCTAATGGAATAGAATTATATCCTAATAATGTGAAAGTCTCACCAAGCTCTCGCTTTGATTCGGGAGTAAAACCGTGCTCATAACTTATAAATTGTAGACGGATGATTGGATTATCAAACATATTACTTGCTACTGGTTTATCTGGCATCTCCGGATTCATTTATATATTTTACCACATTAGGAGATAAATATCAAGAATCGGGTGCGTTGTTCGAAGGATAAATATAACCCTGTAGAATAAAAGTTCCGGAAAGCCAAAAACACCAGACCAATCTATTAGTACTTAATGCTCATATGCACTACACCAGTATTAAACGACTATTCATCTAATGACGGTTTTTCAAGCGCTAGATCTTCTACCACTGGGTTAGATCCCGCAATCTTAACGACGTCCTTATCGACCTTTTTTAGTTCGTGATGAGCTCGATTAAAGTGCCCGACAGTTGTAGACAAAGATGATCCTAATTTTTGCATAAATCCCTCAAAATTACCGATATGCTTTCCCAATTCGCCGACTCTAAGACTAATGTCTTTTGCCTGCTTTTCAATCGATAAAGCCCTAAGACCCTGCATAACGGTTTGCAAATAAGCCATGAAACTGGTTGGAGAGACTATGATGACATGTTTATCCCTAAATGCGTATTCCAGTAAATCGCGATTAGATGCTCCGGTAGAACCAACCTGTGAAACCAATAATTCATAGTAAATTGCCTCACTTGGTATAAACATAAAAGCAAAATCCATAGTGTCTTCATTTTGTCTGATGTATTTTGATGTCTCGTCAATCCTACCTTTAAGATCATTCTTAAAATTTTTCAACATATCAGCTTTTATTTTAGGGTCATGTTCGCTAATTAATCTATTGTAATTCTCTAATGAAAACTTGGAATCGATTGGCAATAACTTACCTTTTTCCAAATATATTACGGCATCAACCATTTCACCGTCTTTAAACTTGTATTGCATCTTATATCTATTTGGAGGCAAAACATTCTGTAACAAATTTTCCAGATAATATTCACCGAGGACACCCCTTTGTTTAGGATTCTGGAGAACATTCTGCAACGTCTTTAGCTCTGTCGTCACATCAACGACCTTTTTATTTGTTTCATCAAGTTTCGTAAGTTTTTCGGTAACCTGAGTAATTAGCTTTGTGCTTTCTGCAAACTGCTTAACCATTGAATCTCTCATTGATTCCTGGGTTTTATCTAGTCTATCGGTAATTTGTTCACTTAAGTTTTCTTTTAAAGAATTTACTGTCTTGTTAAGTTCATTTAGGTCTTCTTTTAGCATTAATGTGGATGATGATTTTTTTGAACCAAAAAAATAAATTATCGCAACGATAACCACAAAAATTCCTATGATGATTAAATCCAAGGTGCTCATTACCACTCCATTATACCAACCAAAATAAATATAAAATCCTAAAAACTACCAACTTGAACTGACAGCCTTTCCCTCTTCATAGCCGGCCGCCGACTGGATTCCGACCACAGCTTTATCGAAAAAATCCTCGAGAGAAACAGCACCGGCATAAGACATTGAACTTCTCAGACCAGAAGTTATTTGATCGATAATATCTTCAACCCCAGGGGTTTTATCATCTATATAAAGTTTTGAATTGGAAATTCCTTCTTCAAAAAATTCTTTAAGAGATCTGTCATAAGGATTATTATCTTGACTCCGGTTTTGAACAGCTCTTTTAGATGCCATACCAAAATTTTCTTTGTAAAGACCTCTTTCGTCTCTGAGTATGTCTCCCGCACTCTCATAAGTTCCGGAAAACCAGGAACCAATCATCACGGCACTAGCGCCGGCCGCAATTGCCAAGGCAACATCTCTAGGATATTTGATTCCGCCATCAGCCCAAACTTTAGCGCCGCGTGAGCGTGCAGCCTCAGCGCATTCCAATACGGCACTAAACTGAGGTCTTCCAACTCCCGTCATCATTCTAGTAATACACATCGCTCCCGGTCCCACTCCAACCTTAATAATGTTCGCACCAGCATCAATCAAATCATTTGTAGCTTGAGCAGTTACAACATTACCGGCTACTATTTGAACATCTTGACTGAGAGATCTGGCAATCTTAATGGCCTCTATCATCTTCTGTTGATGGCCGTGAGCCGTATCCATGACCAGAACATCTGCACCGAACGAAAGAACCTTTTCGACTTTCGACTTGACATCACCGTTGACACCTACGGCCACTCCAACCATGAGTTTTCCGTCTTTACTAAGAGCCGGCGAATACAAGCTGGCACGGAGAGCACTTCTTTGTGTTATTATGCCGACAAGCTTACCTTCATTGTCTACGACCGGAGCCGCATTAATATGATTTTCATATAACTGTTCAAACATTTCTTTGGGACTTTTTCCTTGAGCCAAGGTAACCAGCGCAGGGTTCATGAAAGTATCAAGACTAGCAAATCTGTCCGCCTCGTAAGCTTCTTTTTCATTTATCAAGCCAACCGGTCGATTTTCATCATCAACAATCAGTACCACACCATGGGCCCTTTTATTGATTATATTTAACGCATCAGCTACCAAATTAGCGGTTTTTAGGACAAGCGGGGTTTCATATACTGGATTAGCAGACTTTATCTGCTTAATCATTGTGCTTAATCTGTCAAAAGGAATGTCTTGTGGTAGAATGGCGATTCCGCCACGTCTAGCAACAGTTTCCGCCATTCGGCGACCGGCTACTGCATTCATATTGGCAACAACAATTGGAATATGAGTTCCGGTATTGTCGGATGGCGTTAAATCAACACTAAATCTTGATCCGACATCACTATAACTCGGTATTAAAAACACGTCGTTATAAGTCAAATCATAATTAATAGTCGAATCGTTTAAAAACTTCATTGTAAATATAACCCCCCACTTAAAGACCAACTATAAGTTTACTACAATTTAATATTAGAAATAAAAAAAACCGGCCTTAAAAAGCCGGTCGGTCAAATTAACTTCTACAGATTAAAAGCGTTTGATTAAATCTCGACTCAGTGATTTGTTAAGACCACTGAAATTAAGTTTGATACTAGGTTCAGTCGCCTGCATTAAAAGTATAAAAACAGGCAACGTCCCCGGGCGCAAATCGGCCGGCAAAGCATATCCATTATCATATCTAATTTGCTTCCAATTACCGTTAAAGCGGCTATCGAAATTTCGATTTATAAGATTAGAGACGTAAGGAGATCCCAGAAATCCAAGTCTTCGGTCATGAAATCCCATCTCTTTAGCTTGTTGGTAATAATAACTTGATTGTCCGTTATAGGCCATTAATAGGTTACCGACATCGACTACGTTAACCTCGTTTTTGTAAATTACCCGGGAGCTTATATGCGCTTTTTTAGAATAGTCAGTTGCCAAAAGCCTCGCAGCATTTTCCACCTGAGAAACGAAATCACCTTGAGAGATCCTTCCAGGACGGAAGTATGAATCATAAACCTGAAACAACCCATTATCATTACCGGGGTTTATCATTGACAAGTTAGTCTCTCGCCAGTGAACGGTTGCCAACAACTGCCATGGCAAATTATACTTTTTGGCAACCTCTGCGTATACGCCACTGTTGGCAATCAACTGAGCAATTTGCTCTGAAGTGAATATATGAGATTGCTTGATAAGTTCTATGTTAATACCAGACAAAACAGGACTTGGACAATTCTCGCTAGAGCTCGCGACACTTTGATGATTGGCAGATAAGTTCTTACTAATTTCACCGGTCGGATAATAAGCATACGATGTTAAATTCTTGGGGTTATCGGTTGAAACCTGACTAGTGGTGGTGACAGAGACTTCTTGACCAGTAGGATAATAGGCATAGTTTTCAATGTTTTGATTCCTATTACTAGTAGTTCTATCAAGACTGGCTTTAACGATTTTTAAATTCTGTTCTGGCGTTAAGCACGGGCCAGAATTAGGTTTCAAAACATTTTCATGCTGTGGTTTTGGGATATTTTCGGTAGCAGTGGCATGATTGCCGTTGCTACCCGGCATAGAATCAACATACTTTAGAGCACCTACCAAACTTACGGCAGCCAGGCCACCAATTGCCAGTTTTGGCGCTAGTTTCTTAACAGATACCGGTGCTCTTTCCATTTTCTTAAATCCTAAGCCTAAACTTATTTTTTAGACTGACCCATAACCGCTTTAAGAGCAGCTTGAGCCAAATGTTCAGAATTTATGTCTGTTATCGGGTAAATATGTCGTGTTTCCCCGCTTGCGGTCGATAAATTCTGATAAAGCTCAACTTGTCCGTTCGGTAAAATATCGGTATAAAATGCATAACTTTGGGCTGAGTTGCTCGATACCGGTATGTCAGTTATTACTTCATTGTTTTTAACCGTCAGTGAATTATAGACTATGCCTTGATGATCAAGCTCAGTAGCAACGTTTTCGATGGTCGAAGCATTGGTAATTTGTTGTTTCATATTTTTATATACCGAAAAACCATATGCACCAACACCTAGAGCTGCAGCAAGACCAACTAACCCAAGCTTTTTCTTTAAATTGAAAGGTTTGCTAGCTTCAGCCGGCTTTTTATCTATACTATTAACTTGTTCTTGTTGACTAATAGCTACATGCCGACCGGCTCTTCGCCTGTGTCTAGAAATAGTTTCATTATTGACAGTTCGTTGATTTCGAGAATTGGATTCTTTCATAAAAACCATAATCTTTCTAACTTAGCTTGATAATTATAATATTTTATCATTTTATTCTCTTTTAGTCAATACTATTGTATAGTTTACATAAGCACATTCAGCCTCTGTTGGAACTCGCTTATGTCTATAACAGATAAGTATAAGCATTATTAGCGTAAATATCCCGGTAATTGGATATAATTAATCTTGAATATTTAATAAATGAAAATATCTAAAAAAGCCAGTATTGGAATGTCAATCGGTGCGCTAGGCATAGTTTTTGGAGATATTGGTACAAGCCCCCTCTATGTTTTCAGCTCAGCTTTTTCGAAATCAGGATTCAAACTAACGATATCTAAGGAATATGTCCTTGGTATATTGTCACTTATTATTTGGTCTTTGATTGTTGTTGTATCGATAAAATTCATTGTTTTTTTGATGAGGGCAGATAACGACGGCGACGGTGGAATTCTTTCCCTTGTCACGATTTTAAGAAATCACATTGATAAAATTAAACACAAAAAAATCATCATAATAATGGGTATTATAGGTGTCGCTCTCTTTTTTGGAGATAGCACTATTACGCCGGCAATTTCCGTTTTATCGGCTGTTGAAGGGCTAAGAGTGATTACGCCCGAACTTAGCAATTTAATAATACCGATAACGCTTCTGGTAGTTTCTGTATTGTTTTTGATTCAGTCCAGGGGTAGCGGCTACATAGGTAAATACTTTGGTCCGATAATGCTAATTTGGTTTAGCTCTATCGGCCTGGCGGGACTTTTCAAGCTAATCGCCCATCCCTTGGTGCTAGCAGGACTTTCTCCGATTACCGGCATGCGTTTCGTATCAGACCATCCACTAACGGCTTTCATCGCCATGGGAGCGGTTGTATTAGCCATTACCGGTGCCGAGGCACTCTATGCCGATCTTGGCCATTTTGGTCGGACAACAATTCAAAATGCCTGGTTCTATGTTGTTTTTCCGGCATTAATACTTTGCTATTTAGGAGAAGCTGCCAGTATCTTAAATAATGCTTCGGCGGCTACTAACCCGCTCTTTTCCCTTTTCCCGACATACTTAGAAATACCTGCAGTAGTACTTGCTACCGTCTCTACCGTCATAGCTTCCCAGTCGGTTATATCTGGTACATTTTCACTTGTTAAACAAGCTGTTGCACTTAACTTTCTGCCAAAGATGAACATATCACACACATCAATCAAAAAAATCGGTCAAATTTACATACCCGGAATTAATTTACTGCTCTTCTTAAGTGTTTCGTTTCTTATTATCTACTTCAAATCATCGGATCGTCTGGCGGCAGCGTACGGTATCGCCGTGAGCGGAACCCTGCTGATAGACGCCTTACTCTATTTAATTGTTACCAAAAAAGTCTGGTTATTTAACAATCTGAAACTTTTTTTCATAGGATTAATTATCTTGCCACTGGATATAGTTTTTGTTTTAGCAAATTCTGTTAAATTTATTTCCGGTGGCTGGTTTCCAATCGCTATCGGAATAGTAGTATTCGTAATCATTCTTACCTGGATGAAAGGTCAAGAAATAATTTCAAAGGAAAGACGACTCCAAGAAAAACCATTGGCCGAGTTTATAAAAGAACTGGCTGAGTCTTCGCCACCTATCAAAAAGATTCCCGGTC
>JAKBGO010000009.1 GCA_021833065.1 bacterium
CCTGAGGCAGTTGCTCCTTCTCCAGAGCCATCAGTTTCTCAACCAGTAATGGTACAGCCAGTGGAACCTCCAGCACAGACATCAACAATGCCTGATGCCATGTCATTATCGGGCATGGGAGTCGGCAGTGAGTCGAGCACCGAAATGCCGCCAACAGACCAAAATTCTTCTTCCGCCATCCAATCGAATCAAGATTTGATTGACCAAGCAGTCAAAGAGATAAATCAAGCCTCTTCTGCAGCCACAGAGGAAGACAATGGTCCAAATCTTCCGCCAAGTATGAATAATCCTTTAGGGGGACAGAGAATAATTCAACCGCTTTCTAATTCAAATGAACCTAAACTAGATATTAGTTCGATTAACACAAGCTCTCCTTCAACACAAAATCCTAACGACGACTTCGACCCAAACACAGTTGCTCTTTGATAGAATTTCGGATTATTCTATCAATATATGCGAATTAATCAATTCATTGCTTCTAACACCGGCTTATCGCGAAGGAAAGCTGACGAGTTGATTAAAAACGGCTTGGTTACGGTTAATGATACTACGGTAAAATTGGGCTATATTGTTAACCCTCTTGACGACATCGTTAAATTAAAAGGAGTAGCCGTTAAAAACAATACCAAACACTTAACAATATTATTCAATAAACCTAAGGGGTACGTCGTTAGCCGTAACGGCCAGGAAAATAAAACTATCTACGACATTCTTCCCAAGGAATACAGGAACCTTAAGCCTGTTGGAAGACTCGATAAAGACTCCAGTGGCTTACTTATATTGAGCAACGACGGCAATTTAATTCATAAACTGTCTCATCCTAGCAACAATAAATACAAGATTTACTTAGTTAAATTAAATAAAAATTTAAAAACCTCAGACCTGAAAAATATTAATGAAAACGGTGTTTTTCTTGAGGATGGAATCAGCAAGTTTGAAGTCACTCCAATAGAAAAAGACAATTTAGAGTTTTTAAAAATTAAAATGTTCGAGGGAAGAAATAGACAGATTAGAAGAACTTTTGAGAAATTAGGGTATAGAGTAGTGGACTTACACAGGATTAAATTCGGCGAAATTTCACTGGGGACACTTCGACCCGGCGAATTAAAAATTTTATAATAAAAACAGAGATGAATTGGGTGTTATACTATTAAAATGGCTAGAAAACTTCCAATAATCGCAATCGTAGGCAGAGCAAACGTCGGCAAATCGAGCCTGTTTAATAACATATTGAAACAAAAATATGCAGTAGTGGCTAAGGAAGCTGGAACAACAAGAGACAGTATCGCCGAAAAAGCCAGCTACCGCGGCAATTATTTTTGGCTGGTAGATACTGCCGGTGCCAAAGACCCGGAGGACCAGTTTGAACTAACTATCCAAGATCAAATAAAAGAAGCTGTTATCGGTGCAGATGTAATTTGGATGCTGACAGAAGCCAACATACCAATTACCGACGATGATAGAAAAATAGCTAAATTAGCCCTTAGAAACAATAAAAGAGTAATGCTAGTAATTAATAAAATAGACCAGGCACATAATCAAAATCTTGATTATTTTGAAAGGCTTGGCATCAAAGACATTTATAAAATTTCAGTAGTTCAAAACAAGGGGATTGAAGTACTTCTAGAGAATACTCTCGATATTATCCCGCAAATTAAATCTTCAAGCGATGTCGACTCTATAAAAGTATCGCTGATAGGACGACCTAATGTTGGGAAATCCTCTCTATTTAATACTTTGGCTCGAAAACAACAAGCAATCGTAGCCGATAAAGCAGGGACAACCCGAGACGTTAATAAGACTTCAGTCAGGTATAACAATACAAAGATAGAGTTTATGGATACAGCGGGAATTAGAAGAAATGGAAAAATTCAAGTCGGTGTCGAAAAATTTTCGGTTCTAAGAACTCTTTGGGCCATCGAAAAATCCAATATTTGTTTGCTACTGATTGATGCGAACGAGTTGAATGTCAAACTTGATGAAAAGCTTGCCGGACTAATTAAGGAAGCTTCCAAAGGTCTTATTATAGTAATAACTAAATGGGATGCCTATGAAGAAAAAACTCCGTATTCCAGCGACTCTATAATTAAACTTCTAAAAAATAATTTTGATTTCGTTCCCTGGGCTCCCGTTATTTTTACTTCATCGGTTAGCGGTCAAAACGTAACTAAACTTTTTGATCTGATACTTGAGATAAATCATAATCAACAGCGTAAACTAAAAACTAGTGAATTGAATTCATGGTTAAAACAGGCGATTCAGGCCCATCCGCCCGCCGGTCTTAAAAATAGAAATCCAAAATTGAACTACATTACTCAGGAAAAAGACAATACCATCCCGTCATTTAAGATATTCGGCAGCCAGACAAAATTTATTCACTGGAGCTATAAAAGATATTTGGAGCACAGTTTAAGGGATCAATTTGATTTTTCCGGCTGCTCAGTGGAACTCTGGTTTATCGAAAAAAATAAGCGAAATTTTGAAAAATATAATTCAAAAGAGGAGTAGTTGAATATGGGCTGGATGCAAAAAAAGATTAATACTCCGTCCATAACTTCGTATTATAGTTTAAATTCAAAAACTCCTTATCTTCTAGTTGGTTTGGGAAATCCCGGTAAGAAATACGAAAACAACTATCATAATGTCGGATTCTTATGTCTTGATAATTTTGTATCAAAAAATAGTCAGGAATGGCACAAGAAAGACAATTTCAACGCAGAAGTCGCCGAATTTTTCTTAAACGATAATAGAATTATCTCAATTAAGCCGCAAACATTCATGAACAACAGTGGCCAGGCAGTTAAAAAAGTAGCGGACTACTACAAAGTCAACAAAAATAAAATAGTGATAATCCATGACGATTTTGACTTAGAGTTTGGGACTATTAGAACAAGGTACGGTGGATCTAGCGGAGGACACAACGGCGTAGATTCTATAATTGAGCTTTTAGGCGAGGACTTTAACAGAATTAGAATAGGTATTAAATCTTCTCAGATAGAGGGCTTATCAGCCGGCGACATTGTTTTACATAATTTTCCAAAAGATCAACAGAATGAATTCATGCCAATGTTCAAAGAAGTAGGATCAATTATTAATGAATTCATATTTTCTCAATCCGAAATCATCAACTCCGAAACAAGAAAATTCATCTTAAACTAAAAGAGTCTCCGGAGGGGGTGGGCACCGCCGGAGACTCTTTCAAGAGATAATTAAAAAATTATCTCTTATTATCCCTTCAACCCACCCCGATGAAGCATCTAAGTTAAAAAATAAAATAATTACTCGTGCCGGCTTGAAACCATCATTTAGACTCATTTTGAATGGGGTTTATAACATAAGTTATAGTTAAAGGGGTTAGTATGTTTTAGAGTGACCAGATGTTATTCCAGTCTACATATTAAGGTGGAGGGTATATCAACTTAAAATGTCTCTAAAACACTCTAACAAAGTTAGATGATAATGTACTAGAGTACCATAATTAATACTCAGTATTTGCAATTCTAGCAAAAAAGTGTCTTAATGTCAATACTATCAAACATTATTGCATTATTAGCAATATGGTTTTATGTATAAAATTTTCTTATGTTAAACTAATATTGTATGAAGCTAGTAATATCTTTTTCCGTCCTGGTTGTATCGACATTAACAGGGTGGCTAGGATCAATGCTAGATAATGGGAATTGGCTTGGAGGATGGAGCATTCTTTTCACTATAATAGGCAGTTTTTTAGGTATTTGGATAGGTTACAAAATCTATAAGAACTATTTATAAACTAGCCCATTGATAAATTTATTGAAATAAGCTTAAGTATATAACTATGAGTCGCAATTTAGTAATCGTTGAAAGCCCTGCCAAGGCTAAAACTATTCAAGGTTTCCTTGGTAAGGATTTTACTGTTCAGAGCAGTTTTGGTCACATCAGAGATCTCCCTTCCAAAGGAATGAGTATTGAGATAGACAATGGCTTTAAACCAATTTATGAAATTCCGACAGACAAAAAGAAGGTGGTATCAGAACTAAAAAAACAAGCCAAAAATAATGAAGTTTGGCTAGCTACCGATGAAGATCGCGAAGGAGAAGCAATAGCATGGCATTTGGCCAATGTTCTTTCGCTCGATCCTAAGAAATCTAAAAGAATTGTATTCCACGAAATAACTAAATCTGCCATCACTAACGCCATTAAGAATCCCAGGACTATTGACCTTAATTTGGTAAATGCCCAGCAGGCAAGAAGAGTGCTTGATAGAATAGTTGGTTACGAGCTATCGCCAGTGCTTTGGAAGAAGATAAAAACCGGACTCAGCGCGGGAAGAGTTCAATCCGTAGCCGTCAGATTGATTGTTGAAAGAGAACGAGAGATAAACGATTGGAAAGCTGACAGAAAATATAAAGTAAATGCTGTATTTCTAAATCAAAAGGGCGAAGAAGTTGAAACGGAATTAAATGATAAATTTGATCAAAAAAAAGATGTCATAAGTTTCTTAAATAAAGTAGCAAACTCCAAATTCAAGATATCATCCGTCGAAGGCAAGAAAGGATCGAGACAACCCAGTCCACCCTTTACAACCTCATCGCTACAACAAGAAGCTGCTAGAAAGCTAGGTTATTCAGTTAGTAGAACGATGACAGTGGCTCAACGGCTTTATGAATCCGGAGAAATAACATATATGAGGACAGACAGCACTCTGTTATCTAACCAGGCACTGAAGGAAGCCGAAAACTATATTAAGGCTAATTTTTCGCCAAAACATCACCGATTCGTGCAATACAAAACAAAAAACTCGGCCGCACAGGAATCTCACGAAGCAATCCGCCCAACCAATTTCAATAAAACCAGCCTAAACACATCTGATGATAATTTAAATAAACTGTATAAGTTAATTTGGCAAAGAACAGTCGCCTCTCAAATGTCCCCGGCCCAGATAGATAAAACTGAGGTAAAAATAGACATATCCGGCGAAACCGGCTACTATTTCTTAGCCACCGGAGAAGTGCTCATATTCAAAGGTTTCTTAGAAGTTTACAACGATAAAATTAACGATAAAATACTACCAAAACTATCTGTTGGAGATACCCTGGAATTTGATGAGATAAGCGCAGTTGAAAACTTATCAAAATCTCCTGCCAGGTACTCCGAAGCAAGTCTAGTTAAAAAACTAGAAAGCCTAGGAATCGGTCGGCCAAGCACTTACGCACCAACCATTTCGACCATCCAACATCGTGGCTATGTCGAAAAAACCAACTTAGTTGGTCGACAAATTGAGATCAATAAAGTACTGCTTAAATCGGATAAAACTATAAACGAATCCAACGAGGAAATAACCGTCGGAGCTGACAAAAATAAATTAGTCCCCACAGCCATCGCCTCTGTTACAACCGACTTCTTAATGAAAAACTTTAAAAACATAGTTAACTACAAATTTACAGCCAACATTGAGGAGGAATTCGATAAAATAGCCGACGGTAAGGACGATTGGGTTAAGATTATCGATGATTTTTATAAAGATTTTCATCCGATGATAATAAATTCGGAGAATATATCGAGAAAAGAAGCCTCCCAAGCCAGATTAGTAGGTACTGATCCGAAATCAAAAAAGAATATTTATGCCAGATACGGTAAATACGGACCGATGCTTCAGAAAGGCGAGAATGAGGACGAAATAAAGCCGGAGTTCGCCCCAATACCGACTGATGCTACTATCGAAAATGTGACGCTGGAAATGGCGCTTAAAGCCTTTGAGCTACCGAGAAGTATTGGAAAAACAAAGGAAGGTGAAGAAATATCGGCCAACATCGGACGATTTGGTCCCTACATCAAAGTAGGCTCTCAGTTCATATCAATAAAACCGCTAGATCCTCATTCTATAACTTTACAGGAATCATTAGACCTCATCGAAGAGAAGAAATCTAAAGATAAGGCTAAAAATATAAAAATTTTTAACAACAACTTAAAAATATTAAATGGTCCTTACGGTCCCTACATCACCAATGGTAAAAAAAATTCCAGAATACCGAAAGATTTAGACCCGGAAAAAATTTCAGAACAAGAAGCTACTGAGCTACTCGAAAAAACACCGGATAAAAAACGAAGATTTACTAGAAGAAGAAAAACAAAATAGCTTTCGTATATTTTTGTAAATACGTAAAACCGATTGACTAATATATTACTTAAACCATATAATGAGTGTATTAGTCATATATATTATAAAATATATATCATTATGTTTGACTTTTGTGAGTTAAGATTGTATAATTAAGAATAACAGTTTTTATGGATGCTACTAAACAACAATCCGAAATAAGCTCAATTGAATTGATAACTAAGGTATTGGCTCAAGTTGACAAAGAACGCGAGAGAGAAATCGTATCGCGAAGATTTGGTCTATTCGATAGAAGGGAAACCCTCGAACAAATCGGAGAAATGCTCGGAATTACTAGGGAAAGAGTCCGACAACTTGAAAAAACCATTTTAGTGAAGATTAAAAGTCTCACCAATGGGAGCTCAAACAAAGTTGTTGAAATATCCGATTTTAATCAAAAAATTGATCGTTATCTCACCGAAAACGGGGGATTACTGAATATCTCCGACTTAACAGAGAAGATAAGCAACACCAAGGATAAAATTGAGCAGTCCAGGATTACTTTTATATCCTTATTGTCTGATAGCTTTACGGTAATCAACGAAAATGATAATTACCATACAATAGTTGCCAAAAAAAGCGATTTTAACGAGAAAACACTAACTACTTCCATAGATGGCCTCGTCAAGGCTATCGAAGGTAAAAACGCTCCCTGCACGATCAAAGACCTTGTAGAGCTAACTGGTAATAGCAATGAAAAACAACTAGCATCACTTGCTAATTCCTCTAAACTGCTTGCTAGCCTTAATAAACAGTGGGGATTAATAAAATGGCCAACTGTAAACCCTAAAAACATCAGAGATAAGATATATGTCATTTTGAAAGAAAACGGCAAACAGATGCATTTTAACGAGATTGCCGATTCTATTAAAAAAAGTGACTTCAAAAGAAAGAACGTAACGACTCAAGCAATACACAACGAACTCATTAAAGACAAAAGATTTGTTTTAGTAGGTCGAGGTATTTATGCTCTTAAAGAATGGGGTTACTCAAGAGGTACGGTATCTGACATCATAAGTAAGATCCTAAAAGAGGCAAAACAACCACTACATAAAGACGATATAATAAAATCCGTCTTAAAAGACAGATTCGTTAAAGAAACTACAATTCTTCTTAATCTGCAGAATAAAACAAAATTTAAAAGAGTAGCCAAAGCTACATACGTTTTAAACGAAAAATAGAACGAACAATTTGCGAACATTATAAAAGTTGGCTAGAGACTCTAAAAGTAAAGCTAAATTTAATAATTACCAAACTACACAAAGAGAGTAGTAGCAAATTATAGAAAAAAAAATAAAAAATAAAAAAACGGTTATTATATTTTTTAAAAAAATCAGGATTAGGGCACTATGCTCAATTACTGACACAATGTCGCACAATGTATATTTTACGACTCTATATTCTTCTATACGGGTAATAAACTAATACTTCCTATATCCACTACTAACAGGGTAATATTTGTAAAATTTGGATATTTTATTCTTTCACCCTAAAAAAAATAAATAATAAATCTAATCATCTCCGTATTAATACCTTACTCGTAATAACACTTAAATACTAAGATTGTGTTCCAGTGCCAGATCGATACGCTATTTGACTTATCCACAGTTTTATTTTATTTTTACCCCTCTGCTCTCCCTACTCCTAATTTATAAATATTTGACTTTTGATAATTTATATATCAAAATATATTTTTTTCCATTTTTTACTCATTTTAACAAACCGAACATTTTACGAACTAGAGGGGTAGAAGGCTACTTTTATTGGAGTATTGATTCACATATTCGCTTAAGCAATACTTTGGACTACCTCAAAACACAACAAGCTACAAAGTTTTCCAGATCAGAGCTATTTGAAGTATGCCCTACCGTCTATCCTTACATCGATATATTCACTGGGGTTGATGTTATTTATAGACAGGTAGTGGTAGAGCGCTAGAAATGTACCCGATTGATTAATAGCATCGTTTGTCCTTAGATTGAATTTAACATAGTAGTCTTTTGTAGCTATGTAAGCATCTAGCTCATTGTCTCCGGGTAGAATCACAAAATGGTTAACCGATATATTTTTTGATTTTAATTCATATGTTACTGTGTTTATGAAATTAATATTGTCTGCCGTTAACGCATAATCATTTACCTTTAGCTTTAGATTTACCGGAAAGTTAACGATTGTTAAGTCGCTTTGATTGGCGCTAATTGCAGTATCCACCACCCTTCCCTGATTATTAATCAATCCACCATTATAGGTTGTTGATAAAAAAATGGTCGCCGGTGAAGTGAAAATTTTGACATAAATAGTCTTTTTAAATAAATTAAGCGAAGTAGATACCTGCGTAATATCTGGGAATTTCGTTTTTAAGGCGGACGATATGTCAGACTTATTCAATGTAAGCTTATTTCCATTCAGCCATGAATTATTAACTACACCGTATACGACTGCAATATACTGGCTGTCTAATTGATTGTTGGTAGCCGAAACATTTATCTGGGTTGGCGACAGTTGCAGCATTCTAATGGCAGCAACAACTAAAATACTAATAATGAAAATTATTAAAATTCTTTTAGACCAAAATCTAAAAAAATTAACATTTACATAATTAGATTTGGTGATGATTTCATTAATTGGACTAGTATCTTTAGTTGATTTATTGTGGCCGTTAGGAGATTGATTTCTTAAATTTCTCGAGCGTTCAAGTGAAACCGAATGATATAAATACCGACGTTGATCATAATTAGACCCGCCGGACGTCTGTCTGTTGCGACCGGAATCCTGAATTTGTTGTTTCCTGTTTTTTCTTTTCCTGATCATCTCTATTTTTCTGACGCGTTAGATAAAATTAAATCCGCCAATTTTTCAGTTGCACCGAAAACTGCTATTTTTGCGATGTTTTCAGACAAACTTTTTCTATATTCATCATCGTTTAAAAGTTTTACGATCTTATCGAATAAAATATCACTTTTTTCTATTATTTGGTCTTCCTGAAGTACTACAGCGGCATTTTTCTCTTCTAAGAATTCGGCATTTTTAAGTTGGTGTCCTCCTGTTAGATAGGGGCTTGGTATGATAATACAAGGTTTAGCTTGGATAGAAAATTCAGCTAAATTTGTAGCGCCGGCTCTAGAAATTATTAAATCGGCCGCACCGCTATATTGATAGACACCATCTATAAAATCCATTACCTTGATCCTATCGTCGCTACCAACGATCTCTTGATATTTTTTAGTCATTTTTTTCAAGTTTTTAATCCCAACAATGTGGTATATTCGTACATCGGGTATGTCTTCCAAAAGTTTTTGCACGAATTCCAAAAATGCCTCGTTAATTGTAACCGATCCCAGCCCCCCTCCAATAACCAATATCATTTTAGAATCAACTGGTATGGAAAGGGTTTTTCTATAAGCGTTTTTTAAATCTTGAGAAACAGGCACAAACTCTGAAGAGACCGGTACACCAATCTTAACTTTTTTCGTCTCAGGATATCTAAGATACTTCGAGTCAATTGATACAGCATTGATTTTAGCCCATCTAGCGATTATTTTATTAGTTAAACTAGGAATTGAGTCGGAATCATGAGTTATGTAAGGAACATGGTTTATTTTAGCGGCCAGAGCAACCGGTACGCTGAGATACCCTCCCCTGGTAAATAAAATACCCGGTTTTGTCTTTTTTATAATTAGAAAACTCTGGAATGTTCCAATTATGATTAAGAACAAATCTCGTATGTTTTTGAGGATAGTCATAACATCAAATATCTGTTTAATTCCCTCGTAGTGATATCTTCTAAACTTCCCGGCATAAACCAGGTACAGCTTGTCTAGATCAAGATTATTTTTCAAATGACCTGATAGAGGATCATTTTTTTGTCCGATATAAATAATTATTGTACTAGGATCTATTTTTTTAATTTCGTGGGCTATCGATGCTACTGGAGTGATATGCCCCCCTGACCCGCCGCCTGTTAATAGAACCTTCATTAATATAACCTTTCTTGGTATGTGTTCGTGATACCGTATTAAGACTAGTATACCTTGAAATATGAAAAACCAAACCTACGGCCGCCGCACTAAATACTATTGAAGTTCCACCATAACTAATAAATGGCAAGGTAATACCTTTCAGAGGGAATAGGCCTATCATGGCACCGATATTAATCAATGTCTGAGAGCTAAGCCAAATCAATATTCCAACTACCAATAACTTTAAAAACGTGTCATCAATTCCGTCTGATATCAACTTTATTCTATAAAAAAATCCGAAAAATATGCCCAATAGAATAATATCACCTATGAAACCAAATTTTTCAGAGTATATTGCAAAAATCGAATCGTTCGAAGCCTCAGGCACATATCCATATGCCTGAACTGTCTTCCCTAATCCAAGACCGACAATGCCACCTGAACCTACAGCAATCAGAGACTGGCAAGCCTGATACCCCGAGCCCTGACAGTTAGACTGAGGGTGGATATATGTTTCGACTCTAGCCAATCTATAGGGAGAAGTGACTACTAAAAGTATGGTTCCGACTAGAATCACTAAACCAACCAAACTTAATTTTTTAAGCGGAAATCCCGATACAAAAGCCATAGCGACTATCGCAGCAGTTATAACCCCAATCGAACCCAGATCGCTTTGAATACCGGCTATAATGATGCCTAGAATAAACAATACTACTAGTATAGGAGTCAGAACTACCTTAATATTCTTTATTTTACCCGACTTAACTTGACTCGATAGAAATCCAGCTACCCAAACAATTACGGCAAATTTAACAACTTCAACAGACTGGAAAGATAAATTTCCTAATCTTACCCATCTATGTGCAGGATAATTTGGGTTCACCGGCAAAGCTATCGCGGCCAACGTAGTAATTGCGGCTAAACCGATAAGCCATTTATACATTCGCTTCCACCAAGAAATGGGCAGTCTTGATGCTAGGAAAAAAGCCATAAAACCCAAACCATCGGCCAACGCCTGTTTGCCGGTAAAATAATTTGGACCTACATTATTGGTAATTGACAGCGCCGGACTGATTGAATATATCAAGATGAGTCCGAAAAGCATCAGTGCGATAGTAAAAACAAGCAACCAGTAGTCCGGTTTATGCTTTCTGCCTAACTCCAGCCTGTCATCCTGATCAATAGAAAACAAATCAAGACTAATTAGTGATTTTTTGTTTTTAACGGGTGCTCTTCTGGGTTGATTCACATTCATCAATTAACATTTTATATTCGATTAATTAAGAAAATAATCAGTCCAATAACTGCCGCCACTTGGCCAACTATCCAAAATCGCATGGTTACTTTGGTCTCGGGCCATCCTATTGCTTCGAAATGATGGTGAATCGGACTGGATAAAAACACTTTCTTCCCGTTTCTGAGCTTTTTAGATACTCTGTTTATGATAACCGATCCGGTCTCAGCTACGTAAACTATGCCGATTATCGGCAACAAATAAACGGTATCGGTTTGCATTGCCACAATACCGAGTGCCGTACCAAGCGCAAAGGAGCCTACATCACCCATGTAAAATCGAGCTGGAAAAATATTAAACCACGTATAGCTAAGAAGAGCGCCGACAATAACAAAACAAAAGATTGCTAACTGATACTTATGTTCAAAAACTGATATAAGACCATAAACCGAAAAAGATGATGTTAAAAGTCCGCCAGCTAAACCATCTAACCCATCACTGATATTTACGGCATTGGAAGTAGCAATTACCACTAGCCAAAATAGAGGAATTATTAATATTCCAAGGCCTACGTGTCCTAAGCCGGGTAAAAATATAGTACTTACCCCTAGCTTATAATAGAACCACCAGCCACCGACTAAAGATACCAAGCTATAAAGTATAAATTTATACCTTGCCTGCATACCGGCCACACCAGATCCGTTACTACGTATATTAATTGAGTCGTCAATTAAACCTATCAAACCCGCACCTATTAGGCCTGCCAGCGGAAGCCAAGTCTCTCCCCTACTAAGATCATAGAATACTGTTACTAACAAAACTGAGATTACAAATATTACGCCGGCCATGGTCGGGATTAATTTCTTGTGTTTTTCGGCATGAAGTTTCTGATAAACTAGTGCCTTACCGCCCGACCAAGCATCGGTACGAGGTTTCTTCCACCAGTGATATTTGTAAGCAAAATGAGTATAAAGCGGGGTTAAAATCATTGCTGTAGCAAAACTCAGAAAACTAAGTAAAAGCAACTGAAGTAAAAAATGTAGAGTAATACCAATGTGAATTATGCTAGTCATTTGTGTTTTTTAGACTTATTTAATTATAACAGACAAGGCCATCATACGAAATTTTAACTTTTAGGGCTAACATACCCGTCATCAATCAGCATATGAGCAATATCAGCAAAGACAGGTTGACCGGCATAAGAGCCCGCATAACCTGCGACATTTGGTTTAATATTGAAAACTACAATAACATACTGTATCTTGTCTCCCCCAACGAAACCAATATACGTACCATTGAAAATATTGTTATAGTAGCCACCGGTAGGTTTAGCAACTTGGGCGGTTCCCGTTTTACCGCCGACCATATATTTATTACTAAAGTTCATGAAAGAAAATCCACCCTGCAAATAAGCCTTAACGACATTCTCTAGCAGTGGTACCATTTCCGGGCCTACATTCGCTGAAACTACATTTTTTTCCAAAATTTTTGGATTGTTAACTATTGTTTTGCCCTGAGGGGTAATTTGTTCACTCACTAGCGTTGGCTGATAATAAGTGCCGCCGTTCAAAACACTAGATAGCGCTGAAGCTATTTGGATCGGAGTAAGTAGCAGACCTTGGCCAAACGAGGTATTAGCATATCTCAAATCAATAGACGGGTCATTCATGTTTGGCGGCGGAATATATCCAGGAGATTCATATCCTTGTTCAATGCCCGTCAGTTTTCCGAGCCTAAAATGATTAGTCATGTAGTTATACCATGCATCGATGCCCTTTTGATCTATCTGTCCACCTCCCATTTGCATTAACATCCAAGTCGCGCCGGTATTTAAAGACAATGACAGGATACTGGAAATACTCTGAACTCTCGGTCCCCCATCCTGTTCGATGTCAGTAATATTAAAACCGTCCACTAACCAATGAGCTGGATCATAGAATGTTGTGTTGGGTTGAATTACTCCGAGATCTAAAGCGGCTGGTGTGGTTAATGTTTTCATGATAGATCCCGGTTCTATGGCATCTGTGACCGTTCCATTGTCAAATAACGCCGGATTAGAAACGTTTTGGTAATTACTTGGATCATATGTAGGATAATTAGCCATGGCAACGACCTGACCGTTCCAGGGGTTCATGACAAGAGCATTTATTCCCTGAGATTTAGTCGATGTGTAGTCTTTTTTGAGAATTTGTTCAAGTTGAGTTTGAATGCCTACATTAATGGTTAAAACGACGTTATTACCGGCTTTAGGAGCTATATCTACGTTGCCGGAGTTAGCAGCAAGCGGCACGCCATTGGCATCTGTTACTGCCTTAACCCTTCCGGGTGTCCCGCTGAGAGTTTTATCCAAATACTGCTCTATCCCGTAGACTCCTTGACCGGAGTTATTAACGAATCCAAGCAACTGTGAAGCCAAACTGCCGTCAGGATAAACTCGATAATCTTGTGATTGGGTACCAAGTCCCGGTAAACGAAAGGCCAATAGTTTAGTGTTTTGTGCCTGAGTTATTTTATGGCTTAAAATTACATACCTTGTATTCTTTGTTTTAATTAATTTTAAATAATTAGAGTAACTGCCTCCCAGTACCGATACTACGTCTGCGGCGGTTTTTGAAGAATTTTTGACAAGAGTCGGATCTATATACAATGTATAAAAGGTTTGATTAAGTACTATCGGGACTACATTGCCGTTATCATAGGCCTCGATAATGCCTCTGTCCGCAGGAATCTGGTACTGTTTTAGCTGATAACTAAGAGCAAGGTTTTTATAATAGCTGTACTGAATTACCTGGACATAGAAAAGTCTTAGGGCAAAAACTGCCATAAAAATAACTATTATAATCCAGATTGATTTTATTTTACTAAGATAAGAGTTCATGAAAAATATAGATTGTATAACTTATATATTCAATTATACAGTCTTATGGAGATTGATAATAATTACGAGTGATCTTAGTTCTGTAAAGTAGTGCTTGGGGTGATAGGAGTTAACGTTTTCGCAACCTGGCTGTTTTGAACATTGCTAACAGATTGTAACTGCGCCGATGCAACCTCCAAATTATTTTGTTGAGACACCAGCTGAGATTGCTGCTGCTGCAAGGCATTAATTTGATATCCAAAGCTATTTGTTTTTGTCACCTGAGTTAGATACAGTAATCCGACTAAACAAGCCAGGACAATTAAAACTACGGTATTGGAAATTGGACCCATAGTTTTTGTTTTTGTTTTGAAACTAACAGTATTCTGATTATTGGAATAATACTTTGATCTGTTAATTGATAAGGAGTTTGAATATGTCATTTTTATTTTTCTTTTTATTTTTTATTTTACTCAGCCTTAATGTTCGTGGTCATTAAGGCTGAGCTTGATCTTTATAGTACCTTTACATTTATCCTATAAGATCTGGAGTTACTTTTTACCTGAATTGGCACAATAGAACTCCTTTCTTTTATTTTTATTTTTTAACTACGACTCGAAGCTTTGCGCTTCGAGATCGCGGATTGGAAACAATTTCATTTTGACCAGCAGTGATTGGTTTCTTTGTAATTAAAGTCAGCTTGGCATCATACCGTTCTCCAGAATTGTCATTGAAAAATTTCTTAACAATTCTGTCCTCCAAGCTATGAAAAGAGATTATCGCTAACCTCCCGCCAGACTTTAAGAGATTGATCCAAATCGGCAAACTGTCTGAAAGTTGACCTAATTCTTGATTAACCTCTATCCTTATGGCTTGAAACGTTCTTGTCGCCGGGTTGGTTTTACTATGACCCGGCCACGCCTTAGCGCACAAATCGGCTAACTCTGAGGTTGATTGAATTGGTCTACTTTCAACGATATACCTGGCTATTTTTTTAGCCTTAGGTTCCTCGCCGTATTCTTTTAATATTTCAGCCAATCGATACTCAGGATACGTATTTAATACATAACCGGCATCTTTTTGCTGAGACTGATCCATTCTCATATCGAGAGGACCGTTATTTCTAAAAGAAAACCCTCTAGCATGATCGTTAATGTGCAGTGACGACACACCCAAATCCGCTAATATAATGTCGAACTTCTTCTTTTCGTTAAAAAAATCTATTGAAGCCTGATAAAAATCTTTTTGTTGAATATTTACGGGTTTATTCTTAAAGGCAATATTTTTCAAGTAATCTATTGCCTGACTATCCCTATCTATAAGATAGGAACCTTCAAAATTTCCGGTAGTATCCAAAATTAAACCTGAATGACCACCGTAGCCTGCCGTAAAATCAACTAGACTTTCGCCTTTTTTAGGTTTTAATTTATCCAGAACCTCATTAAGAAGCACTGGGCTATGAATTTCATACATATATTTTTGTTTTTGTTTTGGTGTATTTTTCTTGTTTTTGTTTTTGCAAGGTCACCTATTCAGCAGCCAACTTTTTGTTTTAAAAATTTTTGTTTTTGTTTAGCAATCTAATTTGTATGTACAGAAGGTTTAACATAGATTTTAAAAATCTAAAAACTTCTAACTCATTAAATTGCTTGAGAGACTTTTTGTGAGGTGGAGTTTTGGGAAGTGTTTTAAAAAAAGTACAAGGGATAATTTAGAGTGTAGCCCTTAATTTCCACTTGTTGACTGCCAAATAGCTAACCTCGATCAGCTAGTTGTATTTTTGTTTTTGATGTTAAAGATCAATTCTTAGCTGAAATTCGCCAGTACTGACCGGCTCTAACCGCTACAACGTCTTGTTTGATACCGGCAAAATCCAAAAGATTTTTTTCGATAGATATGCGGCCCTGTTTTTGATCTATCGACCCTTCGGCTTTACCTGTTCTAAACTTAACGTTTAGATCGGCAACCTTTTCATCTAAGATGCTGCCCTGGAGATTTGGTTCTACTATTTCATCCCATACCTTTTTTGGATATAGGTGTAAGTATTTGCCAAACCCTTGGGTAATGACGTAACCACTTTGAAATTCAGGTCTCAATTCAACGGGAACTGTTAAGCGCCGTTTTTCATCGAGTCGTCTTTCAAAGTAATCGGTCGACGACATTATTTCCTTTCTAGTGGTTTTTATTTTTATTATCTAGTTACCCACGATAACCCACTAAACTGAATATACTCTCACTCCTTACCCACCACAAGTCTTTTTAGAATAAAAAGGTGGTTATTCTTACACTACTTATACACATGTCCTACGGTGAAGCAGCGAATAACAAGACTTATCCACAGCCTATATGTCGCTTGATCTCCCTGCTACCCTTTGGCTGACAGAATAACTGACATTATGAACCCCTACTTCTTCTTTCTCGCGAAGATAGGCATTTTTCATCATGGTATTTTGCAAAATAGCCAAATTAGATTTATTAATATTTGACTTTCCGGTATCAATCGAAAAATCTACTACGCCTAGTAGCGTAGCGATTAACATAATTGAAAAAGAAATTTTACTAAACATTTTTTATTTTATTATTACTAAGACTATTATACACTAAAATTGTTGTATAGTCAATAATATGTGTCTTTACTGCTTACGAAATTTTCGTTTCTTGTATGATAAGCGTCTCTTTAACAGATCGAGTCTAACTATTTTTTTCTCAAATTGTTTATAGAGGGTTGAGTACATCCAATTAGGCGTTATAATCGCAAGTAACTTATTTTTTTCTTCTAGATATTCGCACAAACTTAAAAAATCTCCATCACCGGAGACTATAATTGCCTGATCATAGTTGTCAATCTCCTTCATGGCATAAAGAACCAAATCAGCGTCTATATTTCCTTTAATGCTAGATTTATGATCACTCTGCTCTTCATTTGCTGTCGTTGGATTAGTATCGGGCGAAATGACGTTATTTTCGACTTCTCCCCTATTGTCTACTAGCTGCTTTAAGACAACAAGGTATCCAAGTTCATGCATATATTCATACAGATTCTCGTTCTCAGGCATGTATCCAATAAACATGTAGGCCAATTTAACATTGTACTTCTCAGTCAAAAATTTTCTGAATTTTCTCCAATCTAATTTCCAACCTGTTTTCTGGGTACCTATATTCAAATTCTGACTGTCAATAAAAGCGTATATTTTTTTACTGTTAGTTTTATTCTTTGCCATATACTTTCATTTTAAACCCTAAGGCTTATTCTAAGAATTAAATAGTCTTAAATTCCTGCCAAATTACATCGATAATTTTTTCTCCGTATAGTTTGACTGTTTTTTTACCAATACCGTCTACCAATTTCAGGCTATCAATATTTATCGGCTTCACTACCGATAACACATTTATGATCGTATCTGGTAGAAGGACAAATATTGATTCGTCGCTCATTGCTATACTATCCCTGAGCTTAAATAGTCTTTCATAAAACCTCGAGTCGACTATGTTTGGATTATCGATTAATTTTTGAATGATATCGGAATTAGCTTTGGTCTTATCGATAACGGCATCAGAAAAAAATCTTAATGACTGGTCAAGTTCTCTAACTTCTTCAAACAATCCAAAAGCTACGTTATTGTAACCTTTCAAATAAAGTCCATCCAGCGACCTGAGTCTCGAAATTGCTACATAGCCCATGCCTAGCGTAAAAGCAGACCTCAAATCAATTTCCGCTTCATCAAGACTCATACCTTGGCTCTTGTGTATCGTAATAGCCCAAGCAAGTCTAAGTGGAAGTTGTTTTACTTCCGCAAGAACCCTATCATCCTCAGTGTAAGTCCAAGTGTGAGAAGAAACTTTTATTTTTGTACCAGTCAGTAACTGTACTACTGGAAGTTCATTTTCAAACTTTACTACCCTTCCTCTAGAACCGTTTGAATAACCTTCGGACGGATTATTCACTACAAACATTACTTCGGCACCGGTTTTAAGTTTAAGCTCAAACGGTGCTAAAATATTTTTTGAAAGTTGTTCTATTAAGTGTGTTTGACCCGTAACTTCGGCGCTGTATAAATGTTCTGATTTAGGAATTAAATCAAGGAATTTATTGTTTATACGATCAACATCAATATTGTGAGAAAAAAGCTTAGTTACTTGATTAGGCTGCTTATTTAAATCCAACCTCGAATTTATTATTTCAAAATGACTTTCTTGAAGTTCATTGTTTCTCATAGCATTCAAAAAGACCAGCAAACTATCATTGTCTTTCTGCCGATATTGCTCAGTCAAATAACAAATTTTAAGATTAAGTTCACGCCATGTATCAGAATAAAATACAAAATCTTTTGGCTGATTGTTTTTGTTAACCGGGGGTAATTGAAAAAAATCACCTACGATTATAACTTTTATACCACCAAACGGCTTATTGTTTTTTCTAATAGACTTGGCAAGATCATTTACCATATCCAATCGACTACTTTGCAGCATCGAAATTTCATCAATAATAAGAACGTCTGTGGCAATATATCTTTTGCGAAATTTATCCGAGGAAATTATTTTATTTTTATCTTCTTGATCCAGTCTGTCTTTGATTCCTATCCCAGACCAGGAATGAATAGTGACTCCTCTTAAATGAGTAGCAGCAATCCCGGTAGTGGCCGTGACGGCTACTCTCTGACCTTTTCTGCTGACTTTTTTTATAAACTTATTGAGAACATAAGTTTTCCCTGCGCCTGGAGGACCGGTTAAGAAAACATTATCGTCCTCTAACATCAGTGAGATTGCTTGCTTTTGGGTCAAAATCTAAACCCTAGTTTACGTTTAAATACTGCTTCTTGATGTATTCTGCTGCTTCTTTGTAATTCATCCGGGATTGTTCAGTGGTATTTCGGTGTCTTATGGTAACACTATCATCATCAAGACTTTGAAAATCAATAGTGATACAAAATGGCGTCCCGACCTCGTCCGCTCTCCTATATCTTTTTCCAATATTGCTATTTTCGTCCCACATAATGTCAGGAACAATGGATTTTAATTCTTTAAAGACCTTTAGTGATAAATCCATAATTTCTTTTTTATTTTTAACCAGCGGACCGACAATGGCCTTTAGGGGAGCCAATTTGAATGGCAAATCCAGAAAAACTCTGGTTTCCCCGTTAATAGTATCGGTTTTATAGGATGAAGACAGAACAGCCAAAATGAATCTCTCAACGCCAAAACTTGGTTCAATAACATGCGGTATATAGCTGCTCGAGCCGTCTTTTGGTTTATACTCCATACTTTTCTTGGAATGGTTCTCGATATTTTTTAGATCAAAATCAGTACGATAGGCCAGACCCATTAACTCTTCTTTGCCGATTGGAAAATCAAACTCAAAATCTATAGTCTTCTTGCTGTAATGGGCTCGTTCTTTTTCATCAATTTCTTTCTCAGTTATCATGTCTTTTTTTAATCCTATAATCTCAAACCATTGCCGGATTAAACCAACCCACATATCAAACTTCTCTTGCCAATTTTCGGGCTTTACGAAATATTCGATCTCTAGTTGCTCAAACTCTCTCGATCGGAATATGAAATCTCTGGGACTAATCTCATTTCTAAAAGCCTTACCGTGTTGAGCTATACCAAACGGTATATCGGGATAAAAAGAATCTATAACATTTTTAAAATTGGTAAAAATACCCTGGGCCGTTTCCGGTCTTAGATAAACTTGACTTTCGTTGTCGGATTTTAGATTAATTAATTCATCTTCAGTTTCGCGAAGTTTTTTTTCCAATAGTTTCCTATCTACTGTAACTTCGCCCACCCCATCTCCAACCGGACCAATAGATGTCGAGAACATTAAGTTAAAGTTTCTTGAATCTGTGAAGCTATTTTTTTCTCCACAAACCGCACAATAAGACAAATCAACTTTATCGGCCCTAAATCTATTATGGCATTTTTTGCATTCCACCAACGGATCGTTAAAAGTGTCGACATGTCCGCTTGCCTGCCAGACTTTTTTGTTCATAATAATTGCAGCGTCCACCATGAACATGTCATCCCTTGAAGAAACGAAAAAATCCTTCCACATCTGAACAAGATTATCTTTAAGTTTAACTCCGAGTGGACCATAATCCCACATACCGCTCAAACCACCATAAACACTTGAACCAGGGAATATAAATCCCCGTCGCTTGGCTAAGCTCACTAAATCATCAAGTTTTATATCTGACATATGGCTCTAATTATACAAGATTAAAATTATGAAACATAGCATCAATAATCGGAAAAAGTTTTGTATTTATAGTCTCGGCTTTAACGACTTTACTTAATACTTTTATATCTCCCACACTAAATAACAATCTCAGATATTTTATCTCATCCTTATTCAATGCCGATTCAGAATTTGACGGATAAAAACAAAAATCATCTAGACTAAATTGATAAGATATATCCTCAGATAATTTTTCGCCGGTTTTTTGTGTAAGAAGGTTCGGCATATGTCCATATATTTTCAAAAACTGACAATGAAACCAGTTAGAAACAAATGTTAGGTTAACATTCATGTCATTAACATAATCTAGAGCATCCTTTAATAGATTAAAGTAGGATGAAGCTTCATCCCCTTCAACAGTTTTATCTATAATTTTCATGAATGAAAAACCTAAGTTAATTTTATCTATATCAGCTACTATTTTATCGAAATATAAATCGAGATTTGAAGAAATTAACCTGTTTATATCACCTTTGGAGTTCGGGAAAAAGCTTATCGAAGAAAGACAGAAATAATCCAATGATGAAGCCATTTTACTTTTTTGTTTTCGAACAGATTTAGCTATTACCTTAATCTTTCCATAGTCCTCGGTAATTAAAGTTAA
>JAKBGO010000036.1 GCA_021833065.1 bacterium
CACTTAAAGCGTGAACTGCCAAGTGCATCATATTTCATATCTCTCTCAGAAATAGTCATGACCACAAAGAAAAACCTCGCTTCATGGCGAAAAATAATTTACGTTTTTTTGAGTAAAAACGCCGTTACCAGCTCGGAATTTTATAAACTACCGCTGGCTAAAACAGTTGAAATTAGATATCTTTTGAGCCTTTAAGAGGAAAGACTCTCAAAAGCAGTCTCAAAATCTCCTACTTCAATCAATCCGAGATTAACATATCTGGCGTGTTTGAAATCGGCTAAACCCCTACCGTCTGCTTCCAGTAAGACTTGACCAGCCAAGTACCTCGCCCTTCGATTAACGCTATCTAAGTCAACAGAGTCATCCAATGAGACGTATTTGTCAAACAACCTGGATGTTAATATTTCCATAAAATGACTGTTGCTGATTTTACCCATAAATTGATGCCGATGCTCAAACATTTTTAACACCTGTGAAGCATTTTTGTATATCAGACTGCCTTTGGGCCAACGCCACTGTTCATCAATCCACTGGTCATTGCCTGAAGTAGCAATAATCAGGTTGTTATTTCTAACCCAGGGGTCATTCAGTTCTCTAATTAATCCCAAAAAATCCTGAGAATATTTTTCAGCGGCTATACGGCTTCTTTTACCCCGGTAACCTATGAAATCACAATTATCTAGCAAGATTATGCCTGCATACTGGGCAGTGTAATCAATATATTCTTCAAGATAATTAATTATATTGTCTACACCCTCCGATTTGCCACCGTTTATGTGAACGCTTAGCTTAAAACAAGATAGATCATTATTTTTACAGTCTTCCATCAGACTATCTAAAAATTCCGACTTACCCGATCCCTTTGCCCCTTTTAAAAGAATTACCTTTTCCTTTAAAGCTAGGTTCAAAACATTGTATTTTTCAGCGAAAGATTCATCCAGTGATTTCATATCGTGAGTTTCTTTCGGTCCTCCCAGGTACAATCTAAAACCAACACCGTTGGAAACATCTGAAATCTCTTGTCTAGAGTTCATGATTTTATTTTAACTTGTTCGTTCGAATTCCGGATATTTAATTTGATGAGGTTTGACTTCTTGATAAAAACTATCGATTTGATCTAAGATTCGTGAAACCTTGTATTTGTCTAAAAATTCTGCTGCATTCATTGACATTTTGTCCCTCAGTTTTTTCAAGTCGCCGTCCAAACTATCTAACTCCGTAAAATCACCGTTTGTTTGACGATATAATCGATCGACAAATTCAAATGACAAATCAACTAATTCCTCAATAACCGGATATTCACCTATATCTAACATTACATCGCCTAATATCTCTGTTCGTAAACTATTTCTTATTAAATCAGCATGGCGTTGCTTACTTTCGACTTCAGCGAGATCCAATATAAGATGATAATCCTCATAGTCGTCGCCGCTCAGTATTTGATAATCAGAAAAGTCCTCAATCACTTTAAGCCACTTCTTAGCATCACTCAATGTAAGTCCACGTTGATCAGCGATACGAGCTACTGCTTCCGATATAAAATGCGGATTATTTTTCTTAACGCCGGCCATGGCATGATTAAGATTGTCCATAACAGCAAAAAAAATCTTTTCATCGTTTGTATGATTATTATCTCTCCAGTTTTCAATATCGGACGGAGAAATGCGAGTAATATCGATGCTTTCAGGAATCGGTACACCAAATTGGCTCAACTGTTCCAAGTAATCAAAAAAATACCAACTTTCCTTATCGGGAATTAGTCTAAAACCTTCAACTCTCTTCTTGATGTCACTAAATCCGTCGGCCAAAAAATTCAATTCATCAGTGCCGTTATTGGCTCCAACGCCGGACTGCCTAGCTTCCGAGATTATTAAACCTGCTTCCTCAGGCGTTATACTGCCCAGAAACTGGCTAATCTTATTAAAATCAATTTGATTATTATTTTCCATAATATATATTATACAATAAATATTATTATTATTCAACTATATGTTACTAATTCCACATGTAGTTGGATTTTTCCGGCGGCAAAAAGATAGGATACTCAACCACTTCCCACTGATAATCCTCAAAATAAAAGGAAATTTGATCCAAAAGATCGTTTATTTCATCATCTTTCATATAACCCATATTCAATCGCTGGATGTTTTTTTTAAGTGCAGTAGCATCGAAAGAATTTAAGACCTCGACGCTGTTTGAACTGTAAAATCTTTCCTCAGCCACATTTCTCTCCACGAGTGAAATGAGTAAAAAAATAAGATCATCCAAATTATCGAAATCACCATTTGTCTTTCTTATTGAATCAACTAAACCGTCTTTAATATAATTTTTAAAAATATACTGGTCTTGTCTTTTCTCTTCAAGATCTCTTAATTCTTGTATTCTGGCATTATCGATTGGATCAAATCCGGTTAAAATTTTTAGTCCGGATAATTTTTCGGCGATTTTAAACCACTTCTTAATTTCAGTGTCTGAAAACTCTTCCAATGCAGCAATAGAAGTAATAGCGGAGGAAATGACAATCGACTGATTATATCTTGCACCGTAGATAACATGGGTCAGCTCATATATTGCTCGCACAAAATCAATTTCCGCAGAACTTTCATCATCAAATGCAATCTGCTCAACTTCAAAGAAATCTTCGGGAGTAATCAAATCCAGGTCAACATTAAATGGAACGAGAATATCAGATAATTTAATTTCTGCTGTTATTGTTCTTATATCTTCCATCTCTTGATTGTAGTTTGCTTCATCTTCAGCATCCAAAGAGGTATCGATGTATTCGCTTTCATCCATGAAATTTTTAATTTTCTCGAAATCTAGATCTTCCATAATCGCAATATTATGCCATATTGTCAGAAGTAAAGCAAAAATATAAAACATTAAGCAGAATTTCAGATACAAATAATAAATTTATAATCAGATAAATAATTAAGGAGATTATTATGGCAGATCAGATAAATGAACAAAAGGAACAAATTCAGCCAAACAATTACTGGGAACACAGAAAACACAGATTGCTTTTTGGATTTGTAATATTCCTTATACTTGTCCTGGTATTCATGTTCGGAATGGCTACCAGCAGGTTATCAAGAGACTTTTATAGCCGTCACCCCATAGGATACAACACTGGAGGTTACGGTCGTTTCGGTTGGCAGAACGGTAATGGAGTAATGATGGCTCCTTCGACTAACTCCAATCAAATTGAAATTTCCGGGGTAGTAACGAACATTAACGGAGATAAAGTAACCGTAGTTGGTGGGGGCACATCGAACATAATTACAACCGATAGCTCAACACAATACATTGGCGCAAACTCTTTGACAATCAACGATACGGTATCGATAGTCGGACAGTACAACAACAACACGCTTACAGCTACGACAATCACCATAAATTAAATTTATAGTGATAAAATGGTAGGGTGAAAACTGCCAAAGTAGTTTTAATCGGTGGCGGCACCGGTAGCTATACTATTCTAAACGATTTAAAGAATTTATCAGTAGAAATCTCAGCAATAGTCAACATGAGTGACGACGGCGGATCTACCGGAATTTTAAGAGATGAACTCGGAGTACTTCCTCCGGGCGATGTCAGACAGTGTCTTGTTGCCCTAAGTTCAAAACCTGAAATCCGAGAAATGTTTAGCTACAGATTCGGTAAAGGATCTCTGAAAGGTCATTCATTGGGAAATATTATTTTATCTGGTTTAAGCTTGAGATACAACAATTTCGCCAAGGCAGTTTCAGTGGCTTCCGATATCCTGAATATTAAAGGAAGAGTCCTGCCATCGACACTTGAAAACAATGCCCTGTGTTTAAGAGACGGTGGCAAAATAATCATTTCACAAATCAAGATAGAGAATCATAGATTCAAAAATAATGAAGTTGAATTGTTCTATTCGGAACCTGTCCCTACCATCAATCCCGAAGCCAAAATAGCTATTTCAGAGGCAGATTTAATCGTAATAGCGCCGGGGAATTTTTTCATTTCAATTCTACCGGTACTTATAATTAAAGGGATGGCTCAAGAAATTGAAAAATCTAAGGCAAAAGTTTTAACAATAACTAATCTTTTTTCCCGTTCATCGCAAACTCCGGGCTGGTCGGTAACTGATTACCTCAATAAAATCGAGGGCATTATTGGCCCAAACCGGGTTAATT
>JAKBGO010000010.1 GCA_021833065.1 bacterium
TTACATTTAAAGAGTTAGATGACTTCATATTATCGTTCGATGGAGTGAGGTCTGATAAACCCTACGATGAAAATACGACAGTCTACTATTTAGATGGTCTGATGTTCGCTCTAATTGATTTTTCGAAAAAACCCATTCAAATTAGTCTTAGGTGCGATTGGCAGCTTGGCAACATATTAAAAGATAAATACGAGGAAGTGATCCCTGCCGTTAAGTTAAATCCAAAACAATGGATTACCATCTTAATTACTGGCCAACTGTCAAAAACCGAAATTCAAGATTTAATACGACATAGCCTGGAATTAGCAAAAAATTCTACAGACTAGTGTTATTGAGATCAAACAAAAGCAGTTTAGTATCGGCGTAGTCTTGTTTTAAGAGTGCTTTTCCGTGAGTTCCGGTAGAGCTAGAATAGGTCAAAGAGAGATAACCCTGATATTTTTGTATCTCATTAATCAGTAACTGTTTGAAAACCGAGTTGAAATTACCATTCGAAAACGCCGTTACTAGCTGGTTGTCCAAATTGGCATTAATTCCTAAGGAGATAACGTTAGGGCTAATACTTATGCCGTTAAGTTTTAGATAATTTATTAGCGAGGATTGTTCCGAGGCTATAACTAATCCAATGGTGCTGTTGGTGTTTGTCAGACTGCTTGGCATATTTAGATTATTCAGATTACCGGAGCCCGGTTGAGACGATAAATGTACTATTTCCTGTTGAATTTGGAGAGTATCGGTAGCATATGTTTTATTTATAACCGGCGGCCCTGCGAAAACCGATTTTAATATCAAAAAAAGGACTATTAGAATTATAAAACCAAAAATTGTAACGATGTACATCTGTTGCTTATTATTCGGATCGATTAGTTGTCGCTTTGGTTTTTTGTTGTTCAAGATAAAATCATATGGGTTTGGGTTGCCGACAACCGCACCCTGTCCGGTTTGGTTTGTAGATGGCTGATTAAAATTCGCTGGATCCATTACTTATATTTAATCATATTTATTAATCAGTTTTCCTTAATCAATATTTGATAAATTGATTAAGGGCAGGGTGATGGCTACTGAAATAAGCAGAGAAACGGCAATTATAAAAATAGCTTTTCTTCTATCCCTTTTTTTGTCGTTTAAAGAATTTACAGATTTAGCCTTTTTACTGCCTGGTTTTGCATTTTCTTCGCCACTTAGCGCATAGAAGATACAGAATTTTTGCTCCGATTGAATTAAATTTAAAACCATCAAAAATATTGGTGGTATCAGTATCAGTCTGAAAAACTTATTGTTTGAAAATATCAATAAAAATAATAAGACTATGCAGGCAACAAAAAAACTAAGTACGGCAGCTCTAAATCTAAGTCCGACTTCCTCGGAGTTTATATTGCATTTACCAGGAACGTAGTTGCTATCCTTCATCTATAGTTTTTGTGTTTATCTAATTAATATAGTTTATCATTAGTTTGTAAATATACTAACATTATATTAGATGGATATTGTTGAAGAAATTAAACAGCGGATTAATATCGAAGATTTAATCGGTGAATACGTAACTTTATCTCGGGCAGGTCGTAATTGGCGTGGCCTTTCTCCTTTTACAAACGAAAAAACACCCAGTTTTATAGTTAGCCCGGAAAAACAAATATGGCATGATTTTAGTTCTGGAAAAGGCGGCAATGTCTATTCCTTTATCATGGAAATGGAGGGGTTGGAATTTAAAGAGGCCCTCAGGCTACTGGCAGCTCGGGTGGGTCTTGAAAATGAACTCAACAATTCGTCTAACAAAAAAGGCGGCCAAATAGACAAAGAAAGACTTTATAGTGCCATAGACTTGGCCACTAAATTTTACCAAGTTCAGTTTAAAAATAACGATAAAGCTCTCAGTTATATTTTTAAATCACGGAGTTTCAATAAAGAAACGGCACTGGTCTGGCGATTTGGTTATTCGCCCAATTCCGGAACTGCCTTAAAAGATTTTTTGATCAAAAAAGGTTATACATCAAAAGAACTAAAGGACGCCGGTCTAATCCGGTCTAATTATAAAAATGAGATAGATATGTTTAGGGGCCGCTTAATGATTCCGCTACAGGATCAGCAAGGAAAAGTGATTGGATTTACGGCAAGAATACTTGACGATAATAAAGAAGTCGCAAAATATATTAACACTCCGCAAACCATTCTATATGACAAAAGCAGACATGTCTTTGGGCTTCATCTGGCCAAGGAATCAATCCGCAAGCTTAATTATGTCGTTATCGCCGAAGGGAATTTGGATGTAATTAGCTCTCATCAAGTTGGAATTACTAATGTGGTAGCAACTGCAGGAACGGCAATTACTACCTATCATCTGAAAATTCTGTCTAGATTTACATCGGACATAAGATTATCTTTTGACTCCGACAAAGCCGGCATCGCTGCCACGGAAAGAGCCATTGTTCTTGCCTCAAAACTAAACATTAATTTAAGCATAATTGAGATAAAAAATGGGAAAGATCCTGATGAATTAATCAGGAAAGATCCTGAACTATGGTTAAAGGCCATCGGAAAAAATATTTATGCCATCGATTGGATGATTAGCCGCTACCAAGAAATTTATGATATTAAGACCGCGGAGGGGAAAAGAAAATTCACCGATTCAGTCTTGCCAATCATAAATCAATTAACCGACGAAATTGAAAAAGAATATTATCTAGAAAAAGTTTCAAAACTTATTGAAATAAACAGGCAGGCAGTTAACCAGAAAAGCAAAAACTTTGAAGTTGAGAAAAAAGTTCTTAAACGTCCAAAGATAGCTTTAGATAAATCTATTCAGACAAACCAAGAAGTTTTAAAAGCTGAAAACCGTTTTATTGCCTTAATGTTGATTCGTTCACCTCTTAGAGATTTACTTAAGCCGATCAAAAAATTAGTTTTTATCCAGGAAGATTGCAAAAAAATATTCGATTTTTTGTTAGAAAACCCGGATTTTGATTTTATATCGGCAGCAGCGTCACTTACAAAATTCAATATATCGGTCGATTATGTTAAAATGTTGACATTACTATACGAAGAGTTGTATCAAAAAACTGACCTTGAGAACCTCTATGATGAGGCAGTCGTCCTTCGACTAAGATTAGTTAGAGAATATGTAAAAAAGCAAAAAGAGATTATTCAAATAAAACTTGAAACGGCTTCAGAAGATGAGACATCGTCTTTAATGAAGAAGGTTAATGAATTAAACAGCTTTTTAAATAGATTAACTGGAGAAAAATAATATGCCAAGAAAACCTAAAGTCGATAAATCTGCCAATAAAACTGCTGAGTCAAACAAGCCTTTGAATAAAGAGGATCTAATTGCTAAAGCAAAAAAAGATGGGCACATATCGCAAAAACTAATTAATGAACTATATCCTGATATCCCTGAAAATGCCGAGATGATTGATAGCATATTAACCGAACTTGCTGATGCTAATATTGAAATAACTACTTCCGATCCGCCTGATACAAGTCATTTCAGTGATGAGTGGATTATAGATGAAGAGGAGGCTGTTGAAGATACTGGCGCCTACCTCGATGACGATATCGCCGATGACTCGGTCAGACTTTATTTGAGGGAGATAGGTAAAATACCACTGCTATCATCTGAAGAGGAGTTGGCTCTAGCCCAACGAGTTAAAAAGGGCGAGCAGCTTGCCAAAGACCAAATGGCAGAAGCAAACATGAGACTAGTTGTATCGATTGCTAAAAGATATGTTGGAAGAGGACTTGATCTATTAGATTTAATACAAGAAGGTAATACCGGCCTGCTGAGAGCCGTTGAAAAATTTGATCCCGACAAGGGCTTTAAATTTTCAACCTATGCTACTTGGTGGATAAGACAAGCAATCACCAGGGCTATTGCCGATCAAGCCCGTACTATTCGTATCCCAGTCCATATGTTTGAAACTATTAATAAGTTGTTAAGGACCCAGCGGAGGTTAACTCAAGAACTAAACCGCGAACCAACCAACGAGGAAATTGCCAAAGCAATGGAGCTCGATATTGATAAAGTAGAGCATATAATGAAAATCAAACAGGACATCACATCTCTTGATGCGTCTATTAGAGACGACGAAGAAGATTCTGTTTTGTCTGATTTTATCGAAGATGAAGACACTGTCACGCCAGAAGAATCCGCAACCGGTCAACTCTTGAAAGAACAAGTAAAAGATATGTTGGCGGCTTTAACCGACCGAGAGCAAAAAATAATCAAAATGCGTTTCGGCCTAGATGACGGCAAAAGTCACACTCTTGAGGAAGTTGGTCAGGAATTTTCAGTCACGAGAGAAAGAATTAGACAAATTGAGGCCAAAGCCCTTGCAAAATTACGGAAACACCGCGATGCCAAAAAACTCCACGATTATATTAGTTAATGACTAGTAAAATAAACATTATTGGTATAAGTGGTACTAACGGATCTGGTAAAGATACGGCAGCACATATATTGTCCAGAAGGCTTAATTATCAATTTGTATCATTCGGCGACATATTGAGACAAACACTCATAGAACAAAAAATTGAACCAATTCGTCGAAATACTAGAAAGCTTAGCTCGAGCTTAGAGCACCAATTTGGAAGTGGTGTTTTGGTGGATATGGCATTGAATAAATTCAAACCATCAAGCTACGATGGTCTTATTGTCGCTTCTGTTAGGAATGAAGGGGAAGCTCAGCGCATAAAAGATTTGGATGGGAAAATAATTTGGATGGATGCCGATATATCAGTTAGGTATGGCCGAATTCATAATAATGTATTCAGGAAAAGAAATGACGATAATTTAAGTTTCGACGAGTTTAAAAAACAAGAGGATGAAGAACTTACAATTACTCCAACTAATGACAATATGAACTTGATGGCGGTTCAACCTTTTTGCGAAATTAAGATTTATAACGACGGCGGTTTAGATGATTTAGAACAAAAATTAGCCGAATATTTCCCTGTATAACTTCAATAACTCTTTTTTGCTATTTTTTCGCCCATAGGCAAGTAGACTTTTGAACGCAATAAATATACTTGTAAAGAATAAACAATAAATTAAATCAACCAGATTTACGTTGCTTATGTAGTTTTTCAGAGGATTTATATAGCTTAAGCCAAATACTATCATCAAGCTTAATATGATGACGAAAAAGGATTCTTTGTTAGATAGTAGTCTATCCAGTAAGTCGTCTTTATAATAACTTGTTTTTTCAAAAATGATATTTGCTGACATTAATAGGATTAGAGTTACAAGAGTGGTTGTCAGGGCCTTTAAGTATACGGGGTTTGATGTCGATATGAAGTAAGGACTGATACCGGATCTTATGAAGTAGGTTAGATAGCTGAAAAACCCTATCAATGAGATTATGAAACCAATCAGCAGCAGTTTTAAAAACGAATCGCGACTAATCAAATCATATCGCATACTTTTGATTTCTTGATAGAAATGCTTATCGAAAAAAAGTGACCTGTTTGGCATTATTATGCCAACAGTCATAAAGATAAGAATTGTCGTAGGAGAAAGGGCGGGAGGAACATTTAAGAACCTAAGTACTAATATGCCAATTATTGTCAGGAGTAATATTGAAATGGCTGATAAAAATATAGAATTATAAACCTTAATTATGTTAATAACACTCTTTTTTGATTCAGTGATGGTATCAATCACCGAGTGGAGATTTGTGTCATGTATTTTAATAAGATAATCGGAGTTGAAATTAGCCAGATTAGACTGAATTGAAACTATTCCATTATCGGCAATCTTAAGAGAAGGTAAATCGTTAATGTTATCGCCAATGTAGCTTATAACACTATTGTCTAACGAAGCTAACTGTTTTATGATCTCGAATTTTACTTCTGTATTATCTTCTACAATCAATAAAAGATTAGTTTCTGAGCGTATATGATATTCATAGGAACGTTCATTCACTATCCTGTGGCCTGGAACTATGTCAACCTTTACATGATCATCCATCAGACTCTTTATGATCTGGCTTTCATAGTCATTTGAGCAGAACACCACCAGTTTAATGTCCTGTTTTATTGATTTGTTGATTGCTTCTAGATTTTGATTTTTTATAATGCTTTCAATTTCAATTTGCCCAATGTAGGTCAGGTCTTTAAGTATTTCTGAAGTTTTTATTTTTTTTATTTTTAAGTCGAATTCTTTATAGGCCAGGCCAATGTTTTTGGTAAGTGATTTTTTACTGAATGAAATAAAGTATTTTAAATCAACCAAGTTCATTCTTCTTGGTTTGTTATTTTGTAAGACGTAGGACGATTTATCGAGTAAAAATTCACTCGGCGCTTTAACAAAACACAGTATCTTATCTTTAGCTTTAACCATTGATATAAAAACGCCGTTCTCGATACTCATATATTTAAATTCGGTGTATTTTGAAAAGTAGTCTTTCAGGTCAATGTTGATAGACGAAAAAAAAGCTTGAACGGTACTGAAGTCCCTGGCATTGTTTAATTTGATGTTTTTTTCTTGAATGTCGTCTGATAATAAAACATCCGGTTGGTTGGTAAAATAAAGACAATTTAGCATGGTATCTATCTTATTAAGCGTCTTATTGTTAGATAGTTTATTGGCATCATAATTTTCATTAATCAGATGTATCTTGGTAATTTTGTCGGTTTTGGTATCTATGAAAAGATTTTCATAAGTTGATGCCAGTATGTTTGTTTCGGCAAGTGAGTGTTTTGTTTCGTTAGTTGGAGATTCCGAGTTATTTCTAAATTTGGCGAAGTCCAGTAAAAAATTAATTGGTATTCCGGCTAACAAGATCGATAACAAAAAGTTTAGTAGACTGTAATTTTCGAATTTTAAGAATTTTAAATCAACCAGTAGAAAAATTACTCCAAATGCTAACATAGTTAACATAAATATTTGTGAAAGCTTAGCTTTTAGCCGTGCAAAATCGGAAATAGGACGATCAATAATCTGTTCAAGTGATAGAATTTTGCCTAATCTTGTTAACATGCCGACTTGAACTACTACTCCAAGCCCTTCACCATCTATTATTCTTTCCCCGGTAAATATAAAGTTGTCCAAATATTTTGATTTGGGTTTCTTCTTTGAACTTTTAAAAACAAAGTCCGGAAAATTTGAATATAGTAAATCCTCGATTAGGATGTCATTGACTACTTCTATTATCCGAATATCAGCAGGTACTACGTCGCCCTTTTTAAAGTAAATTATATCTCCTAAAGCAATATCCTCTGGAGATAATTTTATTGATTTATTGTTCCGCCTTACTTTAGCTAATCTAAGCCTCAATAGTTTTAATATTTTGTCTTCAATTTTGTGATTAACTTTGAACAACCCAATAACTTCTATAATGAAAATAAAAACCAGTACGTTAAGAATTAAATAGTTTGAAACTGCCATAGACAGTGCCATAAGCATCAGATAGTAGATGGTCTTTAGTCTTATTCCAACCAGGTTAGATTTCTGATACTGAATTTTTGATGAGTAGTTTTTTAAAGAGTTGGAGCCATATTTAAGTATTCGATTAGCTGCTTCTTTATCAGCTAAGCCATTTTTATCTACTTTCAGAAAATCTAAAACCTCAGTTTCATTTAGATCGATAATTTTTTTTTCAACAGCAAAAGACATTGTATTTTTATTATAGTTTAAGACTTATAAATCTTATGTTTATTTTAGTATTAATCCTATCATTGCTATCTTTAGGGTTTATACTAAATATAGATGAATAATGAGAACAAGTCTACACTTGTCATAATTGATGGTAAGAGTGTTTTCTACCGAGGTTATTATGCTATGCCAAACTTATCGAACAAGGAGGGCCTGCCTACGGGTGGTATATACGGTTTTAGCGTCATGGCGCTTGAAGTTATCAAAAGACTAAAGCCAAATCATGTAGCAGTTGCCTGGGACAAGCCGAAAACAAACATTAGGCGTAGAAGACAAATGTATTCTGACTATAAAGCTAATCGTAAACCGGCTCCGGACGATTTTTATCAACAGGTACCATATTTAATGGAGCTCATCGATGCCCTTGGTTGGCATATGTTTGAATTAGACGACTATGAAGCCGATGATATAATGGGCTCTTTGGCGCTCAAAGCATCTAATGAACACATTAATACTTATTTAGTCACTTCCGATCTGGACATGCTCCAATTAATAAGCCCGACTGTTCATGTTTATGTCTTAAAACAAGGTCTTAGTCATATTGAGCAATTTTCCCCTGAATCTTTTGAGAAAAAATACGGTATTAGAACCGATCAATATCTTGATCTTAAGGCTTTAAAAGGGGATAGTTCCGACAATATCCCTGGCGTAGCGGGCATAGGCGAAAAGACAGCTACCGAACTTCTCCAAAAATTTGATAACATCGATAATATATATGAAAATCTTGCTCTAATTAATCCTAGAATTTCAAAAAAACTGACAGATGGAAAAGATATGGCCTATCTGAGCAAAGAACTGGCAAGAATATGGATTGACGCACCAATTACAATTGATTTTAAAATTGAAAATCACGACAAGGTCGATAAGCCTAGATTAATGGAGCTTCTTAGCCAGTTTGATTTCAGAAGTCTGATTAAGCCTGTTTCGGACTTATTTAATATTGAAAAATCCGATACTTATAAGGGTTTTGAAAATGACCTAGATCTACCGCATACCAATATTTTTAATCGAAAAGCCGACCTTAAAGATTTAAAAATTGATGGCAACGTACTTACAATATTTTATAGATTTAGCGATAAGAATTTTAAAAATATGACTGTTTTTATGGTTAAATCAAACGACCAAGTCTTTGCCATTGACATAAAATCCATCGGCCTTAGTTACTTCATTGAATGGCTCGAGAAGTCAAATATTTTGAATAAAAAAATTACCGGCTATGACCTCAAAAAACTGTTTAACTTTTGTTACCATAATGGCGTAACTCCTCCGTCTGATTTTCACGATATCCTGGTATCTTCGTTTCTCCTTTTTCCACTCATTAAAGATCAGAGCCTAGCCGGCTTGGCGGAACATTACATAAACTATCAAAAACTGTCACTTAATGAACTAGATGACCAAGAACTTATTCAAAATTCTAATCAAGTTGTAGCTGTCATACATAAAATATACGACCTTATTTTAGAAGAGTTACAAGGCCAATCTTCTTTGATAAATATTCTTGATCGGATGGATTTTCCGCTAATTCCCGTGCTGGCAAAAATGGAAAATTCGGGAATGTTAGTAGATATTGATTTTTTGTCAGAGTTTAACAAACAAATTGATTTCATGATCACCAGTCTTAGTAATGAGATTTTTTCATTGGCAGGGAAAGAGTTTAATATTTCAAGCCCAAGTCAATTGTCCGATATTTTATTTAATCAACTCAACATATCGACAAATGGGATAAAGAAAAATAAGACCGGGTTTTCGACTGATTCCAATCAACTTGAAAAAATTATTGAAAAAAACCCAATTGTGGCCTATATAGTTCAGTACCGGGAAGTTGTAAAAATCCAAAACACCTACCTAAACACACTACCGACATTGGTGGATGAATCAGGTTTGATACATACAACTTTTAACCAGACAATAGCGCAGACGGGAAGGCTATCCAGCACCGACCCCAACCTTCAAAATATTCCTACTCGAACTGAGCTTGGGCGTAATATTAGAAAAGCCTTTGTAGCTCACGAAGGCTATAAGTTAATTTCAGCGGATTATTCCCAGTTTGAACTAAGAATAGCAGCCGATTTGGCAAAAGATGTGGATTTAATTAATTTGTTCAACCAAGATGTCACTGACATACATACATTAACCGCCGCTCAAATCTACGGTTGCAAACCGGACGAAGTTACCAAAGATATGCGTCGAGCGGCCAAGGCCATTAATTTCGGAATACTCTATGGCATGAGTGGGCACGGATTATCAGAGGCTACATCCATGACACTTAAGGAATCCGGCGAGTTTATAGAAAAATATAAGAGTTTGCACCGACCTTTATTCGATTATATGGACGAAATAGTTGAGACAACCAAAAAAAATGGGTATGCAGCAACTAAATTTGGCCGTAAACGGCCGTTTCCAAATATAAACTCGTCAAATTTTATGCTTAGAGAGTCATCTAAAAGAGCGGCTATCAATATGCCTATACAGGGGACGGAAGCTGACTTAATGAAACTAGCACTAATTAAAATAAACAATGTTTTGGAGTCTGAAAAATATGATGCCAAGCTAATTCTTCAAATACATGATTCTGTTTTGATTGAGTGTAGAGAAGACCAAGTTAATAAAGTCGGATTGATCGTCAAAGATATTATGGAGCAAATATCGGACTTAGAAGTTAGGTTAAAAGTAGATATAGAGGTGGCATCAAATTGGGGCGAACTCTAAACAGTGGTAGAATAACTTGCAATATATCTCATTTGATGATAAAATATACATTGTAAAGGCGAGGCTATGAATTTAACTAGATATTTAGTTGCTTTTGTGTTTAGTTTAGCGTTAATTATTTTAGCGTTAGTTTTATTTTTTTCCAATAATCAGAGGACTAGCCCAGCTCAGTTGCAGGATCAAATAACCCGTTTTTCGGCATTTGCAAAAACTGATGCCGTAGCTACGCTAGATATTGACGGACCGATCGTGTCTCCTTCAGAACATAATGAAGTCAAGATATCCGTTTCATCTATAGAGATTAATCTAGAAGTAATGGAAGGTTATGATAATGGCGTTATAGTTAATCAAACATTTCCAAATACACAAAACAGTTTTGAGGCCTTTCTTAGGGCACTTTATGTCAACGGATTTGACTCTGCGCCTAAAAAAGATTCTCTAACAAGTCCAATTGGTCTTTGTTCACAAGGCGATACATATACTTTTGGATTAACTCGTGATTCAACCGTTTTGGTTAATTCTTGGATTACTAACTGTTATAACGATATTTTTACGTATAACGGAAATCTTCAGAACACATTAATCCTATTCCAAAAGCAAATACCTAATTATTCTCAATACGTCAATAATTTGAATCTCTAGACAGTTCGAATAACTAGCTTAAGACCCGATAAATCGCATTTTTGAGAAATATCAAACTGTCTTAGTCGAATTTGTGAGGCGAGCGCTGAACTTTTAACTATGACCATTAAGCTATTTTTTGAAATACTGACTGAAACATCAGTATTCAAATTGTCCCTAATGTATTTTTTAACTGCTTCAACGGAAGAAGGTTCGTCGAATTTTTTTTCAGCCAGTATGTTCTTGATTAAATCCATTAATATAATCTGTTTAACAGTTATAATAATATCATGCCCGAGTTGCCCGAAGTAGAGACAATTAGACGTGGATTAAAAGATTTAATTTCAGGAAAAAAAATTGTAAAAATTGAAATTCTGAATTTAAAGAGTTATCCAAACAGTCAGACCGACACTAATAATTTTGTAATTGGGTACCATATAATTGATGTTCGAAGAAGGGCGAAGTTATTGATGATTGATCTTAACAGTGGTTATTCCTTATTAATTCATTTGAAGATGACCGGTCAATTGGTTTACGTTTCTAAAAAATTAAGATTCGGTGCCGGTCACCCAAACGACTCATTGGTAAACCAGTTGCCTGATAAATCTACCAGAGTCATCATTGAACTTAGCGATTCAAATCTATTTTTTAATGATCAAAGAAAATTCGGTTGGATTAAACTGCTGCCAACCGATTTATTAACTGATGAAACTTATTTTTCAAAGCACGGACCAGAACCACTTGAAAATCTGACACTCACTGCATTTAAGAACAATTTAAAAAAAAGATTAAAATCCAACATTAAAGCGGTGCTCTTAGATCAGTCGGTAATAGCTGGGATCGGAAATATTTACGCCGATGAGAGCTTGTTTTTAGCAAAAATACACCCAAAAACTATGGTCGGTGATATTGGTTCTAAGAAACTAGCGGATCTTTATAAATCTATCCAACAAGTTTTACAACTTAGTATCTCTAAAGGTGGGTCTACCGATAAAAATTATGTTAATGCCGAAGGTAAAAAGGGGAGTTATCTCGAATTCGCAAAGGTTTTTAGACGAGACAACTTACCATGTCCGGTCTGCGGCACGACAATTATTAAGATTAGAGTAGCTTCCCGAGGGACTCATTTGTGCCCGAAATGTCAGAAGGTTAAAATATTAACAAGATGATTACCACGATTACAGGAAATGATTATTTTGAGCTGAAAAAATATGTATCTAAAATCGAATCTGATTTTATAAAGGAAAACGGCGATTTATCAGTCTTTAAGATTTTTATAGACGACGATAACCCGGTTAACGTATTGGATAAAATTACAACCTCCAGTCTTTTTTCATCGATAAATCTTTATTTAATTTACATTCCAATTATTAATATTGAAATAACAGATTTTCTGGATAAACTGCTTGTTAACCAACCGATTGCTAACGAGGTGTTTTTAATAATTGATAAAATTAACGATAAAAGTAAACTTTTAAAAGATTTGAAGTCCAAAACCAATTTCCTTACCTTTGATTTGAATAAAAATTTTAACGCAGTCAATTGGATTTTGCAGTATGTTAAATCTAACTCCGGCGATATTGAATTAAATACGGCAAAATATTTAAAAGATAATGTTTCGAAAAATAAACAGCAGCTATCTAAAGAGATTGATAAGCTTTTGGCGTACAACCAGAAAATTACGATAGACAGTATAAATTTACTCTGTGATCTGAGCTTGGATGCCAATGTTTTTAATATGATTAGAGCAATATTCAATTCTAAACCCAAAGAGGCTATTGATACTTACCGTGTTCTTAGACTCTTAAACGAACCTTTTTTGAAGATAGTTGCAACTTTGACTTGGGCTATCTATATGATTTCAATAATTAAATCGTCAAATAAAAATATTTCAGAATTGAGTAAACAGACTAAATTGAACACCAATTCGCTGTCCAGTTTTAAAAATTTTAGTGACAAAATTAGCAAGCAGGATCTACGTAAAATTACCAGTAAACTTCTAGAAATAGAGAATAAGTCAAAATCAACTAACTTCGATGCCGACCAAGCGATTGAGCTCTTTTTTGTAGAAGTCAGTCGTTATGGAAGTAATTAGATTACTTAGTTTTCTTAACGGTTTTTTTAGCTTTTGGAGCTGCTTTTTTGGTCGTTGTTTTCGAAGATGCCTTAGCCTGTTTTGCCATTCTGCTTTTTAGTCGGTTGGCTTTGTTTTTATGAATGACATTTTTCTTAGCAGCTTTATCTATATTGCTCTGTAGCGATGATTGCTTTTTTGGTAAATTTTTTCCATCCTTTAAGGCGGTCTTAAACTGCTTAAGCGCTAATTTAACGGATTTTTTAGTCTTGGCGTTTCTAACAGCCGCTTTTTTATTAAGCTTAACTCTTTTTTTGGCTGATTTAATGATTGGCATATTTTTCCTTAAATGTTATTTATAAAAATTGATTATTTTAAATTATATCAAAATACTTCTAAATTTATAATTACCTAATTAAGTCTATATATTATCTATGGACTAACAGGCACTTTAATAGTATAATAAGCACAGAATTATAAAAAACAAAAATACAAAAAATGGACAACGTCAAAAACGAATTAATTGACAAGATAAAAACAAGCAGTAATGTTTTAATAACTGTCAACAAAAATCCATCGATAGACCAATTGGCTGCCGGCATAGGTTTAAGTTTGATTTTAAACAAAATGGACAAGCATGCTACGACGGTATTCAGCGGCGAAATTCCTAAAAAAATTGATTTTCTTGAGCCTGAAAAAAATATTGAAACGACAACTGATAGTTTACGGGATTTTATTATATCTTTGGACAAAGAAAAAGCGGATAAATTAAAGTATAAAGTTGAAGATGGCCAGGTTAAGATTTTTATTACTCCTTATAAAACTTCAATTTCCGAAGATGATTTAAACTTTAGTCAAGGTGACTTTAACGTTGATTTAATCATATTATTGGGTGCTTTATCGAGAGAAGAACTTGACCAAGCCATTATTTCTCATGGAAGAATTTTACACGACGCGACCATTGCGACAATTGGTACCACAGGACAAAATACTCTTGGTTCAATCAATTATTCCAGCAACTCGAGCAGTATCAGTGAGATAGTAGCCGAGCTAGCTGATAGTTTTGGTAAAGATGTGATTGATAATCAAATTGCCAACTCCTTTTTAACCGGAATAGTAGCTGAAACTGATAGATTCAGTAACGATAAGACTACTTCCAACACTCTAGCAGTAAGTTCCAGGCTTGTTGCGGCTGGCGCCAATCAACAATTAGTGGCCATGAAACTGTCTGAAGAAGATGCTGCATCGCAAGATACTGCCGAAGAAAAAGAAGCGCCTGACGATGGTGATTTACTAATAGAGCACCAAGAACCGGTTGAAAACATAGATACAGACATCGATACTGCTGAAACATCCGAAAACGAGCCATCATTGGCAGAAATAGAAGAGGCTAACAGACTGGGCAAATTGTCTGAGCTAGAATTGCCTAAAGTTGATTTAGACAACGTTGATAGCGACTCCCATCAACCCCATGATGTAACCAGTAAATATATCGAAGACAGCGACAACACAACTACCACTCAATTAACGGCCAATCAAAAGGAAGAAGAGCTGGAACCGGCGATTGATATTTTGAGCGGTAATTTAAATACCGATACAGCTAAACCAACCGAGGCTCCAGTAAATCCGTCTCAGTCATCTGTCGACGCTAATCTAGATAGTGCAAAACAGGCTGTAGACGAGGCTTTAATGGAGTCTCCTCAACCAATTAAACCGATAGAGTCACTTAATGCCCAACCCGTGATCGAGGTAGATCACGGTGAAATTAGCGAAAATCATGAAATTGTCATTGATGAGAACGGCCAAATTATCATGAACCCAAAGACAGATATTGCTGAAGAATCTAACGTATCCGCCGATAATGACTCACAGTCATCGGAAGAAAAGCTTCCTTACGAGACGACTATTCAACCGATTCACGATTTGAAAAAAAATGTACTTGATGAAGAAATAAATGATTCAACCACCAATAGTCCACCTCCAGTACCTCCTCCAATTTCAATGTAAGTACATAATTAATGCCCGAAGGAATTTTATTAATTAATAAACCAGTTGGCTGGACTTCGTTTGATGTTGTTGGCTTAATACGAAGAAAAATAGCGTTATCTTCTGGAGTTAAACCCAGAATGGTTAAAGTCGGCCATACCGGCACACTGGATCCTTTTGCCCAGGGCCTTCTAATAATTCTAGTAGGAAACAAATACACAAAAAAAATGCCGGAGTTTCTTAAGCTTGATAAAATTTATCAAGTTAATATGGTGCTTGGGAAAAATAGTACAACCGGTGACCCGGAAGGTGAAATTTCAGCTGTTTCGGAAAAAATTCCTGAGAAACTAGAAATACAAGACGTTCTCAAAAAATTTGTTGGAGAAATCGAACAAACTCCGCCGATCTACTCAGCAATTAAAATACAGGGTATTAGAGCCTATAAACTGGCTAGGCAGGGTAAGCAATTTGATGTCCCTTCAAGAAAGATTCGAATTAATTCCATTGCTCTAATTGATTATGAATATCCTGAAGTTAAATTTATCGCAGATGTAAGCTCAGGAACCTACATAAGAACATTAGTATCTGATATTGGAAAATATTTAGCCACCGGCGCGTATACAAAAGAGCTAATTAGAACAAAAATAGGCAAATACAGCCTAGACAGGGCAATTGATATAAATAAGGACAGTGATATCGGCGATATATTGAATAACTTAATTAAATTAATGTAGTTTGCAATTTATAGATAGAAGTGATAGAATACAACTAAATGATAAGTTCTAAGAATAAAGAACTGGCGATTAAAAAAGTTCGCCAGCATAATAAAGATACCGGTAGCGCAAGTGTTCAGATTGCTATTTTGAGTGAAAGGATAAAGGAATTAACCGAGCACCTCAAAATCAATAAACATGATTACATGTCTAGACGCGGTCTTTTGCAAATCGTAGGTAAAAGAAGAAGATTATTAAAATATTTGGCTAATACGGACAGCAAGCAATACCTAGAAATAATTAATAAATTGGGTATTAGACGCTAGTCTTTATTAACTTTTAGAGTACTTTAATTTTACCGATGCTTAACCACTTTTAGTGAAAGCTGGCTATATTTAACTAAGTTAGAATCATATTAAATAGAAAAGAAAGCAATTAAATGGCACAAAATATAAACAATATGGGCAAAGAAATCATAAGTGTTAGCACTGAGTTTTTTGGTCGGACCTTAAGTCTAGAAATTAATAAAGTGGGTTTCAGAACAACAGCCTCGGTAATGGCGAAATATGGTGACACAGTGGTACTTGCAAGCGTCATGGTCAGCCCTGAAAGTATTCCTTCCATGGATTATTTTCCGCTCAGCATCGATTATGAAGAAAAAATGTATGCTTCTGGAAAGATCAGCGGCAGCCGATTCATTAAAAGAGAAGGTAAACCGTCTGATGAAGCGGTACTGATTGGAAGATTAATAGATCGACCGATAAGACCACTTTGGCCTAAGGGTTACAGGCACGAAGTTCAAGGTGTTGCCACAGTACTGAGTATGGACCCCGATTTTAGACCCGACATGGTGGCAATGATTGCACTTAGCTCAGCATTTATGCTAAGTGGCGCTCCTTTTGACGGACCAGTTGCCGGACTCAGAGTTAGCCAGAAGGACGGTAAATGGACTGCATTTGATAAGCCTTCAGAAATTGAAAATAGCAGCATAGACCTAGTTGTTGCCGGTACCGAAAAAGGGGTCATGATGGTTGAAGCCGGTGCTAATGAAGTCAGTGAGTCTGATATCGTAAGTGCCATAGATTTCGCTCTTTCAGCTATGCAGCCGGCCATTCAATTGCAAAAAGAATTAGTTAAAAAAGCCGGTACTAAAGCAAAAGACTTCCAGTTGGTAGGTATTGATGAAAAGATAGTTGATAAAGTAGACAAATGGCTTGACGGTAAAATTGGACACAACATAAGAAAACCATATCCAGAGAGAAACTTGCTAATCCAAGAACTACGCGAGAAAATGATCGAAGAATTCGCTCTAGAAATTGGGGAAGAATTTGATAAGACTCAGTACCTGGAGGCTTTTGACAAAGTTATTCATAAAGATGTTAGAAACGGCATAGTTAAGGATGGTGTTAGACCGGATGGAAGACAATTTGATGAGATAAGGCCTCTAAGCTCAGAGGTGTCAATTTTGCCAAGAACGCATGGATCTAGTTTGTTTACCAGAGGATTAACCCAGGCACTAAACATAGTAACTCTTGCTCCTCTTAGCTTCTCTCAGATACTGGATACTATGGAAAAAGAAGGAACTAGAAGATATTTTCATCACTACAATGCTCCTGGCTATACTGTCGGTGAAGTAAAAAGACTTGGTTCCCCAGGAAGGCGTGAAATTGGCCATGGTTATTTAGCAGAAAGAGCCCTGTTACCTGTATTGCCGAGTGAAGAGGAGTTTCCTTATGCCATTAGATCGGTTACGGAGATTATGTCTCAAAACGGTTCCACGTCTATGGCTGCGACTTGTAGTAGTTGTTTGGCGTTAATGGATGCCGGCGTACCTATTAAAGCACCTGTAAGTGGTGTGGCTATGGGTTTAATACTCGACGGTGACAATCCGATAATACTGACCGATATCGCTGATGCTGAAGATTTTGCTGGAGACATGGACTTCAAAGTCACCGGTACGACCAAAGGAGTGACAGCACTGCAGATGGATATGAAAGTCCCCGGATTACCGGTCGAAGTTTTAAAACTTGCCCTGGAGAAAGCTAAAAAAGGCCGATTTGTAATTCTAAATCACATGTTAAAAACGATTGATAAGCCAAAAGATGATATTAGTCCTTTGGCGCCAAGAGTCGAGTCTATAAAAATAAATCCCGATAAAATCAGGGAGATTATAGGCAAGGGCGGAGAGACTATTCAGAAAATAACTGCCGAAACCGGTACAATAATAGACATAAAAGACGACGGAACAGTTACTATTGCCAGCCCGGATAATGAAAGAATAATGGCTGCTAAACACTGGATAGAAAGTATTGTGGCAGAGCCGGAAGTCGGAAAAATATACGAAGACGTACCAGTGGTAAGCGTCCTGGATTTTGGGGCTTTTGTTCAAATTTTGCCCGGCAAGGACGGATTAGTGCATGTATCGGAAATATCAGATGAAAGAATTGCCAAACCAAGCGATGTCTTGAAAGAAGGTGACAAGGTGACTGTTAAGCTCTTGGCAATTGATGATAAAGGAAGGCTACAGCTTTCTATCAAGGCTGCCAAAAAAAAGTAATTCAATATTGAATGGTATGAATAAAACTCTGAACTTCTTTTCTTACTTAATAATAAATTTTTTATTTTTAGTCGTTTCAATCAATTTAATATTAAGCGAAGGTAATCCATTATTTTATTTAATAGCCTTTATTACGCTTGGCAACATCATTAATTACCTCGTTAGCTTTTTTAAAAACCCTGTACTTAAAAATTTATCCAATAATCATGAGTCAAAAAGAGATTAGCCTAAATAAATTAAGAGATAAAATAATTTCCAACAAGAGATTAATAGAAATGTTTCCGGATGCTACGAATTTGGTTTTTGGTGAAGGTAATCCGGATTCTAAAGTTTTGTTTATAGGTGAGGCTCCGGGTAAAAACGAGGATTTGCAGGGCCGACCTTTTGTCGGTGCGTCAGGAAAGATACTTGATCAATCTCTCGAAAACATCAACTTGAGCAGATCAGACGTCTATATTACCAATATCGTAAAATATCGTCCTGAGGATAACCGAGACCCATCTGATTATGAAAAAGAACAATTCTTGCCATATTTATTAGCCCAGATACTTATAATTAAACCCAAACTACTTGTTACTCTTGGCAGACATAGCATGAGCTGCTTTATAAAGAATGGAACAATCAATTCGGTTCATGGAAAAATTGTTAATATAAATTTCAATATTTTTGGTTTTGATTTTTTAACAAAATCATCACAAAAAGTATTTAATTTGCTTCCACTTTTTCATCCAGCGGCGACTATCTATAACCGCAATTTGAAAAATGTCTGGCAAGAGGATTTTAATAAGATTTTAAATTATATCTAATAACTCGTGAAAGGAGTTAAAAAAACCATATATGAATAATAATCAACA
>JAKBGO010000037.1 GCA_021833065.1 bacterium
ATATATCCTTAGCACTTGAATAAAATAAGTGCTCAAAAACAAAAAGAAGAAAAAGAACAACGGTTTTTCGCAAGCCGTTGTTCTCATCTAAGAAAGAAAAAATTAAAATACAAATCCTTCAAAAAAACATAACCCCCGTAGCAAGACACGGGGGTTTATTTTTATTTGATCTATTTTTATTTAGTAAAAGTAAATAAAAACTGTTTGAATTTTTTAATTCAATCTGTTAAAATTGTGTCAAGTAATTATTTTATAGGAGATTTTTATACTTAAACACAATCGCTTGAATCAGGATATTCGAGCACATGAACTGAGAGTAATAGACGAGTCGGGTCGTCAGCTTGGTATTTTGTCAAAATCAGACGCTCTGAGATTGGCTAGCGAAAAATCTCTCGACCTAGTCGAAATTTCTCCCGACGCTAATCCACCTGTTGCGAAAATAGTTGATTGGGGAAAATTTAATTACCAAAAAACCAAACAGTTACAAAAAAGTAAAAAAAATAGTAAAATACTAGATGTCAAACAAATGAGACTTGGTCTTAAAATTAGCGACAACGATTTGCTTATCAAGCTAAAAAAAATAGACAAGTTTCTAGATATCGGTCATAAAGTCAAAATAACTTTAGTTTACAAAGGCCGGGAACAAGCCCATAAAGACATCGGTTTTCAATTAGCAGAAAAGATCATAAACTACTTTGATAACCGGGTAATAATTGACCAAAAACCACTACTTATGGGTAAACAACTTAATTTTATGATCAGAAGAAATAACAGTAACAAGGAGTCTAAAAATGCCGAAGCTTAAAACTCACAGCGGTACTAAGAAAAGAGTGAAAGTATCAAAAAACGGAAAAGTAAGGGTCGGTCACCCTAATAAAAATCATTTTCTACAAAAAAAATCAGGTTCTAGAAAAAGATCGCTTAATGGATTAAAGACTTACGGCGATGCCACTTCAAAAATTATTAAGAAAAAACTTGGATTATAACAATTAATACGGAGATACGGTCATGAGAGTCAAAAGAGGAACTACCAGTCACGCTAGACACAATAAGATCAGAAAACAAACCAAAGGAATGACCCATTCCAATAGGGCAAGCGTAAAGAGAGGAAGACAAGCTGTAATAAAAGGTCTTCAGTTTGCTACCAGAGACAGAAAAAACAAGAAAAGAACGTTTCGACAACTCTGGAATACTCGAATTGGTATTGCCGCTAAACTGAATGGTACAAACTATTCAAAATTTATTAACGGTCTAAAGAAAGAAAAGATTGAACTAGACCGCAAAATATTAGCTGAACTTGCGGTATCGGAGCCTAAAGTATTTAGCGAAATAGTAAAATCGATTAAAAAATAAAGCCAGATTACGGTAAGCCGGGTTCTGTTATCTTTTACGATCTGATCATCTATCTAGGCCTAAGATTGCTCATAGGCTCAAGCGGATTATTGGCAAAACGGCGAGCAACCGGGATAAAGATCCAAATTCACCACCTTGCAGCAGATAGGGTTTACCTTTTTACATTGTCGCCAATGTAAATTATGGTATTTAAACCATAACTTTTCACCTTGCTTTTAAAAAGTAGTCTAGTTTCTGTGGCACTTTCCCTAAGCTTACGCTTGGTCGCAGTTAACGACTATCTTGCTCTAAACTGCCCGGACTTTCCTCGTAATAATTACGTGATCAGTTCGTAATCTGGCTAAACAATTATACTATTATTAGAGTTTTTTTTCATCCAATGCTCTGTTTACTGCTGCATCGGCTAGTTTGTTCAGTTCTCTTGGAACGTGCTGGAAAGTAACTTTCTTGAAATCATTGACCATTTGTTTTATGGCATTATGTATAGGCCAAAGATCCCTATTTTTGATTTTATATATCCCTTTCATCTGATTTATAACAAGCAAGCTATCCATGAAAACATGAACCGTCCTATATCCTAACTTGCGACACTCCTCAAGTCCCAATTTAAGAGCTGTGTACTCTGCTTGGTTATTGGTTGTTATTCCAAGATAAATCCCTCTATCGGCCAGAATCTCATCCTCAAGAGTCATAATTACGTACCCACTAGAAGATGGACCTGGATTACCCCTGGAACCACCGTCTGCAAAAAGCTTGACCTCTTTTATGTTTTCTATACGACTTTCTGATTCAAAATCTTCCATTGGACCATTATCGTTAAATCTAGAATAGATTCCGGAAATTTCTTCCGACATCATATAGTCTTGTTTTGTTATAAGATTGTCTTCGTTCTTAGAAAATAACCAGACTTGAACTACACTCCACTCAGTTTCAATCCTTGGATAGTGTCGATAATTTTCTGCTACTTTCCCGACTTCAGAAATAAAATTCAATGCTTCTTTTAAATCTTTGAAATTGAATTGTCTAAAAAGACCGTGTTTTGTTTCTTGCCACATTGATATATATTATATCCTATACCATTAGAATAAGTATTCGGGGTGTGGCGCAGTTGGCTAGCGCGTACGGCTGGGGGCCGTGAGGTCGCAGGTTCAAGTCCTGTCATCCCGACCATTCTAAATTCTAAGTATTAACCTAAGCAAACCTGTTTCTGCGTTTATGATGGGACCTGATATAAACTGAAAAATAAAAATCATAAAAATAACAATGGACAAGAAGCCGTATCCCTCAATCTGTCTCATGATATTTTGAATAAATTGAGGCGCGAAAGCATACAAAAGCCTGGAGCCGTCAAGAGGAGGAAATGGGATCATATTAAAAATAAAAAATCCTATATTAACCTTTATAAAAACTACGAAGAACTGTAATACGTCCTGGCTCATATTTTGTAAAAAGATTTTAATTATAATTACGCCTAGAAAAGCTAAGAATAGGTTTGTAATCGGTCCAGCTAAACCGACTAAAGCTACTCCGTAGTCGCCATGTTTTACATTATTAGGATTAAAAGGAACTGGCTTAGCTACAAAGAAAGGTTGTAGACCTAATTTAATCAAAAGAATTGGTAGTAGCAAAGTTGTAACAACATCAATGTGTTTTAAAGGATTGAGTGTTAGTCGCCCTGACTGAGAAGCTGTCAGGTCTCCTAGCCAGTGAGCAATATAACCGTGCATTGCCTCATGCACAGTCAATGATACTATCATAGCAACTACTAGAAAAACTAGGTTAATTCCACTTAAGTTTAAAAACATATTGAATTAAATTATATATTAATAACTCGCTTAGGTCATTTTAAAATTGACTATTTAAGGTGTTTTATATTAAAATATAGTAAATTAATTTATTAACTAGTAGTAATGCTCGGGAGAGATATTTATGCAAAAATGTATGATTAACGGTAAAGGAAAGCAGTTTGGATCAAATGTTAGCTTTTCGCAAAGACACACAAAGAAAGTCTGGAAACCTAACTTACAGAATAAAACAATCATTATAGATGGTAAAAAAGTTTCAATGAAACTAAGTACTCAGGCTATAAGAACCCTAAAAAAGAAGGGTTTCATCGAACCTAAAAGCATTATTGAGAAGACTAAATAATCTATTGTTTTTCTAAGATAACAAGCTGCGTCTTGTCGGTTAGTTCATTAAGTTTAGGCTTATACTTATTAGTTTTTTCGCTAATTTCCATACCTAGTTGGGATACAATTTCATCTAAAGCATAGAATTGGTCTGAAGCCTCCTTATAGAATGTCGGTATAAATATCTTCGGTTCGATTGATTTGACAATTTTCAGAGCATCATTAGGACCTAAAACACTGGAGCCTCCAGCTGGAACTATCAGAATATCGATCATACCTATTTTC
>JAKBGO010000011.1:0-14035 GCA_021833065.1 bacterium
GCCAGTAGAATAATATAAAGCATTAGCCTGTTTGAAGATTAATAACTATGGCGAAAAGCTAAAGTCAGGAAGAATTATATTATTAAAATCTGAAATATAATTTTGTCCAATTGTCCAAATTTCTAAGGTTTCATTCCTAAGAGGTAAAACAACCATCGTTCCACTAAGATTATTGACTATTTGACCTGTTATCATGACTCCGACAACTTGCGGGACCTTTGGCAGGCTATAAGCGCTGACTTTTATTAATCCGTTTTGTTGCAATGAACTGAAGTTATTCATGGTAGTTGAGTATGGTTGATTAATAATCTGAACTCTTAGACTAAACGGCATCGTCTGAGAATTAATTGATGGCACATAATTGGGATTAAAATAACCGTCAACCAAATAATTGTTTGAAGTTGTATCAACATAAGCGCTCCATGTTTTTGGGTAATTTACCGATATACTGCCGTAATCTGATGGTCCGGTGTAATTGGCTAGAGGATATTTTGCTTGATTGGCATAGTTAGTTGCATCAACTTGACCTTGTTGATTTTTGGCTACGGCAACGGCAGCAGCAATTTTACTATCTACATTGTTCTTATAATCTTGCCTGGATAAGTAGGTTGTATATGAAAAAACTGCCAAAGCCACAATCACTGCAAATTCCAATATCATAACTACTAGAGAGACGACAGACCCTTGAGAATCTTTAATCATAAGTACAATTCTATCTAAATTTCATGTTTGTAGCAAATGGTTATCGATAGAGGTAGAAGAATAGATTGTCTTTTTTAAAATAAGGTTTTTTGCCAGGTATTTCGAAAGCGAAACTTACTAATTTCAAATCATGCGACAATTTCATCCGCTTTAATTTTCCATCCAATTTTTTCATATATTTTGGAAGCAAAAAAACAAAAACCGCATCAGCGTCAGGTAATTCCTTAGACCAGAAATTTCCACATATTACCTTTACGTTACTTTTATATCTAATGGTCGTTAAGTAAGATATAAGACAAAGAATCGGGTTTAATTCATAGCCTATTGCCCTTATTTTTTTTCTTCCGGCTAATCTCAAAACCTTACCGCCGCCAGAGCCAAGATCTAAAATTGTTTGACCTTCGCTCAAGTTCAATAGCTCCAGTGCTTGATTGGCAGAATTGGACATAACAGGCAGATACGGCGCGCCAAAAAATATGACAAAAGAAAAACACAAAATTACTAAAAACAATACCAGCAGCAGATAGCTCATTTTATTTTTTTAATGGTGTTTTTGGCTTGGTTTAAATATTGCTTAAGTGAATCGACTAGCTTACTAGCTTCCTTGTATAACTCTATAAGCTCGTCGACGCCGGTATTTTCATCTTTAATTTTTTCGATAATCTGCTCTAATTCATGTTTTTTTTGACTGTAATCGTTATTATTTTTGATCATTTTTCCTCTCCAAAAATTTAATCTCTGACTCCAAATTATAACTGATTGTTTCTATGGATATTTTATCATTAACATTTAAAACAGTTTTTTTGTTCAAATATTTGCCGTTCTTTTTAATTAATGCGTAACCTCTTGCCAAAGGAAGTTTCGGATTGTATGCTCTACAAATTTCTTCTAAAAGCAAAATCTGATTAGTCTCATTCGTTACTATTTGATCAATCATTTTAGAAATATCATATTTTTGATTTTCTAAATTTTGAATCTCGGAATCTAGTCTGTAGTTTACTAGTGATTTAATATTATCCATCTGAGATTTAATCAATACTAAAGATTCTTGTCGAGACGGCGAGAGACTTTCAGCAGCGTTAGATGGGGTCGATGCCCTGCTGTCGGCTGCTAATTCGGCAAGCGATTCATCTGTTTCGTGGCCGATTGCAACAAGAGTCGGTATTCGACTGGCAACTATTGCCCTGACAAGAGTTTCACTATTAAAATATTGCAGATCCTCGGGACTTCCCCCTCCTCTTGTGATGACTAGAACATCGACCAAATCTTTTTCACTGTTGAACTTTTTAATAGCCTCTATTATCTGACCGTTAGATTTCTCACCCTGAACCAAAACGTCTCTGACTAATATTTCTATACCGCCGAATCTATTGGAAAGAATTTTAATAAAATCGGCATATGCTGCCGAATCTGTCGATGTAATAAGTCCGATTCTAGACGGAGGATAAGGGATAATCCTTTTTCTGGACTGATCAAACAATCCTTCCTTAGATAATTTTTCCTTTAATAAATCGGAAGATTTTTTAATACTCCCCTCACCTATTAGTTTTATTGAATAAAAATTTAACTTAAAACCAAATTTGGGATGCAATCTCGGTGTCGCTACGACTTCAGCCAACATCCCTGGCTCAATTGGATAAGGCAAGCTGTTAAGATAGCCCCAAAATTCAACTTTTGCATAATCATCCTTTAGATCAAAATAAACTACACTGTTTCGCTGCTTTACATTGGCAACTTCGCCTCGGATTCTAATCCGAGTATAAGCATACTCCATGGTTTGATTAAAATAATCGACAAACTGACTAACCTCAAAAACGATAGAAGCTTCACTTTCCATAATCAATCCTACTTTTTCTCATCAGTAGCTTTGTTAACCGATATTTGATAAAAAATATAGCCCGGAGGGATTTGAAGTAGAGTATTGAGTACCCGGTACATAATTGTGACCGGCAAACTAATCTTGGCCGGCACGCCGACGGCTACAAGCACAACCGTCATTAGGGCTTCATATACTCCTATTCCACCCGGCAACACTGATATCAGTCCGGCAAAGTTTGCCACTCCGTAAGCCAATATGATAGCCCCAGGATTAATAAAAGAATCAAAAGCCATATAGACCGCATAAAGAGCTAAAACCTCCGTTAAATTGGCTAACAACGCATACATTAGCGGACTTTTTAATTGACTCGGATTATTCTTAATCGTTAGATAGCCGTCGTGGAAATCATCAAAAACATTTTTAGCTTTATTTATATTGATGGTTTCAGGATTAGACTTCCGAACGATTTGGATTATCTTGTTAATAATCTTGGTGGTGTTTATAAAAAAATTGTTTATCCTTGATCTGGATCCTACGATATAAACAAAAACTACGGTCAAAACCAGCAATAGCGTAGACAGCGTACTAGCTACAAGAATAGATACATCATTAACATGTCCTCCAAGAGCCAGAAATACAATTCCAAAAACTATCAAAACTTCAAAAGATATTAAAATTAAACCTAATTTTATAACTTGTATCAGGGTGGCCTTGCCGCCAGTTAAACTTTTTCCATTTCTCAGTCTCAAACCAAAGTAAGATAATCCGGTCACGCCGGCACTCGGGAATACATGATTCACGAAATTTAACTCAAGAGAGATTTTATATAATTCCTTATACGAAAATTTGTTACCAACAATCTGAAATAATTTCTGATAAAGTTTAGTTTGAGCATGATAATTAAGCAATTCAATCGGGATTAAAAGCAAAAGAGCGTAAGCATTAACGTTGGTTAGATTCCTAAGGGTTGTTAAAATCTGATGCCTGGTAGTATAAATCACAAAAAGTAACGCAAGGATGGTAAACCAAGTTAATATAAATTTCCATCTGCTAATAATTGTTTTTTTGAAATTCATGATATAAAAAACATAATTTTTAGAAAATGTGTTTTCTAAAATATTCTAATGCAATTATACTCTAATAATGAAAATGAATGGCAGCGTCTTTGTACTTGGCAGAGATCCGGACATCTCCCTTTCCGAATTGGAAAGATTGTTTGGTGACAGTCATTTAATCAAGGTTATCGGTCGGCAGTTGTGTCTAATCGATATTGAAACCAAGAATATTAACCTATCAAAAATAGGCGGGTCCATTAAAGTAGCCGAACTTATCACGTCCGATACTAACTTTAATAATGATGCTTTATTGGAGAAGATTTTAGTCGATACTCTAGAAAATCTCACCAAAAATGCTAGCTCTAAGGTTAACCTTGGCATTAGTGTTTTTGATTCAAAACTTAGTCTTAAAAAATTAAACACAATCAAAATCGCAATAAAAAATCATTTTAAAAATCAAGGACAATCAATTCGACTAATACCAAATAATTCAATGTCTTTAACATCAGCTCAAACTCTCCATAATAATTTACATAAAAAAAATAACATAGAACTTCTTCTAGATATTTCAAAAGACGGACTATATATCGCCAAAGTCACTGATGTTCAGGATATAGAAAGTTACTCTTACCGTGATAGGTTGAGACCCAAAAGAGATACCAGAGTTGGAATGCTTCCGCCAAAACTAGCCCAAATAATGCTTAATTTGGCTGCCGGTAATTCCCAATCATTTAAAAAACCCGACCAGATTTTAGTCTTGGATCCGTTCTGCGGGACTGGCGTTGTTTTACAGGAAGCAGCTCTGATGTCTTACAAAATCAATGGCACAGACTTATCTCAAAAAATGATTGACTACACCCAAGATAATCTTCGGTGGATTAAAAATCGCTATAACCTTGACGTCAATACTGAGGGCGTACTCGAACAAGGCGATGCTAAGTCTCACCGATGGGCATCTAAACCAGATATAGTTGTATCAGAGATTTATTTGGGACCGCCGATTACTCAAAAAGCGTCGATTGAGATGATTAATAAGTACAGTGCCGATTGTCGGACTATACTTGAAAAATTTCTCAATAATCTAGCTCGTCAGACAGACCTTGGCACCAGGCTCTGTTTAGCTATACCCGCCTGGCGATATAACAACAATTTCATCAGATTAACTACTGTTGACCGGTTGCCGCAATTAGGCTATAATCAGATAAAGTTTAAATCAATAAATTACAGGCCTCTTATCTATCATCGACAAGGTCAGTTCGTAGCAAGAGAGCTACTAGTCCTTGAAAAGATATAAACGGTCAACTTAAGAAGGATATTATGAGTCACGTAAAAGCCGGTGGTACATCAAAAAACATTCACGATAGTCCTGGTCAAAGACTAGGCATTAAACTATTTGGCGGTGAATCAGTAAAGGTTGGCCAGGTCATCGTAAGACAAGTAGGCATGACCAAGAGACCTGGATCAGGCACTATGATGAGCAGAAACTTCACCATTCATGCCGCAAAAGACGGCGTAGTTGAATTCAAGAAGAAAAAAATACGACTTTTCAGCGGAAAAAGTGTTTACAGAACAGAAGTTTCCGTTAAATAGTGTTATTTATTTAGAATCAGCCTGAGATAAATGATATCGAATCCTATCGATAACATCTGTTATTACTACCTGTGATTTGACGAGGTAGTCGTCAACGCCTAAAGCCTCTGCCTTATCTTTATCACTGTCTTGGCTTAGTGCAGTCAGCATAATAATCTTTATGTTAGCCGTCTCCGGGGTATTCCTGAGTATATCAAGCACATCGAAACCGCTCACCTTAGGCATCATAACGTCAAGTAAAATTAAGTCTGGTTTAAAATTCAAGGTAGTTGCCAAAGCTTCTTCACCGTTTGCTACCCTTTGAACTTCAAATCCTTCAATTTCCAGTCTTGATAAGTAGACATTAGCCAACGCATCGTCGTCTTCTACCAAAAGTATTCTTTTCATATTTGCATTTTGATTTTTACTGTCCATATACACTATATACTAACCTATGCCGTTTTATTCATCAATACTTATGTTTAATTATACTTTTAACAAATCCATCAAACATTGGATGCGCTCTGTTAGGACGGCTTTTAAATTCCGGGTGAAATTGACTGGCTATGAAGAATGGATGATTAATTCCTTCTATAATTTCAACTAAATTATTGTCTTTATTAACACCGCTAATCTTAATTCCCCAGTCCTCATATTGGCCTGTGAAATTATTATTGCACTCCCCTCTGTGACGATGTCTTTCTGTGATTTCTTTCTTAGAATAAACCTTGCTGGCCAGTGTTCCCGGCAATATACTGCAACTGTAATTACCCAGCCTCATGGTTCCGCCAGTCATTAGTTTATCTTTTTGGTCATTCAAAGTAGATATGACATGATCGGATTCTTTATCTGTCAACTCAAAACTTGATGCATTTTTAAACCCAGAATTCCGAGCAGCTGCAACTACCGCCATCTGTAAGCCAAGACACAGTCCGAGATACGGAATTTTTTCAGATAATGAAACTTGAGCGGCTTTAATTTTACCCTCAAGACCCCTCGTACCAAAACCACCCGGAACAATAACACCATCATAGTTTTTCAGTTTCGCCTTCAATTTTTCGTATTCTTGGTTTTCGTTAGAATCAAACTCCGATGCGTCAATCCAATCAATATTTATATTAACATCGTTATTCCAAGCGGCCGATTTAAGGGCTTCAATCACTGATAGATAGGTGTCGCTGTTGTCTAGATATTTAGCTATCATGGCAATATTTAAAGTCTTCGGAAACTTTGTTAATGCTCTTCTAACAACTTCCCTCCAGTCATCAAGTTTTGGTTTAGTAATCTTTAAGCCAAGCTTATTCATTATGACGTCGGCTATCCCACTGTCTTCAAGAGTTAATGGAACTTCATAGATTGTTCTGGCATTAGATAAAAGAGCTATCGAATTTGGTTCAACACCAGCAAAAAGACTAAGTTTATTTTTAATTTTTTTATCGGCTTTCTGCTCACTCCTGGCGACTAGTATATCGGGAACAATTCCTAATCCTCTAAGTTCCCTGACAGAATTTTGAGCAGGCTTTGTCTTCAATTCATTTGATGCATTTAAATATGGCAGATAAACCAGATGTACATATAAAACGTTATTCTTGCCGTTTTTTATTCCAAACTCTCTAATGGCTTCAATGAAGCTTAGTGACTCGTAATCACCGACCGTACCACCTATCTCGATAATCTGAACATCGTATCCGCGAGCTACTTCATAAAAATAATTCTGAATTGCACCGGTTAGGTGAGGGATTATCTGAACATCGTCGCCTTCATACTTGCCGGCTCTTTCGTCTTGGATTACCTTTAGCAGCACCCTACCCGCCATCAAAGAAGAATTCCGTGTCATTTCTTCGTCGATGAATCTCTCGTAGTGACCTAAGTCCAAATCAGTTTCTGCGCCGTCTTTGGTTACAAAACACTCGCCGTGCTCCCTAGGATTCAGGGTACCGGCATCAACGTTTAAATAAGGATCACACTTTTGAAGATTTACCTTGAGTCCTCTGGCTTTAAGTAGATTGGCTATCGAAGCGGCCGTGATACCCTTCCCGAGTCCGGACAATACCCCACCAGTCACAAATATGTACTTAGTATCGGTATTATTAATCACCTATCCTCCCAAATTTCCTTATTACTTCTATGCTACCTTAACTAAGGATGTTTTTACAAGTTAGTATTTAGCTAAATAGTTTTCTGCGGCCGTTAATTGAGTATCATTGTTGGCAGATATATCCTGGCTAGTAAGACTAACTGTCTGGTCAGGGTTTATTCCATTGTGATTGATATTTTGTCCGTCAGGACGATACCACTTAGCCACGGTTACTTTAAGTTGACTACCATCAGGGAAATTAATTAACTGTTGTACTACACCTTTTCCAAAACTTTTTTGACCTATCACGTAAGCATCGCCTTGATCATGGAGAGCTCCAGTAGTAATTTCAGAAGCTGACGCCGAGCCTGAATTAATTAGCACGACCGTCGGCAACCCATGCAAGACATCATCGCCGATTGCAAAGTAACTATCCACAACGGTCGAACCTCTCTTTTCTTGCAATATCAACTGATTAGGCTTCAGCCATAGACTGGAAACGTTGATTGCGGCCGACAGCAAGCCTCCTGGATCATTTCTTAAATCAAGTATGACGCCTTTAACGTGATTAGTTTTAAAGTCGTTTGCGGCCTGAAGTGCTAAGCTGGAGGTATCATTTGCAAAAGTAGAAATTTCCATATAACCGATATTACCATTTATAATCTTCCAATTAACACTTGGGATAACGATATCCTGACGAGTAATAGAAATGTTCAAGTTCTGATTTGAATTTCGAAGTACTGACAGTACGACTTTAGTGCCAGCCTGTCCTCTAATAAGATTTACTGCACCGTCAAGGCTTAGACCAGCCGTACTCTTGCCGTTAATGGCCGTAATAATATCCTGGGGCTGTAACCCGGCTTTTTCAGCCGGACTGCCCTTAATAGGAGAAATAATTTCAAGATCACCGTTTTTAGTTTGGCTAAGTTCTGCGCCGATTCCGCTAAAGGTATTGTTAAGTTCGTTATTAAACTGTTGCGCCTCAGAAGAAGTGAAATAGACGGTATACGGATCACCTAGAGACGAAGCTAAACCATGCTTAAGTCCATTCAAAAGCTCAGTAGTAGTCATATTCCCGTCGTAGTTGTTTTTAAGGGCCTGATAAACTTCATTAACCGTGGTGTAGTCCAGATTATTCGGTAGATTGGCATTAATGCTTTTGATATTAGACCATGGTAAATTTATAATTATCCTCCCACTGCCTATCCCATACCCGACATAAAAAAATACAAAGATAACTATTAGATTAATTATTTCAAAAATCAGAATGTGATTTCTTGCGGCATTGATACATTTCCTCAATACCCCGGACATTTTTGTGTTCACGCTCATTTAGACTATTTTAACAAAATAGTTGGGATTTAAAAACTCTAATGAATAAAGTAGAAGCCACTGTATGGTCTTTGCATGGCGAAGAAATGACCATACCAGTCATCATTCATGCTTATAGTATCGATATAGCCTGCTGGAACTACTCTGCCGTCATAGGTTTGACCGGGAGTGGCAATGACTATCATAACGTGACCGTAATATCCGCTTGGATCTACGGCAATAGATCCGACAGCAGGAGTTTGATCAACCGGACGATTGGCGGTATACCACCACTGATTAGCGTTACCCGTCACATAAAATCCACTATTACCTTCTACGACCGTAAAATACCAATATGCAAAAGAAGTACATTCCCGATTAGGAAATCCTCCAGCCACTGTTAATGAGTCCATCGAAGCATTACACCACGACATCGGATAGCCACCATTCGGAGAATAGGTCATCGAACCGCTATAATAATAAGTTCCGCCGATTGGATAGTTCGGGGTGGCACAGTAACCTCCATAACCACCGCTTGGAGGAGTTATGTAAGAAGCATTCCTTTCGTTTAAGGCTGCTTGTTCAGCCCTCAACTGGATAATTTTATTTTGATTGGCAGCTATTTGCTGGTTATATTGACTTATCTGCGATTGACTGTATGCCAGAAGTTGCTGTTGTTGCTGTTCGCTGCTGTTTAACTGGTTTTGTTGAGCTTCTTGAGTTTGAAGCAATTGGCCAACCTGAATCTTCTGAGACTCCAGTTGTTTTTCCAAAGTGGTTACTTGATTAAGTATTGTTTGAACCTGGTTCTGAACAGCCGTTCTATAGACTTGCGCATCAACAAAATCACTCAGACTTTTACTAGTAGCCAATTCTTCGATAGTAGACATCTGGCTGTTTAGATACATAGTTTTAATGTCATCGGCTAAAACCTGTTTTTCCTGGTTTAACTTTATCTGATTTGCCGCAATTTGCTGAGTTATCTGAGCTTGCTGGTTCTGCGACGCTACGATAGCTGCCTGAATTGCTGCAATCTGAGATTGCAGATTATTTATGGCATCCTGGTAGCTGCCTGATTGAAGTTGTAAGGAATTTACAGCTGCCTGATTTTGTGCATTTTGAGCTTGCAGACTATTTATCTGTGAAGTAAACTGATCGGCGCTAACAAAAATGGTACTTCCCACAATCAACACACCAAGAGAAGTTAAAATTAAAGATTTTTTAGATAAAATTCCAGATGAAATGAGATTTTTTACCTTTTTGAACATAGATATTTTTTGTTTTTTATTTAACTTCTTTATTATATCATATGAATTCAATAGCATCTCCCACCCTCCAACAAACGGTCATTAAAGTTTAATACTTACTTATAAAAGTTTCAATCTTATCTAACTAACTTACTTAATCTTCATTTTTAAATATCTTCTTGTAGCAATAAATGAAGACACGGAGCCTATGATTATGCCTATTACAAGCTGTAGTCCCAAAAACATAAAGAAGTGGTTGTCGAAATATGTGTTGGCGTAGCCAATATTTAAAATTCCTAGGCTATTGGCTTGAAAGGCGCTGCTGGCTGCCACGAATAATTCATTAATTAATAGAATCGAGATACCGGCTGCAACTATCCCGTAAATCATACTTTCCACTATAAAGGGACCTCTAATATAACTTTTGCTGGCACCTAGCAATCTCATGGTTTGAATCTCATCCCTTCGGTTAAATATAGTCATCTGAATTGTATTAAAAATGATCAGTGCGCTAACAACCAAAAATACAATTATAGCTATCACCCCGACCTCTCTTAAGATATTTGTTGCGTGAGTTATTCTATTTATTGCAAGTTCCCGGTCGCCACTGTAGCTCGGCGGATCGGATTGAAGCGATGCTATGGTCGGACGTGTCAGGAAATTTTTTATATCAGAGATTCTATTTAAATCATAAGGTTTTATGATTATTGTCGCAGGCAACGGATTGGCAGTTTGGGATATGGCGCTAAGCAATTGGGTATTGTTGGAATTTTGCGCTTCATACTGAGCTAGAACCTGATTCTTATCGAGATATGTTACTGATTTAACGTCAGATAGATGTTTCAGATTATTCACCAGTAAATTGGTTTGGCTTTGGGTTACGGAATCTTTAAGATAAACCGAAACGTCAATCTGTGCAGTAATCTGAGAAATTGTGTTGCTAAAAGATATATTGGTAAGAATAGAAAAAAGGATAATTGTCAGGGTTATTACCATCACCGCTATCGCTGCGGTAGCTATTGAGATACTTCTAACAAAATTAATTATTCCGGCATGAACTATTCTAAAACCGGTGATTATTCGTCGACCCATAGATTATTCTTCTTTTTTCCTGTTATTAACGCCAACTAGAACGTTCTTATCGCTGGTAATCCGGCCGTTAGATATGGTCACTACCCTTCTTTTTAATTTATTAACGATTTCCTGGTTATGGGTTGTTAGTAAGACGGTAGTGCCGTATTTATTTATTTTTTCAAGTACCCGTATAACATCCCAAGCATGCTTAGGATCTAGGTTGCCAGTTGGCTCGTCGGCGATCAGAATTCTTGGCTGACGAACAATGGCTCTAGCTATTGCTACTCTCTGCCTCTCGCCTCCGGATAATTCAATAGGCATTCGCTTTTCTTTACCGCTTAGATTAACAATATCCAAAACTTTTGGAACGGTGTGTTTTATTTCTTTGGAGCTAATACCGACAATCTCAAGCGCAAAAGCCACGTTTTCAAAAACATTTTTATTAGGGAGTAGTTTAAAATCCTGAAAAACCACTCCTATTTTCCGACGAAGCATCGGGATATTTTTATCTTTAAGCTTGTCATAGTCAATCCCACCGACGACGATTTTTCCAGATGTCGGTTTTTCCTCTCTTGTTATAAGTCTGAGAAGAGTCGTCTTGCCAACTCCACTCTGACCGACCACCACCACAAACTCTTTCGGTTCAACATGAAGGGTGACTCGATCTAACACGAGATTACCGTTTTTACCGTATTGTTTGACTACCCTATCAAATAATATCATTTAATATATTATATATTATTTAGCGAAAACCGCTTACTCTACACCCAGGTTTTTATCAATAAAACTATCTATAAAAATTTGAATCTGCCCATTAAGTACAGCGTCAATGTCGGAAGTTTCTACTTTAGTTCTAAGATCTTTGACCTGTTTATATGGATGAAGTACATAACTCCTTATCTGACTGCCCATTTCTGCCGATATATTTTCGCCTTTTAGTTTAGAAATTTGATCAACGTGCTGTTCTTGCTTTAGTTTATTGAGTTTGGACTTTATGATCTCAATGGCTAAATTTTTATTTTGAAGCTGGGACCTTTCATTCTGAATTGCAACGCTAATACCGGTAGGAATATGGGTAACTCGAACAGCCGAGTCCGTCGTATTAACACTCTGCCCGCCGTGGCCCCCACTTCGGTAGACGTCTACTTTCAACTCGCTGTCTTTGATTTCAATATTTTCACTTACAATCCTAGGAAGAACCTCGACTCGAGCAAAACTTGTCTGTCTAAGATGATCGGCATTAAAGGGGCTGAGTCTGACTAAACGATGAACGCCGTTCTCCGACTTCAAATAACCGTAAGTTTTATCTCCGGAAACCAGTAAAGAGACAGTTTTAATTCCTGCTTCCTCGCCAAAAGTTTGATTTAAAATTTCAAATTTATAGCCACTATTTTCAAAATATTTAGTGTACATTCTAAATAACATACCCGCCCAATCCTGAGCATCCGTCCCGCCCTCACCGGCAAATATACTAAATATGACGTCATTTCTGTCATACGGCCCGTTAAATTTTAAATCCGATTTTAACAAATTAAAATTATTTTTAATTTCCGCCAAATTATCGGAAATTTCGTCTTTCAATTTCAAATCGTTAAGTTCGATAATTAGACTAAGTTCTTCTATGTCTTTTTTGAGCTTAATCCAAGGATTTATAAAAGATTCAATTTGAGATATTTCTTTCATAACCGAACTAGACTGGCTATTATCTTTCCAAAAATCCGGTAAAACGGATTTTTCCTTTAGTTTGTCTAATTTTTCCGAATTTGATTGAATATCAAGTTTGGAAAATATTTTCTCAAAATCCGTTTTAAATTGTTTCGCTTCAGACTTAAGGTCTTCCATATTGGTAGATAAATTAATTCCAAAGATCGGCTAAGCTCTTCTTCATTTTGCCGGCAAATCTTTCGCCGCAATCGCCGAGCACACCGATTCCCCAAATGTTGTCAGTAAACATTTTATTGGTAGCATTAATTAAGTCGTTTTTTGATAGTTTCTTTATTCTGGCCGGTAGTTCATTATAAGGTTCTATATACTCATCGAAAAAGTATCTACCGGCATAGGCATTAACAGTCCCAGAAACCGTCTGAGCACTTCTTTGAAATTTTCCGAGAGCATAACTTTTTGTCGATCTTATATCCTTAATACTGATGCTTCCATTCCTAATAAGATTAATTTGTTCTCGTATGATATCCATTAGCGCCAGCGCATTTTTCGATGAAACTTGTGTGCCGAACCACCAGTTAGTGACATTTTTTGTAAAACTTATTCCTGAGTTCATACCATAGACCAGGCCCAATTCTCTGGCCTTTCCCAATATTTTGGAATACAGAGTTTCGGTCAACAGGATGTTAACAATATTTATAGCATCTAACTCTTTATCATTTAAACGCTCAAGGAAAAAAGTGTCTAAATAAAAATATAGGTTCTTGACTGAATTATTGTCCATATATACAGCTTTGTTGATTTTATTTGGTATTTCCTGCGGCAAATCCAACCTGCCCTGACCGACCGGTAGTTTAATTCCTTCCAACAATTCCTTTATTGTTTTTAATCTTTTTTGAGTTATTTTACCGGCAATGATAAATCTCATATTTGACGTAAAATGAGTGTTTATGTAATGCTCCTTCAGGTCATCATTTTTTATATTTTTCATTAAATCCAAATGTTCAAGGTCGGTCTTGCCGATTAAACCAAACTCTTTTCGCATAGTAAGTCCAAGTGTCCTAAAATGATTATTGGATCTGGCTGCCATTTCTTCTTGAACATTACCGTATTCAGCCTTAAATTCTTCATCCAAGAATAGCGGCTCGGAAACGGCGACCAACATTAGTTTAAGCACTCTTTCCCACTCAAAATCAGCGCATTCTGCTTCATAATTTATGTCATATATGCCAGTTGATGCATTGTTGTAGGCTCCATTCTTTTCCAGTTCAGCCTGAAAATCCCTAGCCTTAGGGATTAGATTATTGGCTCCTAATACAACATGTTCCATAAGATGGGGGACTTGTGATTTTTTATCAGTTGCCAAATATTCTCCGGCCCTAAAGTTAAAATTAAAATCCATCACGGTGGCATTAGGTATATTTATAACCAAGCCTTTGGCGCCGTTATTCAAAGTTATCTCAGAGACTACATGTTTCATTAATTGACTAGTGCTTTCTTCTTTTAGCTATTGTTAGAT
>JAKBGO010000011.1:14045-17792 GCA_021833065.1 bacterium
TTCCGATCTCTATTGTTTTCCTTTTTCTTTCATTTTTTCTTGATTTTTTAATTTTATCTTTTTTAGCTTTTTTCTTGCTCAATTCCTGCTGCTTAGTCTCAAAATCACTGTCTTCAAATTCAACTTCAGAATTATTTATAGAAGATGCATTGTCAATCGATCCCCTGGCAGCTCTCGTAAGTTCGGTGTCAATTGATCTGTTAAGATCTTCCGGATCGATTGGTTCGGCATGATACAAAGACCGCACAACATCGTTCTTGAGACTTTCCTGCATCACCTCAAATATGACTTGTCCCTGCCTTCTATACTCCACTAAAGGATCTTGTTGCCCGACACTCATCCAATGTATTCCTTCTCTCAAGTGGTCCATATTCTCAAGATGCTGCATCCACAAACTATCCAGAACTTGGAGGAATATATCTCTCTCTACTTTTCTCATAATTTCTGAGCTAAATACCGATTCCCTGGCGGCATATAACTCTTTCGCCTCAGCCAGCAGATTCTTCTCAAATTCCGACTCATTTCCATTTAATAACCTGTCAAAAACCGCCAGATCAAATGGAAACACTTGTCTTATATTATCCTCTAAAACTTTAATGTCCTTGGTTTCAAATCTTGAGAGTTGTTTTACGATATCCTCTATAAAAATCTTGATTCTTTTACTGATATCTTCCGACTTTAGAACCTCGCGTCTCATACCGTAAATTGCTTTCCTATGACGGTTCATAACATCATCGTACTGAACAACGTTCTTTCTTTGATCGAAGTTATATCCTTCAACTTTTTTCTGAGCACTTTCAAGACTTCTGGAAATTATTCTGTTTTCGATCGGCATATCATCACTAACATTGAGTCTTCCCATTAATGCGGCAATTTTTTCACCACCGAATATCCTCATCAGATCATCTTCTGTGCTTACGAAGAACTGGGTTATGCCGGGATCGCCCTGACGCCCCGTTCTACCCCTAAGTTGATTGTCTATTCGTCGAGATTCATGTCTTTCACTTCCCAGAACGAACAATCCCCCTAACTTTTTTACCTCGTCACTAACAACTATATCCGTACCTCGACCGGCTATGTTGGTAGCAAGCGTAACGGCACCGACTTCTCCGGCTTTTGCAACTATAGCTGCTTCTCGTTCATTATTTTTGGCGTTTAGAACTTGGTGTGGAATATTTGATTTAGATAACATCTGCCCTAAGATTTCATTTTTTTCAATTGAAACCGTACCAATCAATACGGGCTGGCCGAGAGTATGAAGCGTTTTAACTTCTTTGACTATAGCCTTAAATTTAGCAGCTTCTGTTTTATATATCCTATCCGATCGGTCAACTCGCGCATTCTTCTTGTTGGAAGGTATTTCAATAACATCTAATTTATAAATTTGATGAAACTCTTCACTTTCAGTCATGGCCGTTCCGGTCATTCCGGACAACTTATCGTAAAGTCTGAAATAGTTTTGGAAAGAAATAGTCGCAAGAGTCATGCTTTCTTCTTGAACCTCAACACCTTCCTTAGCCTCAATTGCCTGGTGCAGTCCTTCATTATATCGACGGCCGGCCAGTAGCCTACCGGTAAATTCATCAACTATTACTACTTCACCGTCTTTGGTAATAACATAGTCTTTGTCTCTTTGAAAAAGAGCATGGGCTCTTAAAGCTTGTTGTAAGTGATAAATAGTCCGAATGTTTTCACTGCCATACAAATTATCTATCATTAAAATTTTTTCTATTTTTTCGACGCCGGCGTCAGTCAAAATAACAGTTTTCCTTTTTTCATCAGTTTCATAGTGAGTATCTTTTCTGAGCTGCGAAACGACCTTTGCAAATTGTTCATAAGCAGTACCGGTTGTGGTGCTGGGCGATGAAATAATCAGAGGTGTTCTTGCTTCGTCAATCAATATAGAATCTACTTCGTCAACAATGGCAAAGTTCAATTCTCTTTGAGACAACTGCTCAACTTCTCGAACCATATTGTCTCTTAAATAATCAAAGCCAAATTCATTGTTTGTTCCATAGGTGATATCGGCTCTGTAGGCCTCTTGTCTGGTAACCGGTCTTAAGTGGTGAAATCTTTCGTCAAAGTGCGTTGTGTTATTGTATTCGGGATCATAAATGAAACTATGGTCTGGAATAATAACTCCAGTGGTTAGACCAAGAAAGTGGTAAACCTGGCCCATCCAGCCGGCATCTCTTTGAGCCAAATAGTCATTAACAGTTACGACATGCACTCCCTTCCCGGTTAAGGCATTGAGAAATGTAGGAGAGGTTGCGACCAAGGTTTTACCTTCTCCTGTCTTCATTTCCGCTACATTACCCTCATGAAGGGCAATACCACCCATTAACTGAACATCGAAATGTCTTTGTTTCAAAGTTCTTTCGGCGGCTTCTCTGACTACGGCAAATGCATCCGGCAAAACACTGTCTAGAGATTCTTTCTTAAGTCGTTTTTTTAGTTCTGTCGTCTGAGCCTTAAGTTTTTCGTCGCTCATTGATTTGTATTTGTCGGCCAACGAGTTTATAACAGATACTTTTTTTCTGTATCTCTTAATGGTTCTTGCCTGAGGGTCGCCTAAAATTTTCTTAAGTACTATATTCATTAAAACAAAATCCCTTTTATCAAAGCCACCATAAAAAATGGCATAAATCTTTAAAAACTATTATACCTATAAATTGAAAAATTGATAAAAATTCTAACTTAAAATTTAAGTTCTGTTAGCTAATCGACTGCTTAAATGTCTGAGAAACCGTTTAGAGGCGTGTTTTTGTTTATATTTCATAAACTGATTTTTAATCTTTTCCTCTACTATGTCCACCGCGGCGTACATGTTCAAAGTCCCTTCTGAAATTACAATTTTATCTTTTGGAAGAGTAATAATTACTTCACAAACACAATTGTTTTTAGAATTCTTTTTAAGTTCTTTTAAAATTACTTCTATATGAGTTGCCTGTTTTATATTTTTAGGTAAATATTTGTCTAGCTTACCGATTTTATTGTTTACATATTTTTTTAAATTTTCGTCTAAATCTACTTTTATACCCGTCAACTCTAATTTAGTAAACATTATTACCTCTTCCTTTTATTTTATAAAGACCGTGTCACCTATTTATTATAAAACAATGGTCTAGAGAAATTTAACCAATAACTTTTTTACCCGACATGTACGGCCAGAGCGCTTCCGGTACATTAATCTGGCCGCCTTCTGTCTGGTAATTTTCCATGATGGCAATCATTATTCTTCCGAGCGCAAAAGCTGTTGCATCGTTGGTGTGTACAAACCTTGTTTCTTCAGATGGTTTTTTCGAACGAATCTTCAAATCTCTACTCTGATAATCTGTCATGTAATCTGCGGTATGGGTTTCGCGGTACTGGTTTTGACCTGGAAGCCAGACCTCGATATCTATGCCTCTGGCATTAGGCTTGCCAATATCGGCAGTACATTTTTGCAGTACCCTGTAGGGTAGCTTCAGTTTTTGCATTAAATATTCTTGAATTGCTATCAATAAATAATGTTCTTCGAGACCGGTTTCCGGACTGCTGAAAACTTCCATTTCCAATTTGTCGAATTGGTGCATCCTAAAGATTCCTTCCGTATCCTTTCCGTAGGTGCCGGCTTCTCTTCTGAAACTGGTAGAGTATCCGATATACCTTATCGGTAATAACTCATCGGCTAAGATTTCATTCCAGTACATAGTACAAAGAGAGTGTTCGGCGCTGGCATTAAGCCACAAATCATCTTGTTCGACC
>JAKBGO010000012.1 GCA_021833065.1 bacterium
CGTTGGAAGACTTGTTTACATAAATGATGTCGGCACGGCTTCTTTTACTATGTACGGAGATCTGATATCCCCGAATAGTACGGCATCATTTATTTATTCTCCTAACGGCTGGCAGGTTGTCGGAAGTCAGTCGACAACCGGCGGTGGCCCTTATTTATACAGTCAATCGTCTAATTTGTCGTTGACATCAACTACCCTGACTAATGATTCTTCGTTTACATTTAACCTGGCTGCCAATGAGACCTGGTACTTCACCGGAAGAGCTCTCATAACCGGCGGTGGCACCAGCGGGTTAGACTATACGGCAAGCGATAGTGCCACTGCCAGTACCACTGGAACCATTTTTATGTCCGATACGAGCACCGGAGATTTATCGACCGGTACCAGCCTTGGAACTGCCATATCTATTACCAGTGCCGGTATTAATAATTCAGCGGCACACGGCACAGGTGGTGTGGCAAACTCAAACGAGGTAGATTTCGGAGGAACTATTAAACAAGGTAATTCCGCAGGTACTGTTACAATACAGTTTGCCTCAAATACTGGAGGATCTACAGTTGTTCTGGCAAATTCTTACATGGAAGCCTACAGAATAGCCGGCGCCGACTATGCCGAAACTTATTATAATAATACCGGCAGTGCTATTAATCCGGGACAGGTTGTAGCAATTGATGGGACTGGCACTTCTCAGATTAGACTGTCTGATCGAGCTAACGATCCGTCTGTAATTGGTGTAGTTTCTACTCAACCTGGACAAGTGATTGGTGCTAAAGATGGAATTGGACAGCCGGTAGTGGTTGGATTGGCGGGACGAGTTCCGGTAGAGGTCAGTAGTGAAAATGGTCCTATAAAACCTGGCGATTATCTTGTTCCAAGTTCAATTCCAGGCGTGGCTATGCGGGCATCTTCGCCGTCGATGGCAATCGGACAGGCTCTAACTCCGTTCAACGGTAACGGGCAGGGCATGGTGGTAGTATTTATTAAAAATACCTACTATCCGGGTGATGTTGGATCTACGAGCGTTAATTTAGGTATATCTTCTAACGTAAATTCACTGAGTGACGGTACTTTGGTAGAGAACATGACTATTGGCGCTAATACGGAATCACAAATTTCCATAGGATCAAGTAAACAGGGAAGCACCGTAAGCCTACAATCTGGTAATTATATGGCAAACGTATCATCTTCCGGATTAGCTCTAGGAACAAACTTGGCAGCTACGGGAGACATTTCGTTTGGAGGACAGACAAATCGAACAATCAATGTGTTGCAATCTAGTTCTGGAAATGGGGCTAGCCTAAGTATTCTAGGCGGAGGCAGTCTGAACGGTAACGGTGGTAATCTGATATTGTCCGGCGGAAACGCACTGGATTCCGAAGGCAACGCCGGAAGCGTGATAGTAAAGACCGCGCTTGGACAAAACCTAGGTACTTTTATAGTCCAAAACTCCAGTTCAAGCACTTTATTCGATGTTAACGGTCAAAATAATCTTGTCGTGATAGGAGGCTCTACACCGGATATCAAGCTGTCGGGTCTGGGAGATCTGTTTGTTAGTGGAATTCTGGCAAGTGGAAGCCAATTGCAAGTAGGGAGTATTAACGATGGATTAGTATATATTGCCAACACCGCGCCGACTAGCCAAAATGGTTTGTTTAGAGGTGCCTCCAGACCAATCAAAACCATTACTGAAATTCCGCAGTTCCAAGGATTAATTGAATCATTGAATTCGAAAGGCAATCTGAGTACCGGTTTCGACAACACTCCTGGTAACTTCCATAGTTACTATAATTGGAGTTCTGCAGACGGCAATGCCCAGACAGCGACCCTCTATGTTAGGATACCAATTCCTACAGACTATAGTGCATTGACACCAAATGATCAAATCTGTTTCAATGTTTGGTCAGATTCAGTCTCTAATACCTCTATAAGCTCAACATTTTATGACGTTACCGACATAAACCAGCCAACCTCGTCAATTACTCCAACAATTCCAGATACCTGGCAACAGGTTTGTAGTAGCAATATCGGTGGCAACATATCAACAGGAAGCAACAACTTTATTACTGTCAAACTTGAATTAAGTTCTCGTAACGGCAGTAATATTCGGTTGGGTGAATTCAGCTTTAATTATCTAAGCGCGTTTTAGGAGGTTTACGATGTAGATAAATTTTTTCAAAAAAAACAGGTTTCAAGAAGAAAAAAAAGAAAGAAGGAGCAATAAAAATGAACAAAAATAGAAAAAAACAAGACGACAGACTTCTCAAGAGACTGTCGATAAAGGACAGGAGGAGACAAGAAGAGATAAGAAGAATGATATACGATGACGAGACTTTTAGAACAATTTAATAAAAAACTATGGCCATGACCATGAATAATTCACTGTATATTTATTTAGATTCGATACCGAACAATTTTAGCGACAATTTTGAGGCAGTAGTGCGGTTGCTTGACAATCGAATTGAATTTGCTTTGAGATGTTTATCGAAGAATTTTGAGAAAGATAATGATTGATGTTTTGTAATTGTTTGTACATCAAATACATCCCGAATATGATACCGATCGTAACTAAGATGTAAAGATAATTAGAGAATATCAAGAACTTCATACCCTTTGTTTTAACCGTAATTTTTTTTGCAGGCAATTGCTTTGGCGATTGAGTGCTATTATTGCGGGGATTGTTAGGTCGTTCGTTGGGATACATAATCATTAATATTATATGAAATTAATTGAAAATCAAAAAACATTTTAAAGCTGGTATTATAAAGCTATCTAATGTATAAAAAGAAACTGATGTTCCGGTGTTATACTGTTAGAGTATGTTAGTAATTTCAGTCGTTAATCAAAAGGGCGGTGTCGGTAAAACCACTACTGCCGTAAATTTAGCCTATCAACTGAGTTTAATGGGCAATACCCTAATAATTGACCTAGATCCTCAGGGCAATGCTTCCAGCGGACTGGGCATAGAAAGATATCAACAAAATAATTCAATTTTTATAGGTAATGTTGAACTAAGCAGTTTGGTTAAAAAAACTAATGTCGCAAAATTATTTGTTTTACCGAGCAGCGTAGATTTGATCGGCATAGACAGCGTGCTAGCCAATAATGACAAAAGAAGCTTTATTTTAAAAGAAAAAATATCCGAAATTGCTGACAAATTTGATTTTGTAGTAATAGATTGTCCTCCTTCTCTAGGAATTTTGACAGTCAACAGTTTGGCTGCTTCCAATTTTATGATAATTCCGGTCCAGGCAGAGTACTATGCCCTAGAAGGTCTATCTCAGTTACTGGATACTTTTGCTAATGTAAAATCTAGTTTGAATCCGGAATTGGAAATCCTAGGAGTGCTGATGACTCTTTATGATAAGAGAACGACGCTAAATCAGCAAGTCAGAGATGAGGTTGAAAAATATTTCGGTGATAAAATATTTAAATCGGTTATTCCTAGAAATATAAGATTGGCAGAAGCTCCAAGCCATGGCTTAAGTATTTTCGATTATGATCGTTGGAGTAAAGGCGCCAAAGCATATAAAAGTTTCTCCAAAGAAGTAATTGAAAAGTTAAAAAACATATAAAGGATGTGATATATAATAATCTTATGGCAGAAAAAAAAATAAAAAAAGGTCTTGGCAGAGGTTTTGAGTCCCTTATATCATCCGATTTTAATAAAGATCTAATTCTAACAACCGACGAGCACATCAAGAAAGTTTCACTCGACAGTGTTGTGCCAAGAGAAGAGCAGCCGAGAACTCAGTTTGATGATGGAAAAATTGCTGAATTGGCAAAATCAATCTCAATTCACGGAATTATAGTGCCGTTGATCGTTAGTCCGATTAACAATAATAAATATCAGATTGTTGCCGGAGAGAGAAGATGGAGGGCGGCTAGGTCTATAGGTTTAAAGACTCTTCCCGTTGTAGTCAGAACTTTAAAGGAGATTGAAAAGGCTGAAGTAGCTTTAATCGAAAACGTACAGAGAGTTGATCTTAGTCCCCTAGAGCAAGCCGTCTCAATTGCCAGATTACACGAAGAGTTTTCTATAACTTATGATGAAATTTCTAAAAGACTCGGTAAGGCAATTTCTACCATAAATAATACAGTTAGGCTCTTGAATTTACCTGATTTTGCTAAGGAGGCCTTAAGTCTAGGAAAAATATCCGAAGGCCATGCCAGAGCTATCCTTGCCTTAAAAGATTCCTTGAAAGATCAGGAAAATCTACTGCGATCGATTATTAGGTTTGGCTGGTCTGTAAGACAGGCGGAAAGCTATGTCGTCTCGTTAACAAAAGAGGGAGCTCAAAAACATTCCAAAGCTAAAAGTCGGGTTTCGTCTACCACGCCGGAGACTAAACAGCTTTCCAAAAAGCTAAATACAGACGTGTCTATTAAAAGGATGGCTAAGGGCGGATTTCTCGAGATAAGATATAAAACCGACAATCAACTCAGTGATATTATCAACAGAATAAGTTAAAAGTTACTCACTAATCAGATTAGAAAAGATTAATTTCATTAAACGGGTAAAAGCGAATTACTAATTGTCCTATTATCTGACTAGTGTTAATCGGTCCAAAGATTCGAGAATCGCAAGACTCTGGACGATTATCCCCTGATACAAAAATCTGATTACTGGCTAGAGTGACGTCAGTGTTGCCATATGTTGGTGCAAAGCTAGACCCATCATACCCGGAAGAATTATCAGGATTAAAGCCTTTTGGAAATTTTTTATTATAAATCTCATAGTGGTTATCTTGGATAGTAACCCTGTCTCCCGGTAAACCTATTACTCTCTTAATTAACTGCTTTGTTCCAAATTGTCCGCAACCGAGCAGGTTACTTTCATTAAAAACTATAATAGAACCTCTTTTAGGAACGTACTGATGACCGGTTATTAGAGACCAAGTTTTTGGAACCTTCCAAACGATTAGCATATTGTTATTTTGTAGAGTATTTTCCATACTTTGACCGTCAACTCTATATGATCTAAATACGAAGGTTATTATTAAAAAAGCTATCAATATTGCTGAAAATAAGAGAAGCCCCATTGTGAAAACGTTACCGGACTGGTTGTTTTTAGTTACTTTTGTTTTAAACATAACAATAAGTAATTATACCAAAAATCATTGAAATACTATAAGTCGGGACTCAAAAAAGAGTTAATTTGCCACTATTTTGGTAAAATATAACAATGGCTATATTCAACAAGATAAAACCCATAAGAGGGTTTTCGCAGGTGTTCCATCTTTTTTTACAATTATTGTTACCGATGTTGGTATTCGTTCTCGTTGAACTAAACTTCATTCAGCTGGCATTCATTCTTATTATCTTAAGTAAATGGCGTATGTTTGCAGTTAAACCAAGGTTTTGGGCGGCAAACGTACAAGCCAATGCCCTAGATTTAATGGTTGGAATATCGTGGGCAATTTTCATGGATGTATCATCAAATTTGTACATCAAGATCGCGATGGTACTAGGTTATATATTCTGGATTGTAGTCATAAAACCGACTTCCGGAGAGTTGGCTACATCTATCCAGTCATTTATAGGACAGTTTTTAGGATTGACCGCACTTTATGTATCGTGGGATTCCGGCCCGATCTGGGGCTTAACTTTTTTGACCGGACTTGTAGCTTATGTATCAGCTCGACATTTTTTCGATAGCTTTAATGATGTATATTCTAAAATGTTATCTTTTTTCTGGGCATATTTTGCATCGTCTCTAGCTTGGATTTTAGGGCATTGGCTAGTATACTATAAATTTATTTCCCAACCGGCGCTAATACTTTCTATAATAAGTTTTTCAATCGGTTCCATATATTATTTTGATCATTTCAACAAGCTTAATAAATATATAAGATGGCAATTTCTGTTCCTTCTTATAATTTTAGTAATAATTATTAGTTTTTTCTCAGGTTGGACCAATAGAATTGTCTAAAATAGTAGTTTTATTTTAGAAGGGGGTTATAGCCGTGGTCGGAAATAATAAAAAAGAAAAAGAATTTAGCGTATCTTCGAAAGACGGATATAGCGATAAAAAGATTAGTTCAAGACAAATTACTATAACAGTACCAAACGTACCCATTAGAAATATTTTTCAATCTACAAAAAAAATAAAATTTTTTGCTGCTGCTCTTGTTCTTTTTATAATATCAGTATTGGGCGGATATGTAGGTGCCGTTGTTCAGAATAGATTGAATAATAACTTTGGTTCATTATCGACCGGATTGTTTAGCAAGGAGAAAATAGTTACTACTCAAAGCCAGTTGATCAGCAGTATCGCTAAGACTGTCGGGCCGAGTGTTGTGAGTGTTAACGTCACTATAAGTAGTCAGTCTCCCACTAACTCACTCAATAATTTATTCGGCTTTTCCCAACAACCGACCACTGAGCAGGCTGCTGGAACGGGTATAATTTTAACCAGTGGCGGTTTAATTATAACCAATCGTCATGTCGTTCCGGTTGGAACTAGTAGCGTTTCCGTAACTCTCAGCAACGGTGTTCAACTTAATGATGTCAGTATAATAGGACGCACCAGCTCAAACAGTAGCTTGGATGTCGCGTTCTTGAAGATTAATAACCTGGAGGGTCAAAAATTGACTCCAGCCGTAATAGGTAATTCTAACTCTGTTCAAATCGGCGACAGCGTAGTAGCCATAGGAAATGCCCTGGGGCAATTTCAAAATACCGTAACTTCAGGAATTATTTCAGGTTTTGGGAGAAGTGTGGTTGCATCGAGTTCTAGTGGCGGTGGATCTAGCTTGTCCCCGTTTTTTAGTAGCTCGAGCGGTAGCTCCGAAAATCTGACAGATTTGTTTCAAACTGATGCAGCCATTAATGAGGGTAATTCCGGCGGCCCGTTAGTCAACTTGAACGGGCAGGTGATAGGCATAAATACTGCTATAGCAGGAAATGCCCAGAACATAGGTTTTGCAATCCCAATAAATGATGTTACGGGATTGATAAATCAAGTTTTAAAAACTGGAAAATTCTCGGTTCCTTATCTTGGAATAATTTATGTACCGATTACTGCAGATATTCAAAATCAATATAATTTATCCGTATCCCAGGGAGCATTTATACCACCAAGTGTAGATTCATCTAACCCATCAGTTATTTCGGGAAGTCCAGCTGCCAATGCGGGATTACAGCCTAACGACATCATCACTAAGTTAGACGGAATAGCCATAAATCAGGACAATTCCTTAACCGGTTTACTAGACCAATATCTGCCGGGTGATAAAGTAACACTTACCGTAATAAGAGGTAATAAAACACTACAGATATCTGTTACGATTGGTTCCGAACCGTCTAATTAGATAGATACAACCAATTAAATTTAGTGTTCAATGTGATCTCAAGGCTACTTTACTATCTAAAAAAAATACGTGAATAACTTGGTTTTGGATAGTGATTTGGTGAACGTAGCTATTAAGCAAAGAGCATCAAGATCTAAAAAATAAGTCGACCATATTGTTAAAAATATTTATAAAAAATGATTAAAATATACCTTTTTAGGTATTACCGTTTAAATTTTAAAACAGCGATAAACATTGATTCGAATACGTACTTTAAACCCAGATTGTTAGCTAAATGCTTTATTTCTTGATCTATGATAGGGAATTTTTCGATTATTATGTACAACGGTTTCGATTGTCTTTTTTTAAGATCATTTAATAATCTTTGATACAGTTCGGAACCGTTTTTTCGTGCATAAATAGAATTTATCGGTTCATAGTTAGTATCAGGACTAACAGATGAACCCAGTGGCACGTAGGGAAGGTTAGCAACAATAAGATCGTAGTTTTTGGTATTATTTGTCAGAAGGTCATCATCGATTAAAAAATTATTTGTTGCAAATTTGTTAACATTAAGTTTAGCAACATCTAGTGCCAAAATTGAATTATCTATTAAATCTACTTCAGTATCGGGTAGTTCTAAAGAAAGAGAAATACCTAAATTACCGCTACCGGTACCTACGTCAGCGATGCTTATTTTATCAATATTCTTTCTTTTTTTAGACATTTCCGACAAGCTGCTATCCAATATAGAAATATCATAACCGGCAAGGTTGATAATGTAGCTGTTATCTGGTTTACCCCGAAGCTTATTTACTATAAATTTACTTAAATCTATGATTAATTCCGACTCAGGCCTTGGAATTAAAACATTTTCATTAACCTTAAATTCACGTCCATAAAATTGTCTGGTTTGAGTAATATATGCTACTGGGTAGTTTAAGTACCTGAAAATTACGTATTTTTTGAGTAAATAAATTTCATTCCGAGTTGTGCTAATATTGTTTTGAGTAAATATTTTGTATCTTGGTATATGTAAGACATGCTCAGCTATTATTTGACAGTCAAGTTCCGGCGACAATATTTTGTGATTATTTTTTAAAAATTTGACTGATCTTATGAACCAGTCATTGATATCTAATAACTCATCGTTTTTTTTAGGCATCTGGCGAATTGGCGGCTAGCGCTACTTCTTTTAATAGATCGTCAATGTCACCGTTTAAAGCAGCAGGAATGTTCGAACGGGAGTACTTTATTCTGTGATCGGTTATTCTGTCTTGAGGAAAATTGTATGTTCTTATTTTCTCAGACCTATCACCACTGCCTATTAGTTTGTTTCTATTTTCGGACTGTTCTTTCATTTCCTTTTCTTCTTTTAGGGCAAGTAGTCTGGATCTCAAAATATTCAATGCTTTGGCTTTATTTTTTATTTGTGATTTTTCATCCTGGTTCGACACTACAATTCCTGACGGTATATGGGTTATTCTGACTGCTGAATCGGTAGTGTTAACGCTCTGACCTCCGTGACCACCACTTCTGTATACGTCTATCCTTAAATCTTTGGGATCTATTTCTAGATCAGTCTCCTCGGCCTCGTGTAGGACGGCTACAGTAACCGTTGAAGTATGGACTCTGCCTTGGCTTTCTGTGGACGGAATTCTTTGAACTCTGTGAACACCGGCTTCAAATTTTAGCTTGCCAAATGCATCATTTCCAATCACCGTGAAGATTATTTCTTTAAAACCGCCAACTTCGTTTATGCTCTCACTGTTTATCTCAATACTAAAATCGTGGGTTTCTGCCCATCGCGTATACATCCTAAAAAGTTCACCTGCAAAAATACTTGATTCATCGCCTCCGGCTGCTGCTCGTATTTCGATTATGGCGTTTTTTTTGTCATTTGGATTATCTGGGCTGACAATTTCTTTCAGATCATGTCTAGCTGCTTCAAGATCCTTACTTAGTTGTTCTATCTCTATTTCTGCCAGTTCCTTCAACTCTTTGTCTGTTCCTGACAGTATTTTCTTCGACTCCGAGATACTGTATTCTATCCTTTCAATTTTGCTCATTAGCGATAAAATATTTTCCAGTTCAACTTTTCTTTTTGCTAGTTTTGGATACTCGGAAGTTGAATAAATAGTAGGATTATTTTCTAGAGTGGAGTTTATATTCTCTAGTTCTTGAGAAAATTTATTTGCGTCCATTCCAACTCTCCTTAGGGTTAATTAAGTTTTAGTTACAAGAAATGAGTTTAAGAATTAGTAGACTTGTTGTTTTCTAATTTTTTATCGTATCTCTTCGACTTCTTTATAGCAGAAGACATTAAGGATTGTTTGGCTTTAAGTGCCATTTCGGTTTTCGCTTTAAATTTATCAACTCTACCTTCGATATCAAGAATCTTTTCCTCACCGGTAAAGTAGGGGTGCGATGAGCTAGATATATGAATTTTCACAAGAGGATATTCTATACCGTTATGTTTAATCGTGTCGCTTGTTTCTACGGTCGATTTAGTTATAAAAACAGAATTGTTATTAAGATCCTGGAAAGCTACCAGTCTGTAGTTGGTGGGATGTAAAGATTTTTTCATAGAACCTTAATTATACTTTATAAGAAGGTTTAGGTCAATTTTAAATGGTCATTATTTCTTGTTCTTTTTTGTCGGCAGTCGATTCGACGACTGATTTTTGATTCTGGATAAATGATTCAATTTGTTTAAGGACTCTATTATAGCTTTCCTGCGACAAAGTTTTTTCTTTTAATTGCGCGTCGAGTTCTTTAATTGTCTCGTGTCTGGATCCTCTGATTCTGACAAAACACTCCTCTACCTTTACCTTGATTTGCTTTACGAGTTCTCGGCGCCTTTCTTCAGTTAATGCCGGGATAGCTAATCTGACAACATGACCGTCGTCGCTTGGATTTAAACCTAGAGAAGAATCATTTCTTATGGCATCAGATATGTTTGATAGGGTAGTCGGATCGAATGGTACCAGCTGAATCATTTTGGCGTCTAATACATTAATAGAACAGACTTGTTTTAATGGCATAACAGATCCGTAGACCTCAACTTTTACATTATCTAGTATCGCAGGATTTGCTCGGCCAGTTTTAAAAGTCTTTAAATCATTCTCTAGTTTAGCGATAGATTCGTTAACTTTTGCGGTCAGCTTATTTAAAATCTCTTTTTCGTCCATGCTAATTATTTTAGTTGTTTATTTCTCCAAGGGCAATCCTGGAAAATCTACGAACTACGATATTTTCACCAAGTCTTGATATGTGGTCAGTGATTAAATCTTTTACAGTTATGTCGGGATTTTTGATGTATGGCTGTGAAATCAAACAATGTTCTTCGCCAAATTTTTTAATTTGACCGTCTACTATTTTTTCGATCATGTTATCCGGCTTTTTTTCTAGTTTGGCTTTGTCAGCGTATTCTTTTCTGATTTTATTCAAGACGTCTTCGGGAATTTGGTTCTCTTCAACATAATCTGGATTTGCTGCAGCTATATGCATGGCAATATCCTTAACTAGGTTTACGAAAATTTCGTTTTTGGCAACAAAGTCTGTTTCGCAGTTGACCTCAACTATAACTCCTATTCTTCCGTCGTGGTTATAATTACCTACTAAACCTGATCGAGTCTCTCGTTCAGACCTTTTTTCGGCTTTAGTTAGGCCCTTTTTTCTCATCTCTGACAGGGCTTTATCAAAATCTCCCTTGGATTCTTCGAGCGCTCTTTTTGCATCTGTTAAACCTACTCCGGTTAAATCTTTTAATCGTTTAATTAATTCTATATCTACTGCCATTTTTTATCCTTGTATATGATTTAATCTATTGTTTTTTAGTCTTGATTGAGCTCTGGCCTTTTAAAATAGCCTGTTTAACATAGCTAGATATTAGGGTCAGGCTTTTGATGGCGTCATCGTTTGCGGGAATCGGCCAGGTAATATCGGTTGGGTCGGAATTTGTGTCGGTAATTCCAACTATGGGGATGTTCAGTTTTTTAGCTTCTAAAACAGCGTTTTTGTCATCATGAACATCGATTACGAACATAACAGCCGGTAATCCGTTCATATCTTTAATACCCCCGTAAAGTTTATTCAAATAATCAATTTCGTCAGATATTTTTTTAATTTCCAGCTTATTGTATTTGTTGGCAAGCTCCCCGGATGCTAGTTTAAGCTCTAATTCTTTAAGATGTTTAATTCTTTTGCTCATTGTTAAGTTGTTGGTTAACATTCCACCTAACCAACGTTCGCTGACAAAAGGCATCTTAGTTTCCTTGGCTAAATCATTGATGATCGATTTAGCTTGTTTTTTCGTGCCGACAAGTAAAACTTGTTTATTGGCAGCAACTAGTTTTTCTATCTGATTAAGTGCTATTTCTAAGCTCTCTTTGGTTTTTACCAAGTCGATTATATGAGAACCGTCTCTTTTACTGTGTATATAAGGAGCCATCTTGGGATGCCATCGACTGGTTTTGTGACCAAAATGCGCGCCAGACTCCAGTAATTGTTTTAGGTCTATATTATATGAACTGTTTTCTGCCATTGAAATTTTAATCCTTTCACACCGCCTAAGGTAACCTAAAAATAGGAGGAATAAATACCTCGGGCTGTTTAATTAATTTATTAATCTAAATTCTAGCAAAAGAATCAAAAAACTTCAAGAGATGAGATATAATATTTTAAATGTCGCTACTGCTTTTAATTATCGGGATAATTTTTTTTATTGGTTTGGTGATAATTCACGAATTTGGACACTTCATTGCGGCTAGAAGAAATGGTGTGGAGGTTGAGGAGTTCGGAATATTTTTCCCACCAAGACTGTACAAGAAACGGATGAAGTCCGGATTTATATTTTCTATTAACCTGTTGCCATTGGGCGGTTTTGTGAAACTGAAAGGCGAACATGATAGCGATAACGGCGAAGGAACATTCGGTGCCGCAAGCCTATGGGTTAAATCAAAAATTATGTTAGCCGGTGTTTTTATGAATTTATTAACCGCTCTCGTACTCTTAACGATAATTTCTTTGATAGGAATGCCTCAATTAATTCATAATCAATTTCAAGTAAAATCCGATAGTCAAGTTTCCTCAAGAACTGTCTATATTACATATGTGGAACCGGGTTCACCGGCAGCCAAAGCAGGTCTTAAAGTTGATGATCAAATTCTGGCTATCGGTTTAAAAAATCAAAAATTAAATTACATTGTGAATGATCAGGTATTACCTAAACTGACAAAAGATTATGCCGGCCAAGAAGTTGATATTTTATATAAAACAGTTAATTCACAGGTTAAAAAAACATCCACAGTATTGTTAACTTCACAAGTAGTCGAGAATTCTCAGAAAGCCTACCTGAAAGCCTACAACAGTGCTAAAGCTTGTCAATTGGTCAAGCCAGCTAAAGGTTATTTGGGTGTAATGCCGGCTTCCTATCAGACGAATCGTTCAACCTGGTCGGCGCCTATTGTAGCCGTTGGGCTAAGTGCTCAAGCTACTCAACTTACTTTCAAGGGAATTGGCAATGCTCTCTACGGACTCGGTAGTATTATTGCCGGTTTTGTGACTAACAATAAAGTAGCCAGACAAAACGGTGAATGCAGCGCTTCCTCCCAGGTTAATGGACCCGTCGGAATTTTCTTCATATTAAAACAGAGCAGCATAATGGGTTACCAATTTTTACTGGCAATTATAGCGCTGATATCACTAACATTGGCTATCATGAATATTCTTCCAATACCTGCTTTAGACGGGGGAAGATTTTGGATAATACTGATATCAAGAATTTTCAAAAAACCGCTTAGCCAAAAAACTGAAGAGCTTATTAATGCAATCGGTTTTATTATATTGATAGTTTTAATAATTCTAATTACAAACGTTGATATAAACAGGTTTTTTTAAATTATGGGAAACAGTAAAGTTGAAGCTATAAAAGACGAGACCCCAGACAAAATTAAAAAACCCTTACTGCTGGTATCATTAGTAATCTTGGTGTTTTTCGCATCACAAGTTATCGCCTTATTGATACTGATCTTTATAAGACAATTAGTAGGACACCAAAACCGTTTGGAAATTACGAATTGGATGAGTAGTTCAATATATGGGCAGTTTTTTTATGTTCTTATCGCAGAGTCTATTAATCTACTTTTTGTATTTTTGTATTTTAAGAGATTTAAGATTAGCTTAAAGGCCATCGGACTTAGAATTCCCAAGCTCAGCGACCTATTTTTTGCCTTAATTGTTTTTCCGGTTTATTACGGTAGTTACTTTTTGGTGGTATTGTTCGTTACTCTTTTTTACAAGGGCCTAAATGTCAATCAGGTTCAACAGATTGGCTTCAATCATCCGGCCGGTTTCTTGGAGATACTTCTTAGTTTTATCGCTTTGGTTGTCTTACCCCCAATTACCGAAGAAATATTGGTTAGAGGTGTCATTTACAGCAGTCTGAAGCAAAAAATGGGGACAGTTATTTCGGTAATTCTTACCTCTTTGCTGTTTGCCAGCGCCCATCTACCAGAAGGTGGTAAAAGCGGACTTCTTTGGATAGGTGCTATCGATACTTTTGTGTTGTCGCTATTTCTTATTTTCCTTCGCGAAAAAACAAACGGTTTGGTTTCTTCAATGATTCTTCATGTTTTAAAAAACGGAGTGGCTTTTTATTATTTATTCATACTTCATTAGCAATAATCATGAAAAAAGTAACGGATGATATAATCTAAAATAAGAAAGAAAAAAATGAGAGTAACTAATTTAGTCAGCAAAACTTCTAGAACCTTTCCAGCCGACGAAGAGGCTAAAAATGCCCAGCTTTTGATAAGGGCAGGTTATATTCACAAGGAAATGGCCGGTGTATACTCTTTTCTGCCACTTGGTTTTCGCGTGCTCGAAAAAATTAAAAATATTGTTCGAGAAGAAATGAATTCTGTCGGTGGTCAAGAAGTTATGATGTCGGTATTGCAGCCAAAAGACATATGGCAAAAGACTGATCGTTGGGATGACAAAAAAGTCGACAATTGGTTTAAGACAAAGCTGGTTAACGGCACCGAGGTCGGTGTCGGCTTGACTCACGAAGAACCGATAATTGATTCAATTGGGGATTTTCTAAAGTCTTATAAGGATTTGCCAAAGATCGTCTATCAGATACAGAATAAATTCCGTAATGAGTTGAGAGCCAAAAGTGGTCTATTTAGGGGAAGAGAATTTTTAATGAAAGACATGTATTCCTTTGCTTCCTCCCAAGAACAGCACATCGAAATTTATGAGAATATTGTTAAGGCTTACTTCAAGGTTTATGAAAGGTTGGGCCTTGGAGAGGTAACTTATAGAACATACGCTGATGGCGGCATTTTTACCAAAAGATTTAGTGATGAATTTCAAACTATCAGTCCCATTGGAGAAGATACGATTTATTTGGACAGGGAAAAGGGAATAGCTATCAACGAAGAAATAATGTCCGATGAAAATTTAGCCAAAATGGGATTGGATAAGCAGAAATTGGAAAAAGTTAAGGCAGTTGAGGTTGGTAATACGTTTCATCTAGAGACTAAATACACAGACGCATTGGACGTCTATTTTTCAGATAAAAATGGAAACCAACAATCGATTATCATGGGCTGCTACGGCATAGGAATCAGTCGATTAATGGGTGTCATAGCCGAGCATTTTTCCGATGATAAGGGCCTTAATTGGCCTAAAAACATCGCACCGTATTCAGTATATCTGTCATTTATAGGTCAGGACGAGGAATTAAAAAAGACTGCGGAAGATCTCTACGAGAAACTAACTGATCAAAAAATAGAGGTTTTATTTGATGATAGAGATGCTCGTCCTTCCGAAAAATTAACCGATTCCGAATTACTCGGCATCCCATTTAGAATTATCGTTAATAAAGGTACTTTGTCAGACGGCGTGCTTGAGTTTAAACAAAGGTCTAAAACAGATTTAGAGCATTTAAGTTTTGAAGAAATTATCAATCGTTTGAAATAGTAATTAATTTACTAGATTAATTTGATTATTGGAGTATAATCATACAAACGGGAAAATATTTATGAAGAAAACATATCATTTAACAGAGACTGGATTGGCTGAACTGCGTTCAGAACTGGATGCTTTAATTGCTCGCCGGCCGGAAATTGCCGAGTCAATTAAATTAGCTCGTGAATTGGGTGATCTCAGCGAAAATGACGAGTATAGATCCTCTAAAGACGAGCAAGAAAAAAACGAGCAGAGAATTAATGAAATTAATTCCATACTGGCAAACTACGAGATAATCAAGGAAAGCAAGTCCGGCGGTAAGGTCTCGCTGGGATCAACCGTCAAACTGAAAAATAACAGTCAAACAAAAACTTTTCAGGTTGTTGGTACGGTTGAAGCTGACCCCATGAACGGAAAGATATCGGACGAATCTCCTATTGGCAAAGAAATTATGGGCAAAAAGCTCGGCGACTTTGTGGAAATTGTTACTCCTAAAGAAACTCTAAGCTATAAGATAGTCGAAATTAATTAAAAATAAAAATTAGTTCCGTAAGATATAATTATTGTAGATGGCTAATTTAATAGAGCTTAGAAACGAGAGACTTAGAAAATTAAACCAGCTTAAGAGCTTGGGTATAGACTGCTATCCTTCGGCGGTTAAGAAAGATATTGATCTTGGCAGTTTGAATTCCGATTACAATAACAAACTTGGACAGGAAGTAAATGTAGTCGGGCGGATTGCAGCGATTCGTAAATTCGGAAAAATTGCTTTTATAAAAATATCCGATCAATACGGTTCAATGCAGCTCTTTTTGCAAGAAAATTCTCTGATACCCCTAGATTCATCTAAGAATATCATCGGTTATAGCGAATTACCCCTGCTTGATGTCGGTGATTTTTTGCAAGCTAATGGAACTGTTGCTTTGACTAAAACCGGCGAAAAATCGGTTGAGGTAAAGTCGATGACTATTATAGGAAAGAGTTTGAGACCCTTGCCGTCTAAAATTGAGGGCTTCACATCTAAAGAAGAGAGATTTAGGCGGAGGTATGTCGATCTTAACGTTAATACTGAAGTTAGGGATAGGTATGTGAGACGAAGTCTTTTTTGGCAATCAGTCAGAGACTATCTTAATGAGAATGGTTTCATTGAAATAAATACTCCCGTGCTAGAACATACGACTGGAGGAGCCGACGCACAGCCTTTTGTGACTCATATGAATGCGCTAGATGAAGACTTTTATTTGAGAATATCGCAAGAGCTACCTCTAAAAAAGCTGTTGGGAGGAGGATTTGAGAAGGTTTATGATATTGGTCCCAGATTTAGGAATGAAAACTATTCCGACGAACATTTGCCCGAGCACATGGCTATGGAAAGTTACATGGCCTATCAAAATTACCCTGACGCAATTAATTTTTATGAAGATTTCCTGAAAAACATTGCTTTAAAAACCTGGGGTAAGCTACAGTTTAAAGTTTCAGGCTTCGATATTGACTTGGATCAAAAATGGCCGGTAATTAAATATGCCGATATCATGAAGGAAAAATTTAACGTAGATGTATTTAACCCAGATCTTGATTATTTGAAAGAAATTTTGTCGAAAAATAAAGTAAAACTAGATGGTGAGGTTAACGTTTTAAGGGCTCTTGATAATGTTTGGAAACTTATCAGGGCTAAATCGGCCGGTCCATTTTGGCTTGTTGGAGAGCCGATATTATTATCGCCGCTTGCTAAAAGTGATCCTAGCGACAACAGGGTTTCACTTCGTTTTCATCCGGTTATTGCCGGCAGTGAAATGGGCAATGGTTACGCTGAGCTCAATGATC
>JAKBGO010000003.1:0-4415 GCA_021833065.1 bacterium
CTATTCCCTTCTCGCCGATTTCGATAAAGACCTTCTTTCTGACGTAGGTTTCTCTAGCATTGAAATAGATGACATATTTATGGATGACCTAGAAACACCAGAAGACTTTAATCTAATAAAAGAACTAGAAAAACTAGACATCAAAGAAATCACTGTAAAGAAAGGAGATGTATATAAGCTGGGAGAATCTAGACTTATGTGTGGCGATAGCACAATAGAAAGAGACATCATAAGGCTCATGGATAATAAAAGAGCCGACATGTGTATGACGGATCCTCCATATATTCTTGATTATCTAAGTGCAAAAAGACACGGTAAACCAACAGAAGGTTTCGGTTCAAAAAGAAACCGTAAATATCTTGAAACTGATGTAATTCCAGATAACTTCACTGAACTATGGATGGGAAACATAAAGAAAGTATCAAAAGATGATTTCTCAATCATATGCTATGAGAACTGGAAGAATCTAAGAATCATTTGGAATGAAATGGAAAAATACTGGAAAGTTAAAAATATGATAGTTTGGCACCTACCTAATAGACACCAAGGATTTAGCGCTAAATATAAGTTTTTTAGTAAACACGATATTGCAATGGTTGGCACTTCAAATAACATTTCATTAAATCTAGATAAAGAAGAAGACTTTTTAGACGAAGAATACCAGACGGCTTTATATGCGATATCAGGTAAACCTGCTTGGGAGGGTTATGATAAAGGAAAAAAGATTCAACCAACGGATTTTATTGAATATCAGGCGAGTGACGAAGCAAGTTCTGGTCAAGGTGTAATCTTTGGAACAAAACCGATTGAAATACTAATCCCCTACATTAAGGTTTTAACAAAAAGAAATGATCTAGTAGTTGAACCATTCTGTGGAAGTGGATCTACTCTTATAGCTTGTCAAAAACTAGATAGAAGATGTTTCATTATGGAAAAGTCCCCTGTTTATGCTGAAGTTGCTCTTAAACGTTGGGAAAAACTGACTGGACTTAAAAGGATAAAAGTTGATGGCTAGAAATAAGAAAAAAGACATGGCTAAGATTATCGAACTTTTGAACGATACTCCTAGTTTAGTCGTTGTATCAAGAAAGCTTGGAATACCAAGAAGCACAATCTATAGATGGATGTCCGAAGACAATGGATTTAAAATTGAAGTTGAAAAAGCGATTGAACTAGGGAGAGAGGCTACCGTCGACCTAGCTGAATGGATGTTAAAAGTGTTGATTAACCAGAAGGACTTTCCTGCGATAAAGTACTATCTTGAGCATAATTCTAGCAGATATATGCCTAATGATAAGCAAAATGGCTTGTTTTCTAAGGATGGCGAAATATACTACGAACCACTTCCGCCCCAGCCATACCTGTATTAAAGACGACAGATTAAAATAACCTAGACTTCTATTTTCTTTGCGGTACCTTGTACATGATGGAAAATAACATAACAGATATCAAATACTGTTTATATGCCAGAAAATCAAGCGAACAGGACGAAAGACAAGCTATGTCCATAGATTCTCAGTTAAATGAGATGTTAGAAATGGCCAAGAGAGATAATCTACATGTCGTAGATATTAAAAAAGAGAGTCATTCAGCCAAACAATCAGGACAAAGGCCAGTATTTAACGAATTAATTAAAGATCTAAGAGAAGATAAATTTAATGGAATACTTACATGGGCTCCAGATAGATTATCCAGAAATGCTGGTGATCTAGGTTCATTAGTAGATTTAATGGATATCGATAAACTTCAACAAATAAGAACTTATGGACAATCGTTTAGTAATAGTCCAAATGAAAAGTTCCTTCTAATGATCCTCTGCTCTCAAGCAAAGTTAGAAAATGATAATAAAAGTATCAATGTTAAGAGGGGTATCAGAGCTAAATGCGAGCAAGGTATTAGACCAGGACCAAGCCCATTAGGTTACTATAATCGTTCCTTTAATGGTATTAAGGATTCTATACCTGACCCTGAACGAGCACCAATCGTAACAGAAATGTTTGAGCGAGCTGCTCAAGGTCAAAGTGGCAGACATCTCAAACACTGGTTAGATGAAATTGGGTTCAGAACAAGGAGAGATAAATACGTTACACTAAGCCAAATATTTGAAATGCTCAATAATCCGTTCTATTACGGCGACTTTATATTCGGCGGCACGCTTTATAAGGGGATTCATGAGCCTTTGATAACCAAGGCACTGTTTGATCAGGTTCAAGAGCAAAGAGTGCTACCGCAAAAAGCTAAATGGGGCTCAAAAGACTTCCCCTTCAAGCGGTTTCTGTCATGCTATTCGTGCGGATCATCAATTGTAGGAGAAGAAAAGTTTAAGAAATTAAAAAATGGTAAATTCAACCGGCATGTCTATTACCACTGCTCGAGGGCGATAGATTACTCCTGCAAAGAGCCTTATGTTAAGGAAGCTGTAATTATAGAAGATTTACTAAGGTTAGTTGATAAGCTAGCTATAAATCGGTCTGATTGTGAACCGGGTCTACTCGTAGCAATTAATAAATATTCGAATATGATGCTGGCTGCTGATCCTAGATATAAACAACAAGAGGCTTTTCATGGCTACGCTAGGTATGTGCTGCAAAAAGGTACCGATTTTGAGAGAACAAGGCTTGTACGTAATCTTAAAGTCAAACTTACCCTACATAATTACAGCGTATCTAGTTGTTAAGGTTGCTGCTTTTTAATCTCTTCAAGATCAATTGGTAAAGTTGCTTCGGTAACTTTGTTTTTGTATTTATCTAAATAGGCTCTAACTTTATCCAGCTCCTCTGTAGGTGCTGGCTCACCAATAATTTCTGCTATAGAAGCTACTATATTGGCGTAGGCTTTTATACTGGCCAGCATTACCTTCTGAGCTCCTAATTTTCTGTGTGACTGAACATTTAGTAGAGACCTTTGAGCGTTACCGTGAGTATAACTGCAAAGCATTGCATACTCACTTTCGTATAATTGCTTGCCTCCATCATCTACCATGGCTCGCTCTTTTACTGACTTACCGTCAAGTTTATTCTTAATAGCTTCAGGATCGTTAGAGACCTTATACCAGTCTTTAGAAACCTTCATCCTCTCATCGAGAGTACCTTTGAAGTTTAAGTAGTTAGAATTGATATTGTCTTCTACAAGCGTTCTTGCGCCTACGAACGCCAGTAGAACGGCATCATTTCTAGCTGCAGTGATTATGTCATCACATAGACAGCCGCAATCAATTAAGAAGAATTTCAAGTACCCGTAATAACTCTCATCGTCCCGCGACTTGCGTTCTATCTTATCGATTTTGTCTGAGAACTCTGCGGCCTTGGACATAAGAACCGATTTTATAAGTTTTACCGTGTCGTTTGTAAACTCATCGGCATCCATGCTCATTTGCTTATTATTGGACCTGTGCAGTGTTTATGGATAGTTAGCAGGTCTCTGTCCTTATTGAACCCTGAATTCTCCCGAAGATAGGTTTGATTAATTCTACCAGTATAAGTTTTACCAATTATAAGATCGAAATCTTCACCACTGACTTTTTCTCCGCAGATTGCGCATACAGTATGTTCAGCATCTGCATGATATTGCATGTTTGCAGCTCGCGCGAAATCTTTATCCTGTTGTCTTATTTCAAAATTTACATCCTGGCTTAAGATGTCTAGAGAAATATCTTTATTACACTTATCGCAATGAAAAACTGATGTATAAACTTTTCTTAGCATAATCTCAACTTATTTTTCAATGACCTTTTCATGTCTAATAGCCATAAGGTCGCTAATACGATTCGTGCTTTTAATACGGTACATAGACCCTAGGTCAAGAATATCGGTAACTAGCTCATCAATTTCTTTACCATCCATGACCAACTTTTTACCTGTTTCAGCATGATAAATATGGCCCTGGTGTATAAAGTCTAGCTCGGACATTTCTCTGTCATCTTTTGCTTGCATTATGGCTTCTTTTGAATTTTAGGGTTTGGTACTGAACGATCGTATCGCTTAACTTTAGTACCATTTGCTTTTGTATAAGGCTCAACAGTTACGTATTTTTTATGCTGCTTACCGTGTGCTGAAGATTTGGTTTTAGCCATTATTACCTCCGTAATTAGCACTCTCCATTATAAATTGCTAATGCAAATTATGCAACTTTTGAGTATTATGGTCTAGAACCAGCCTAACAGATACATAGTTGCTGTATATAAAAATAAGTTGCCTGCGTACAAGCAACTTAAAAATCTAATATAACAGATGTGATAAGATATATTAAGTAATCAAATCACCTTTAGCACAAGTCATGGCTCGAGAGGCAGTTCCTTAATATAATCTTAAATGAAGATATATTAATAGATATAAAAGAAATAAGAAAACTAATAGACAGAGATAATACTTCTAGTAGTGTTAAACTAAAAGAAAAAAAGGTGGAATAATGAAATC
>JAKBGO010000003.1:4425-56869 GCA_021833065.1 bacterium
TTTGACGCAATACTTGGCTCCGGGGACTGGATTCGAACCAGCGACCTAGTGGTTACACTTTACCCGAAATTTTCATTTCGGTGTGGACTATATCATCATCCATTATTAAATGGATGCAAGGCGCTATCTGAAGGATTATTGTTAGGCTCACCTTCTAGTCTCTGAACCTTCTAAAGTCTTTTAACCTAACCTTAGCTTGGCTGCGGATTACCATATCATATTGATTTAGGTTTCCCGCAATTCACCTTGTTTTCACCAACTAATTACTTAATTGGGCTGCACATTTTGAACTAAACACCATAAATTTTAATGTTTCGTACAGCCACCCGCTCTACCGCTGAGCTACCCCGGAATATTAATGAACAGATTGAATTATACAGAATCTGAACTGTCCACGCAAGTAATTATAGACTATGAATAAGTTGATTTTTTGAGGGCTTGTTTAATTGATTTATCTTGATCTTTCTTTTTCAGTGTTTGTCTTTTGTCGTAATTTTTCTTTCCCTTTCCAAGACCAATCTTAACTTTTATAAATCTACCGTTTGTATATATTTCAAGAGGTATTATTGTTCTTCCCTGTGTCTTCTTTTCAATTAACTGATTTATCTCTTTTCGCTTTGCCAATATCTTTCGAGTTCGAGTTTTATCTTGATCGGTTATTATAATTCCATTGGTTCCATAAATAGAAGCGTTTATTAAAAACAGCTCCCCGTCTTTAACTGTTATATATGAACCTTTAAGGTCTCCATGTCCTAATCTTAGACTTTTAACTTCTGCGCCCGTTAACTCAATGCCGACTGTTAAGGTTTCCTCGATAGAATAATCGAAAGTGGCCCTTCGGTTAACAAGCTGGTGTCTGTTTTCATTTTTCTTCTTCATGCTAATTTTTACTAAATTCTTTTACGGCAACATTCCAAAGACTAGGATCGTGAAGTATTATCATACGGTAGTACCAATACTCCGCTCCCCACATATCTACTGATTTCATTCCTGTTTTTTTAGCGAACTCAAAACTATATTTCAAATCTGATGCATTCATTGTTTTATTTTGTTGAGCAAGATTAACTTGGGTAATCGATTTTCCATCGGGTGGCCAGGCTTCAGCTTGCATTTCGTCAATTACCATGTTTTTACCCAGTATTATTTTCTGAATACCGGCTAAAAAGGCGTAATACCATGATGGAAATGGATAGGTTAAGTATTGGTGTGTAATATTTGCGTCCCAAACTCTCGTGTAAATAGATATCGAATACATATCGGGTTTCGGATTACCTAATGGAATTCCTATCGCATTATTACTTCTACCTACGATTATAGGATGCCTGTTGTCTAATGATTTCACCAAATTATATTCGTGAACAAGTCTTTGTCTACTAAAGTTGGTGCATGTTCCAAAGCCTCTCAAAAAGTATTCGTTTTCCAATTGATAGTTTTGTAAGGCAGGTGAATTTTTGTATCTATTAACGATGGCTTTGATGAATGCATAAAGCTGTTTTTCCCAAGTAGCAGTCGGTTCATTGACAGCCCAGCTAGGTATATGACATTCCGGCCAACGAGGTTGTCTTAGGCCGACCGTAAGTGTCACTTTTGCGCCGTATTGTTCGGCTAACTTAAATTGCCAATCGAGGAGCGAGAAATCATAACTCTTGGAAGTCGGAGCCAAATCGGACCAGTATGATGTCAATCTGAACTGTCTGACACCTATATTAAGTAAGGACTGCATAGTTGATTGAGGATTTAAGCCAAGCGACTCAGCGTAATCTGGAACGAAACTAACTCCATAGGTAATTGGTACTTTGCTTTCTGAGTGGATATACCACTCAGCTATGGAATACATAAAAATACTTAGTATAAATATAAGAAATAGTAAAATTACGACAATTTTATGCCATAATCCTCCGGCAAAGTATTTTTTCAGCCAGTTAAGCAATTTCTTCAAGCTTTTCTTAAGTAGTTTTGTCATATAATTAATCTATCCGAATGAAAATAAGTATCGTTATTCCAGTATACAATGAAGAAGACACATTGAGGTCATGTCTTAACTCGATAGCTTCACAGACAGTTAAACCTGATGAGGTAATCGTAGTTGACAATAATTCCACCGATGCTTCGGCCCAAATAGCTACTCAATTTGATTTTGTGAAGTTAATAACAGAGGAAAAACAAGGCATAGCCCATGCCAGAAACGCCGGTTTCGACTATGCCAACGGGGATGTCGTCGGTCGGATTGATGCCGATACAATTATCAATGATGACTGGGTCGAAACAATAATCGATATCTTCAGAAATCAAGGAATTAGCGCTGTATCCGGTCAAGTTGGTTATTATGATGGTCTGTGGCCAAGATTTAACAGTGTTATAGACAATTTCTTTAGATCACGACTATCTAATAAAATGCTGGGTAATCTATTCCTTTACGGAGCCAGTATGGCAATAACCAAAGATGCTTGGAAAAAAATAAGAAAGTTGGTTTGTACCAGCGATATTATCCATGAAGACCTGGATCTAGCTATTCATTTAAATAGTCTTAACTTGAGAGTAGCTTATTCAAACAATCTGAAGGCCAACGTATCTTGTAGGCGTTTTTCGCGTACCATAACGGAAGTCTCCGATTATGCCAACAAAACTGTCACAACCTATAGATTGCACAATAAGAAGCTTAGCCCGTATTTTTATGTAATCTGGTCCTCGCTTTTTATTTTTTATTGGTATGTATTTATCAATGCCATTTTCTACAAGAAAGATTTAAAGCGGAAATTAGCCGGAGTTTAGGTTTAAAAGTTTTAAAATTTCTTCTTTAGTATGTCGGTTCCCGTCAATTTTTATCGGTTTTTCGTTATCGTCCGGTTTTTGAAATTTTCCGGCAATTTTATCAAAAGTAGAGTCGTCCATGGCGCCAAGAACTCTCAAATTGTCTTGATTGAAGTCCCGGTAAGCACGTTGTTTTGATATATTTTTGTCTGTAGTTAACCAAATCAGGACCGTTTCAGCATCGTTCTTCTTAGCTAAGTTTCTTAGGAAGTCCCGATCTTTTTTCAGATTAATATTGGTATCAAACACCACGTCCTCTCTTCTCTGGAGATATGTTTCAATTTCAACATCCAGTTCACGATATAGTTCTTCGGTATCTGATTCGGTAAAATCTTGTCCGCCGAATCTTGCTTTTCTCTCTAAGTCCACCCAGATATGTCTGGCATTAGTACTGTCTTTTATTAGCAGAGCAGTTGTAGTCTTGCCGGCTCCCGGATAGCCAACAAATAAATAAAGTCTTGGTTTTCTCATGTAGATATAAGTATTTTAGCCGGTTTAACGGCATTTTTAAAACTTATCAGGTTTTCTTTCTCTTCTAGTAAGTCGACTTCGCCATCGGTTTGTGCCATTAGATTTTCACCGATTACGGTATAGCTGACAGCTTGGTCATTTTTTGCTCTTAGATCAGGTTTAAATTTTCTCTGAGTAATTATTCTACCAAGTATCGATGCGCTTATATCATCGAATTCGTATATCCCGAATTCACGATTTAAAATATTGATATCTGACTTAAAAATCAGTCCGAATCTTTCGGATTTTGTTGCTATTAAATCTTGGATATTTAAAAATTCGTCATAGCGGGCTCCGTATTCCTTAGCTTGAAAAACCGGTGTCGTTAAAAGCTTGGCATCGACTATAGACAGAGTCTCTCTAACTATTCTGTAAGCCCTTGGTCCGGAAATCTTTTGTCTGACTTTGTTTATTTGAGCTGCCATTAAAGCTGTTCTTCCGATTGAGAAAACATTATAGGCAACTGCCCGCTTGTTTTCATTAATGTCTACTTCGATTGGGTAAATAGATGCTTCTTCCAAAGAGGAAAGATTATACTCGAGAAGCTGAGGGTATTTTTTCGGAGTCTGTTTTTTTATATTGTAGCTAATATCCCTAGCTCCGCCGTAATAATCAGTTATGATATTGTATGCATAAGGGTTATCTATTATTCGGGTGGCTTCAAGAGTGTGATTAATTGTACCGTCTCCTCCTAGGATAACGATTGCGGTAGGAGTTTCTGCGACGCCTCTTTGAACCAAACGATCGACCGATTCCTCGACATTCCGGCCGGACTCCACGATCTCAACGTCTTTAGTAGTCTCTTCGCTAATAAATTGGGCCAAGCTGTTTGCAGCTTTAGACAAACCCCGGCGATTAGAATTGCCGACTATTAGAAATTTGTCAATTTGGCTAATAGGTCCACTTTCGTAGGCTCTATGTTTCATTGCTATATTATATCATAAATAGCCTATTTTATCAATCCTTGAGTAGATTATTTTATCAAGCTATGTTTTTTTAAAGAAGCATCGATTCTTGGTCTGTCAAAGCCAATAACAATGTCGCCTTCGATATCTAGTACGGGAATTCCCCGCTGGCCGCTTTTGTTAACTGCTTCCATTCCAAAATTAGGGTCTTTTTCAACATCGCGTTCCTCGTAAGCAACACCTGACTTAGTTAAATATTCCTTGGCGGCATGACAAAAGGCACACCATACTGCACTGTATACAATTACTTTTGGTTGATTATCCATATATTTATTAAAATTCCTATGCTCTTATCGTAAATGATTGTCATTAATCAGTCAATAAACTATTACTTTTCAATCAAATATGTTAATCTGTTTATGAAAGTAAAAAGTATAATTTAAGTGGGTCAAAAAGCTTCTAAAGATTACCAAGTTCAAAAGATTTTTAATCTTTCGGTATTTGGTATGAGCCTACAGCTTTTAATTTCAATATTAGCGCCTTTATTCATTGGTTCAGCGATTGATAATCATTTTAAAACCAAACCTTTATACACATTAATTGGTTTAGTGGTTGGCATATCGCTGTCGGTTGTGGTTATATGGAATTCGTATAAGAGTTTAACCAGCAACACATTACTGGATAATAAGATAAACAAGGAAGATAAGCAGTAAATATAATGTTAGGAATGTTTAAGTTGATCGCCGACAGTGGCCCAATAGTTCATATTGCCCCGGGTGTTATTTTCCATATCGGCAAATATGCCATTACAAACTCTGAGTTTTATGGTTGGATTTCTCTAATAGTTATCTTTATATTGCTGGTAATTGCTGCTAGAAAAATAACTATTTTTCCTAAAAAGGGTCCACTTCAATTAGTCGAAGTAACCACTGAGTTTATTATCAATACCGTTGAAACAAGTTTTGAAGATAAAGATAAAGCCAAAAAATATCGACCCTATTTCGTAACTTTGTTTTTCTTTATACTTCTCAATAACTGGCTTGGATTATTGCCTTTTGTCGGAGAGGGATTTACGTTGATGGGTTTTCCAATACTAAGACCATTTACAGCAGATTTAAACGCTACCTTCGCGATGGGCGCGATTACTATGATTTATGTTTACTACTCTTCTATTAAGGAATCAGGTGGATTCATTGATTATTTAAAGCATTTTTTTGTCGGCAGTCCTAAAAATCCCCTATTTTTGATTATTGGAATACTTGAAATGATCACAGACATCACTCGAGTTCTTAGTTTATCGCTTCGACTTTTCTTAAATATAGCTATCGGTGAAATCGTGATTGCTGTTTTTTCTTATTTGGGACATATCTTGGCACCGCTAACAGCTCTTCCCTTTACCTTGATTGAACTTTTTGTTACGGCACTTCAAGCTTATATCTTTACAATATTATCAGTCATGTACCTTGCTATTGTTGTTAATCACAAGTCTGAGGAACACGCCGAAACGACTTGATAGAATAGAAGATTTCTGGAACAATGTATAGGTAAAGACAATATTATAAAAAAGTAGAAAAAAGGAGTTTTAAAACAGATGATTTTAGCTACAGCAGTTAATACGGCAATTATAGCCAAGGGTTTGATGATTGCCGGTGGATTTATTGGTCCAGGTATAGGTATTGGTTTAATTGGAGGCAACTACCTTCAAGCAGTTGGTCGAAACCCGGAAGCCGCTAAGTTTTTAGGACAGGCTTTGATTTTCGTAGCAATCGTAGAGTTGTTCGGTCTGCTCGCCTTTGCTTCAATCTTTATTGTCAAATAAGTTTTTAAAAATACGAGATGGGTTTTATATTCAATAATTTTGCTTCTAATTCAAGCGGTTTATCCGCTCTTGGGGTTAGTGGTTCCGCTTTTATCATACAGTTAATAACTTTTATCTTGGGTTATTTGGTATTGAAAAAGTGGGCGTTTCAACCGATTATTAGAATGCTTGATGAAAGACGGAAGAAAATTGAACAAGGAGTAACCCTTGGTGATCAAATGCTAAAAAAAGAAAAAGAATTGGAAGAAAAAGTAAGTCATGAACTTCATCAGTCCAGAATAAAAGCCGATAAAATTATTCTAGACGCTGAAGAATCGGCTAAAGATATCGTTAAAAAGGCTGAAGACGATGCTGTTTCAAAAGCCGACAACATCCTAAAAGAAGCTAAAGAAAAAATTAATTCCGAAGCATCGGTAATGAAACAGAAACTTGAATCAGACATCCTAAATCTTATCAGCGAAACTTCTGGCGCGATATTAAAGAAAAAACTTGATAGCAATGAAGACAAGGTCTTGATCGAGAAAACTTTAAAGGAACAACAGGTCTAGATTATGTCAGCCGATAGATTAAAATTATCTAAGACAATAGCCAAAAAAAGTCTCGACGGTTCTATTAATAGTAGAAGGCTGAGTATGGCTGTAGCAGAATACGTTTTAAGCAATAATCTAATTGATGATCTTGAGTCAATAATCAGAGATGTTAGTGTTTATCGGCTGGCTGAAGGAGTGTTAGATGTTAAGCTCTACTCTGCTTTTCCGTTGGATAAAAACAGTCTCACTGGAATCAAAGCTTTGATTAAGTCTCATTTTCCTGAAACCAATAAAATAATCATTGATGAAATTACAGACAAGAGTTTAGTCGGTGGTGTAAAAATAGAGTTTCCAACCCATGTTTTGGATTTATCAGTAAAAAACAAATTGAATCAGTTGATTAGATTTACTTCAAAGGAAAGGATTTAAAGTGCCCGATTTAACAATAAAACAATTATCTAGCGAAATTAAAGAAGCTATTAATTCGCTAAAGAATAAACCGGAAATTGCTTCAGTCGGAATCGTGACCAGAGTTGGTGATGGTATTGTTTGGATTTATGGCCTGACAGAATGTGGTTATAACGAAATGCTTGAAATAACAGCTGACGATGGCTCAATTGTTACGGCGTTTGCTTTTAACCTTGCCTATGATGAAATTGGTGCGGTTTTAATGGGCGATGACAGTCTAATTAAAGCCGGAGCTGAAGTAAAGTTATCGGGTAGAGTCTTGGAAGTTCCTGTTGGCAAGGAATTGATTGGAAGAGTTGTCGATCCGCTTGGACGACCGCTCGATGGCAATGGTCCGATTAATGCCAAGGAAACTTCCCGAGTAGAAAAGATAGCACCCGGTGTATTGGCTCGAAAAGGTGTTTTTGAGCCGCTGATGACCGGTATTATGGCGATTGATGCGATCGTACCTGTCGGACGGGGCCAGAGAGAGTTGATAATCGGTGATCGTCAGACCGGTAAAACCGCCATTGCGATTGATGCAATGGTCAATCAGACCAAGCAAAAAACCGGCGTAATCAATATCTATGTTGCTATAGGACAAAAATTATCTAAGGTAGCTGCATTGGAAGAAAGACTTCGAAAAGAAGGAGTAATGGATAATACGATTATCGTTGCAACCAGTCCAGCTGATCCGGCTGCCATGCTTTATCTAGCACCCTACACTGGTGCGACAATCGGTGAATATTTTAGAGATAATAGTATGCATGCCCTAATCGTTTATGATGATCTGACCAAGCACGCACAAGCTTATCGACAAATGTCATTGCTTTTGAGGCGACCACCAGGACGTGAAGCTTATCCTGGTGATGTTTTTTATCTGCATTCCAGGCTACTTGAAAGAGCCGCAAAACTTAGCGATGATTTGGGTGGCGGATCATTAACTGCCCTGCCTATTATTGAAACTCAAGCCGGAGACATTAGTGCCTATATTCCGACAAATGTCATTTCGATTACCGACGGACAAATATTCCTTGAAACAAACTTGTTCTATCAAGGTATAAGGCCGGCTATTTCGGTTGGATTATCGGTTTCAAGAGTTGGAGGTTCGGCTCAAACTAAAGCCATAAAATCTGTTGGTGGAGGTTTGAAATTGGACCTGGCTCAATTTAGAGAGTTAGCCTCATTCAGCCAATTTTCAACCGATTTGGATGCTGATACCAGAAAAACCATTGAAAGAGGTCAAAGATTAACCGAGTTATTAAAACAGCCACAATATAGCCCATACTCAATCTGGCAGATGTACTCTTCTTTATATGCCGCTACAAACGGTGTTTTTGATAATATTCCGGTCGAAAAAATAAAACATGTTGAAGATATGTTCTTAAAAGAGCTAGAACTTTCAAAAGATTTGATTAAGCGTCTTAACACTGGTGATAAACCAAGTGACGATGACAATAAATCAATACTAAAAATCGCCAAAGAAGTATCTGATAGCTTTATAGATAAAGAGGATAAAAAATGACTTCAATTGTCGTTTTAAAAAGACGAATAAACTCTATTAAAGGTACACGTCAGATAACAAAGGCGTTACAACTTGTTGCCGCATCAAAAATGAAAAAAGCTCAAGAATATGCCGCAAGGAGTCGAAGTTATTCCGACCTAGCATTTTCCTTGATGCAGAAGCTATCTGGTATTAATGAATTGAAAAATTATGTCTTTTTTAAGGTAAGACCGATAAAAACAAAACTCTACATTGTCATTTCTTCCAATAGCGGATTAGCAGGAGCCTATAACTCAAATATTCAACGTTTTTTTTCGAATTTGTTAAAGGAAGACCATGAAAATTCAGTGAAGGTTAAGGTTATAGCAATTGGTAATAAGGCTGCTCATTTTGCAAGACGGATTGAATCAATAGAGCTCCTTGCAGTCTATAACGATTTGGGTGAACAACCGACAGCTAATGACGTAAGGCCAATACTTAATTCATTAATTAAAGAGTTTTTAAATGACTCAGTCGATCAAGTCGATATCATATACACGAAGTTTATTTCAAACATAACTCAACAGGTTGATAAAATCCAAGTTCTCCCGGCATCGACCGAAATTACATCGGAAACCGATCAACAAGTCGGACATTTTTCAAATTTCGAGCCTGATGTCGACAGCGTTATAAATGAGATTACAACACGTCTGATTGAAGCGAGGTTATGGCAATCAATATTGGAAAGCTATGCCTCAGAACATTCAATGAGAATGATGGCCATGAAGAATGCAACCGACAACGCTAAAGACTTAATCGATGATTATACTTTGGAATTAAACACAGCACGTCAAGCTGGTATTACTCAGGAACTTGCTGAAATTTCAGGTGGTGTCGAGGCAATGAAATCATAAATTTAGAAAGGAATAATTATGTCTGAAACTGTTAAAAATAAAACAAGCTCCGGAAAAGTCATAGAAATTGTCGGTGTTGTCGTAGATGTTGAATTTAGTGAAGGAAAGTTACCGGAAATAAACAATGCTCTGGAATTAAAGTTGGATGGTAAAAAAGTTGTGCTTGAGGTCGCTTCTCACCTCAGTGAATCAACTGTTAGATCGATTGCTCTTAGTTCTACCGATGGTTTGTCTCGAGGTATTGAAGTGATTGATACCGGTAAGCCAATTCAGGTTCCAATTGGTAAAAAAACTTTGGGTAGGATGTTTAACGTTATCGGCGAGCCAATTGATAATCTTGATGATAATTTTGATACGCTATCATCTATCCACCGTCTACCCCCTGCATTAATTGATCAATCAGGAAAAATTGAGGTACTTGAAACAGGCATAAAAGTCATCGACTTAATTTGTCCAATTACCCGAGGTGGTAAGGTTGGATTACTTGGTGGAGCTGGAGTCGGTAAGACAGTTCTTATCCAAGAATTGATTAACAATATAGCTAAATTTCATTCCGGATATTCTGTTTTTGCCGGTGTCGGAGAACGAACTCGTGAAGGTAATGATCTTTATCATGAAATGAAAGATGCCGATGTTTTAAAGAATACTGCTTTGGTATTCGGACAGATGAATGAACCGCCGGGCGCCAGACTTAGAGTAGCTTTATCGGGATTGACAATGGCCGAAGGATTTCGTGACCAAGGTAGCGACGTACTTTTATTCATAGATAATATCTTCCGATTTACCCAGGCTGGAGCTGAAGTATCTGCCCTGCTTGGGCGTCTGCCTTCGGCAGTTGGTTACCAACCGACTCTTGCCCAAGAGATGGGACAACTACAAGAAAGAATCACGACCACCAAAAAAGGTTCCATTACTTCTGTTCAGGCCATTTATGTACCGGCCGACGATCTTACTGACCCTGCCCCGGCCACAACTTTCGCTCACCTGGATTCAACAATCGTTCTAAACCGTGCTTTGACGGAAATTGGAATTTATCCGGCTGTTGATCCTCTTGATTCCAGTTCGACTATTCTAGACCCTGAGATTGTCGGACAGAAGCATTATGATACTGCCAGAGAGGTTCAGAGAATCCTCCAAAGATATAAGGACCTCCAAGATATAATATCGATTTTGGGTATGGAAGAATTGTCTGATGAAGATAAAAATACAGTTTATCGGGCTCGTAAAATTCAGAGATTCTTGTCGCAACCGTTTTTCGTTGCCGAGCAATTTACCGGTAATACCGGACAGTATGTTAAGCTTGAAGATACTGTTAATGCATTTGCCGAAATACTTTCAGGTAAATACGATGATAGAACTGAATCAGAATTCTATATGAAGGGCGATATATCAAGTATTACCAAGGTCAAATAAAATAATGTTTCATTTCAGATTGGTATCTCAGACTGGCACTAAATTCGATCAAGAAGTCGCTGAAGTTGTTTTACCTACTATGGACGGAGAAATCGGTGTCTTAACCGATCACATGCCTTTAGTAAGTGTTGTTAGCAACGGTGTCATTAGTATTCGAGAGAATCCAAAAGATAGTGATCGTAATATGACATTTTTTGCTACCAACGGTGGTGTTGTCGAAGTCGATAACAATAACTTAAATGTTCTAGTCGACGAGGCTGACCATGAAGATTCTATTAATGAAGCCGAAGCTCAGGCGGCATATGAGAAAGCTCAGAAGCTAAAATCTGAAGCTAAAGATCAAGTTAGTCTTGAGCATGCTCAAAAAATGATAGACCGTCAAGCCGTTAGACTGCAAGTTGCCAGTCTAAAGCGCAGAAGACATCACAAGTAGACAGTATTATTTTACTTTAATCGTGCAAAAACTGCAGCGAGTGGCTTTTTTGGGTATGGTTGATAGACATTCCGGACATTTTTTAGTATCAGGTTCTGTTTGTAATTTAGCAATTTTCTGAAGTTTATTAACGGGCTGAACGACTAAGAAAAAGACAACGGTTGCTACTATTAAAAATGAGATTATGCTATTTAAAAAATCACCCCAATTTAAAATGAACCTCTTATCTATAACCCAAGTGCCTGAAATTAGATTACCGCTTTTATTAATACCTTTGATTAGAGGAGTAATAAAATCTTTAACCACACTCTGAACTACCGAATTAAACGCTGCTCCGACTACTACCGCGACTGCTAGATCAACTACATTGCCTTTTAATACGAACTTCTTGAATTCTTTAAACATGTAAACATTATATAACACTTGTAATCCGATTTTTAACAAGGACTTTACAAATAGTCAACAAGGATGTAATCTTAAACTTATAAACTAAAGTGGAGGTTCCAAAAAATGTTTGGAAAGAAAAACGTATCCGCTGTCGTAGCTGAGTTTCTCGGTACGGGAGTGTTAACAATGTTAGTGTTGAGCGTGCAAAGATCAACAATCGGCGTACCTTTTTTCGTCGCTGCAATTGCTGGTCTAACAATCTTTATGATGATGTTTGCTCTAATTGGTGTTTCTGGCGCCAACTTCAACCCAGCTCTGACTGTCGCACTTTGGACAGCTAGAAAAGCTTCAACAGCTCGTGCAGTATTTTATATTGCTGCTCAATTGCTAGGTGCTTGGGTAGCATACTACCTTTATACTTACTTAGTTGGTAGCAAGCTAACATTCATCGGTGGACATTACACTGCTAGAATTTTAGTTGCCGAAGCCTTTGGTACAGCTTTATTTGGTTTTGCTTTTGCAGCCGTTGCACATCTAAATGTTTCTCGTTCAACCAAAGCCGCTGTTGCCGGTTTAGCTTTCATGGTAGCCATGGTAGCTTCTTCAACCGCTTCTATTGGTCTTGTTAACCCAGCATTGGCTCTAGGTGTCAGAGCTTGGGTTTGGGGAACATACGTACTTGGTCCAGTTCTAGGTGCTGTTTTAGGTGTTAATTTGTACAATCTATTCTTTGTCTTCAAGGGTGACGATAAGGGAGAAGCTCTTGTTGCTGTAAATAACTATGATACTAATTTTACAGTTATCAACGAAGTTGCCGCTCCAAAAAAGCCAGCTTCTAAAGCAAAGAAACCAGCCGCTAAGAAGTCTACTAAGAAAACTAGTCGACGATAATAAAAATTAGATAATACACTAACTATAAATACCACTCGTTTATGGGGTGGTATTTTTATTTAACAAGTATTCTTCAAATTGTTTTATCCCTGCCTGAGTTTTACTAAAGTCAGGACTTGTAAAGTTGAGAGACATAATCTCACTCCAGACTGCAGTAATTAGATTTTTTAATTTATCAAGTTCAACAGGGTTATTAATTAATTTTAATTCTTTAATTTCTCCGTCATCGTTCGGGTCTATGAAAATAACGGACATTGATTCTACTCTGTAATCTTTAAACTGAGTAGTGTTTTTTAACAATAATTGATAAAAATAAAGTTGGTGTTGGTGAAGTAGTTTACTAGGGTCTTCATTCCAATCTGAGACTGGCTTAGAAGTCTTATAATCCACTATTTGAATTGTTTTGGACTGTTTATCAATATTTATTCGATCAATTTTACCTTTAAGCTTAATAGCTTTATTTAATATAATTCCTTTATCGTTTAAAGAGTATTCATTGACTGATGGTTTGATCAACCACTCCCTTCGCTGTTTAAGAAACACATTTAAACTATTTTCACCTCTGATTTCCAATTCAGAGATAAGTCTTTTTGGGAGAGTTTGTTTTGATAAATTATTTTTGAAGCGAGAAATTATTTGCCCTATATCATTAAAATTAGGATCTTCCGCCAACTTATTACTCAACCATTCAATGGTATTATGGATTGAATTGCCGTAGGCTACCGATGGGCTTTGGGCAATCGGAAAACGTAGAATGTGATTTAAGAAAAAAACTTCCGGACCGGAGTTTACAAGATTTAGGTATGAGTTAAGATTGGTTGGTGTGAGAGCAAAATTTTCCAATTGTTTTCTGACGTACGATTTAAATTGTTCGCCTGATAGTTCATCAAGATGACGTCGATGCCAGCTGTAGGATAATTCACTCATTTTTGTCAGGTTAGAGGTTTCTCCAATTTCTTCAACGAAAACACCTTCTTTCTCGATAAGAGGAGAAAACAGTCTCTCTTCGTTTATGAATTCATCTAAAAATGATAATGAGGTTGTCGGTCGCCCATTGGAATCACTAATTGAATTAATCAGATAAAGATTTGATTTTGCCCTTGACAGCGCCACGTACAGAAGCCTTAATTTTTCATTAGTATTATCAGTTAGATAATTTAATATATTAAGAGTCGGCGGGAGTGAAAAACTATTTCTATTATTAATTTTTGTGTCATTCCAGGTTGCCTCATTAATATTTAAAAGTATGACATTGTCGAATTCACGACCTTTGGCCTTGTGAGCGGTAAGAAGTTCCAGTTTTATCTCGTCGTCTTTCAGTTCATCACTTGATAATATTATTTGATCATTTTCTATATTGAGATCTATGAAGTCTACAAATTCAGCTATAGACAATACTTTGCGCTTAGATTTCTGATACTGTCTAAATTTCTTTCTAAGAACATAGATATTATCTATTAACAAATGAAAACCTTTAAAGTCACTGTATTTACCGAAATAATACTCAAAAAAACCGGAGGTATATCTAGTTTCATTATATATTTTTGAGCCAATAATAAAGTCAATAATCTCATCGGCGCTGTAAAACTCAGTTCTCTGGGCTAAAGAATTAATAAATTTGGCAAAGGGTTTCGTTTTGGGATTTTTTAGCAGTACAAGGTTCCACGGCAATTTATCTGAGTATGATTTGTGGGCTATTTCTGCTATGAATTCGGTTTCTAATTCTAGGAACGGATAAGATATAACATGAGACCATAAATAGTCTTCATCAGCCATATTATTTTCGGGATTAGATAGTTTTGTGATTAATCTAGTAATTGTAATGATTTGTCCGATGAACGGGTCTTTCAAAATATCGTCACGTCTTTCGTAAATTATCGGGATCGAGCTTTCTTTTAAATATGGTACTAGATCCTCAAGATATTTATGCTTAGGAGCTATAACGGCAACAGTTTCGTTTTTTTCAATCGAGTCTCTTGAGACCTTGCTTATAAAATTATATTGATCAATTTCTTGCATAAAGTTAATTCTGGAAATTTTTGATGAGTTAAACTTTGTTTGCTTCGATTGATAAAGATCATCTCTTTTAATAGGAATTTCGGTGATTAATTTATCAGAAATTTTTTCAGAAATTTTTCCAAACAAATTAATAATTTTTTCCGAGGACCGATAATTTTCCGAAAGTGAAACCACCTTTACATCGCGGTACGTATTGTAGAACTTAACCATATGGGAATAGTTTGCTCCCTGAAAACTAAATATTGCCTGATTATCGTCTCCCACGATCATAATGTTTGGTTTGCCTTCGTTGACGGGGTTATCAACAAGCAAATTTGCCAGTTTAAACTGAGCCTCGTTACTGTCCTGAAATTCGTCAATCATAATATATTGATATTTTTCTTGGATTGTATATTTTAGCTCAAGATCTTTTTCCAGTTTATCGATTACTTCAATAATCATGTCGGAATAATCAATCATTTGTTTTTCTTTGAGATCATTATTGTAGTTTTCGAAAACTTCAACCATATTAGATAAGATTTTATATTGGTTTTCCCACTTGATATTAAATAAATTCCGACTATTTTTCTTTAGCCAGTTACTTTTAAATAAAGTCATTGGTTTAGTGGAGTTTAGTTCAATAAAATCAGCAATCGCCTTAGAAAGGTCTTGATGAAAATAATAAGCAAGATTTTTAATAGTCAAGTTCGATAATGTTGTGCTGTATTCTAGTTTGACAGAAACAGCTTTTATTTTTTCTAAAGCAATAATTGATTTTTTACTTATTTTTATTAAGTTATCACTTTCCTGCTCAAAATATTTGTTTATTTCATTTATAAAATTTAGGTCGGATTCTACGATAGTTTTTAAATCTTTAGGACTGATAAGATTATTCTTCAGCGAACCGATTAATCCGTTGATTTTGTTTAATTGCTCTTTATTTTTAAGCTTATTGTTGTAAGGAAGATTTTGTTGGATGTTCTTAATTAGCTCTATCGAATTCAAGCTGTCGATTGGCTCGAACGATAGAAAATTATCAAAATAAAATGAGTTATCTTTGATTACTAGCGATCCAAAACTGTGATACGTCATAATGTTAACCCGGTAAGCATCAGTCCCTATTAATGTGAATAGTCTTTGTCTCATAGTTTTAGCTGCTGAATCCGTATAAGTTAAACAGAGTATGTTTTCGGCTAATGTATCAGTGTTTTCTAGTATGTAGGCTATTCTTGTCGTTAACAGTTGCGTTTTACCCGTTCCCGGACCGGCCAAAACCATTAGCGGTCCTTCGGTCGTTTTAACGGCTTCAAGTTGAGATGGATTTAACTTGTCTAAAGCCTCGGTATAGTTGCTCATAGTCTCTTTCTATTTGTGGAATATAGTGTTAAAACTAGGATTTGATTTGACATCGGTGACAATGTTTTGGTTCACCCTTAAAACTTCTGAACCAAAATTTCAGTGCTGAACCGAATGGGAGTAATTTGAGATATCCGTCTAAGTCACCTAGCTCTCGTAAGATTGAACTAAAAAAACCGAAAATGACAACATTTTTATAAATAGTTGCTGCCCATCTTTTTCCTACCGGTATAACTGAGAAAGGAATTTTTGGCTGGTAAGGTTTTAGGTATTTATTTTTTTTCCAGCGGACCAAATTTTTGGCAACAAATTTTCCATCATTTAAAGCTGTTTGAGCAAGTCCGCTATATGGGGTGTTAGCATTATCGCCAATCACATAAACATTGTCTTCAGCTTGTAGATATACGTCGACGCTAACTTTGCCTCTTTTGGTCATAACAAAATTATTGTTTTTATAAAACGGATTGGTTGAGACCCCGGCCGTCCATACTACTGTTTTGGAATCAAATGCCTGGTTGTTTATGAATAACTGGCTGTCGCTTAGTGATGTGACGGCACTGTTTAGTTTTATATTGACACCCAAAATTGAAAGTCTTCGGCTTATTTGTCTGGAGAAATTTCGGTCGAAGTTAGGCAATAATCTTTCTCTCGCTTCCACTAATTCGACATGGACTGCTCTTCTTTTGATTCCGTGGATTTTCATCAAGTAATGTATATAGCCCGGTAATCTTGAGGCCAGTTCTATGCCGGTTGGGCCGGCGCCTACGACAAAGTAATTTTTGTCGGGTTCACCGTTTTGAATTAAATAGTCGTGGAGGTGGTGGTTATATGTTAAAACTTCCTTCTCGCTTTTAACTGAGTAAGAGTATTTATCCAGACCTTCAATTCCAAAATAATTAGTTACTTCACCCATTGCTAATATTAATTTGTCGTATTGCAAGTTAGTATTATCAGACAGCAACAGTGTTTGATTGCTACGATCAAAACTAGTAGCTTCACCTTCGATTACTTTCACCTTTCTATTCTTGAAAATGTCTGACAGTTTAATAGAAGTCATAGAACTTCTTTGACCGATTGCTGTATGAAATAGTGTTGGGTAGTAAATTAGGTAAGTTAATTTTGAAATTAGTGTAATGTCGAATAAATCAGGATGATTACTTAAAAGTAAAGCAGATCTGACTCCTCCAAATCCTCCACCAACTATCACAACGTGTGTTTTTTTATTTACGCTCATCTGTTAAATATTCTATCAAATCTGATTGATGATGTAAAAAATATTTAAATCGGTTATGTTTTGTTATAATACTTTTTGTTATGGATAAATTTGCTGATGAACTTAAAAAGACCGGATTTAAAGGTGAAACCGATTTCACAGAAAATACACTGGAATTTTATTCTCACGACGCATCGTTGTTTGAGATTAAGCCTTCGATTGTTGTTTTCCCAAAAGACAATGACGACGTTAAGAAACTTGTAACCTTAGTTAAGGACAATAAAAAATTCAACAAAGATTTATCGATTACTTCGAGATCAGCCGGTACTGACATGGCCGGCGGTGCAATCAATGATTCTGTAATCATAGATTTTACTAAACATTTCAATAAAGTTGAGTCAGTTTCGTCGACGGAAGCAACGGCACAGCCAGGTGTATTCTATAGAGACTTTGAAAAGGAAACATTAAAGCACAACGCTTTGATGCCGAGTTACCCGGCTTCTAGAGACTTAGCAGCAGTCGGCGGTATTGCTGCCAATAATTCCGGTGGTGAAAAGTCACTGGAGTATGGTAAAACCACCGAATACGTCAAAAAACTCCACGTTGTACTGGCTGACGGTAACGAATATGTCCTAAAACCAATCCATAAAGATCAATTAGACGAAATTATGTCTCAAGATAATTTTATCTCAGATATTTATAGAAAAATTTATCAACTGTGTGAAAAAAATTATGATCTTATCAAATCCGCTAAACCGAAAGTAAGCAAAAACTCCATGGGTTATAACTTATGGGATGTCTGGGATCGTGATACTAAACTTTTTGATATTACCAAGCTAATAGTCGGTTCCGAGGGAACGCTTGGAGTTATGACCGACATAACATTCAGATTGGTTCCCTATAAACCACATAGTGGTTTGTTGGTTTTATTTCTGAGAGATATTGACGCTTTAGGGGAGATAATACCAAAGGTCTTAGAATATCACCCCGCTACATTTGAAAGTTTTGACGATCAAACCCTTATCCTTTCGATAAAATTTATGGCCAGTTTTTTGAAAATGCTAGGTCTTAAAAAATTCATAAAGTTACTTTTTAGTCTTATTCCTGATGGTCTACAGCTAATCAAGGGCATACCAAAGCTTATTTTAATGGTAGAATTTAATGCCGATTCAGAAGATGAAGTTAGGCAGAAGGTCAGACAACTGCATAAAGAATTAAAAAAACATAGAGCTCGATATGAGATAAACGGTTTCGAAGAGGATCCTACTGAAGGTTCATCCGAGAAGTTTTGGATTATGCGACGCCAAAGTTTTCAACTGCTAAGATCGAAAGTTAAAGACAAACATACTGCCCCATTTATCGATGATCTAATAGTCAGGCCTGAATTTCTGACTAAATTCCTCCCTAAACTCCGAAAGATTATAAAAAAATATAAGTTGTTTGCCACTATCGCAGGACACATGGGCGATGGTAACTTTCACATTATCCCGTTAATGAAACTTGAGGACGAAAAAGAACGAGCAAAATTATTGCCTGCCATGAAAGAGGTTAATGAATTAGTTCTTAAATTTGAAGGTTCACTGTCAGGTGAACATAATGATGGTTTAGTCCGTGGTCCTTGGCTTAAAAACCAGTTTGGCGACGAGGTATTAGGATTATTCAAAGAAGTTAAGGAAATATTTGATCCTGAAAATATTTTCAACCCTCACAAAAAAGCCGACGCAGACTGGGATTATACTTTCTCTCACATTCGCGATCATTTTTAGATATGGATCGAATTATTGATAATTCGAAAAGTACAAATAAACTGATAATAAAAATATTTGCTATTTTCTGGATAGTCGATGGTTTACTTCAATTACAACCTAGACTTCTATCGAAAGATTTCATTGATAAAGTTATCAACCCGTTATTTATTAATAATCATACGGTGCTCCAGTTAGCCGCTAGTCGTCTAAGCCACATCTTTTTATTACAACCACTTCTTTTCGGATTATTAATAGCCTTAATTCAAATAACAATCGGAATAATGGTATTTAGCAACCGATACAGAAGAATTGGTCTTGTAATTTCAGTTCTGTGGTCATTGTTTATTTGGTTATTCGGACAAAATGCCGGTGGAATATTCTCTCATCAGATAAACCCTCTGCAATCTTCGCCCGGCCCGGCTGTATTTTATACTTTGATAAGCATTTATTTTCTATTAAGTCAGAATAAGCATGAATTAATTACTTATCTTGTTCTGTTTTTTTCTTGGTCTTTATTTTGGTTAGTTCAAATGTTTACTATATTGATAAATCCCGGATTGATTCGAATGGGTATTATGATGAAGCTAAATAACAATATTCCCAGCTATCTCTTATCGCTCAACAGATCAATTCAAAACTTTTCTTTATCTCATATTAATCTTGTAATTCTCTTATTGTTGTTTATTCCTCTGATTGCGATTCTATCTGTTTTCTTTAACAGAAAATTTAACATCTATATTAGCCCGATTTGGATATCATATCTAATTTTTATTTTCGTCTATTTTCAAAATCTTGGAAGCTATTATACGGGTCTAATGACTGATATCGGGATAATGCCAATTATTATTTTTATCGGATTCCAACTATTCGATTCCGGTAAAAATTTCAATTTGATAGTAAATAAATTAGAAAAGAAATTATTTTAAAAAAATAATATAATAGAATTTAAATTGAGATGAAACATAAGAATAAAAAATATCTAATCATTTTCTTGATTTTTTTACTTTTAGTGGTTTTTTATTATTACCTATCGACTCTAAATTTTGAAGTTTTAAATCCGAAAGGAACAATTGCGCTTCAGGAAAAGCATTTAATCTATATAGCAGTTGGCTTGTCGTTGTTTGTGGTAATACCTGTATATGTGCTTTTAATATCGTTTGCCTACAAATATAGAGCATCCAACAAAAACGCCGACTATAAACCTAATTGGGATAAAAATGGATTGCTTGAAACAATTTGGTGGGTGATACCTTCCATATTAATCGCCATTCTTGGATATTTCACTTGGACTTATTCCCACACTCTTGATCCGTTTAAGCCCATTAGTAGTGGTGACCCTTCTAATAATTTGAAAATAGAAGTAATTTCATTGGATTGGAGATGGTTATTTATTTATCCCAATCAAAAAATTGCTACTATAAACTACTTTAAAATGCCCGTAAACACTAACGTATCATTCTATATTACTTCTGACGCTCCAATGAATTCTTTTTGGATTCCTCAATTGGCAGGCCAAATTTATTCGATGCCCGGAATGAATACCGAATTACATCTATCGTCGTTTCAAGTCGGAGTTTACAGAGGTCTCTCTGCCAATCTGAGTGGTGTTGGCTTTTCTTCAATGAATTTCAATGCCGATGTTGTTACTACTTCTGAATTCAATAACTGGGTTAGCCAAATTAAATCATTGAACGCAACGAATCTAACATACCAAGAGTTCCAAAAAATCGCTAAACCAACAGTTGATTCTAAAATCCTTAATTTTTCTAAAGCCGATCCCTCTATTTATGCTAAGCTAATAGATAGCTATATGAGCCCGGTGGAAAAAAATAATACAAATCAAAGCCCAATTCAGAATATGGTAATGTAAATGTTGTATTTCGCCTCCTTTTTCTTAGGTAAACTCAATCGACACGCCATACCGACAGATATGGTAACTTTAGGTGCAGCTGTATCAATAGTTCTTGGCCTTATTTTCGGAGCTATTTTGATAACCTATTTTCATAAATGGAAGTATTTATGGAAAGAATGGTTAACTAGCGTTGATCATAAAAAAATCGGTATCATGTATATTATTGTTGCCGTATTAATGTTAATCAGAGGTGGCGTTGATGCATTGATGCTTAGGGGGCAGCAGGCTACATCCGTCGGTGTTCATCATGGTTATTTGTCAAGTTCTACTTTCGCTCAAGTATTTTCTGCACACGGTACAATTATGATATTTTTTGCCGCCATGGGACTAATGTTTGGCATTATAAATCTCGTTTTACCACTTCAAATAGGTTCTAGGGATGTTGCCTTTCCTTTCATGAATCTGACTAGTTTTTGGTTATTCGTAGCTGGAATGGTTCTTGTTAATGTTTCATTGGGAATCGGAGATTTTTCAGCAGCTGGATGGCTTGCTTATCCGCCTTTATCAGAGCTCAGGTATAGTCCAACCGTCGGAGTCGATTACTGGATATGGAGTCTTGAAATTGCTGGAATTGGTAGTCTGCTTTCAGGTGTTAATTTCTTCACTACAATACTAAAAACCAGAGCCCCTGGTATGAGTTTAACCAAAATGCCAATGTTTGCATGGAGTGTTCTTTGTACTACATCACTAATTATTTTTGCTTTTCCTATATTGACAGTTACACTTACTTTACTTTATCTGGACAGAACAATGGGTATGCATTTTTTTACTGCGGCTGCCGGTGGAAATATGATGATGTATGTAAATCTGATCTGGGCATGGGGCCACCCTGAAGTCTATATTTTAATTCTTCCAGCTTTTGGTATTTTTTCGGAAATAGTCGCGACTTTTTCTCACAAAAGACTTTTTGGATACCGAACAATGGTAGGAGCCTTAGTATCGATTACTGTACTTTCATTTACCGTTTGGCTACACCATTTTTTCACAATGGGTGCAGGAGCAGATGTTAACGGGTTTTTCGGAATTATGACGATGGTAATAGCAATACCAACTGGAGTTAAAATTTTTAACTGGCTTTTTACGATGTATAAAGGTAGAATTAAGTTCTCCCAGAGCATGTTATGGTTTTTCGGATTTGTCGGTTTGTTTACTGTAGGCGGTGTGGCTGGTGTAATACTAGCTATGCCTCCAGCCGATTTCCAGCTACATAACAGTCTCTTTTTGGTTGCACATTTTCACACAATGATTGTTGGTGGAGTTTTATTCGGGTACTTCGCGGGTCTTAGTTATTGGTTTCCCAAGATTTTTGGATATAAACTGAATGAAAAATTAGGTAGAATATCGTTTTATCTCTGGTTTAGCGGATTTTTATTGGCTTTTGTTCCTTTGTATATACTAGGTCTGCTCGGTGCTACGAGACGAATAGATCATTATAGTGCATCTCTAGGATGGCAACCTCTGTTTATTATCGCCGGATTAGGTGTTTTAGTGATAGCTTCCGGTGTGTTTATGATGATTATTCAACATTTGGTAAGCTTTATAAATCGGGATAAATTAAAAGATAAAACCGGTGATCCTTGGAATGGAAAAACACTTGAATGGTCTGTCTCATCGCCCGCCCCCTTTTATAATTTTGCCAGCATACCTGTAGTTCATAGCCGCGACTTTTATTGGGATATAAAAAATATCATCAAACATGAACCAAAAGAAATTACTGATGTATTAATGCCCAAAAACTCAAATCATGCTCCAATTATTGGTTTTATTTCAATACTATTTGGTTTTTCTATGGTGTGGCATATCTGGTGGCTATCGCTTGTCAGCCTATTATTGATTATCATTGTTATCTTCAATAGATTTAACGATGAAAACCCTAATTATTTATTAAGAGCCGAAGAAATTATAGAAATTGAGCAAAGTCACTTAAGATTAAAGGAATCATAGCATGACCGCAACTTCCCAACAATTCGAAATTGAACATGTTTCTTTAGCTGATTTACGCAAAGAAGAATCCCCGTCAATTTTTGAAAATGTCAGTTTCGGATTTTTTGTTTATCTAATGACTGATCTAGTGCTTTTTGCTAGTTTATTTGCAGTTTATGCCGTACTCCATAAAAATATTGCCAATGGCCCAAGTGGGTATAATATTTTCAATTTAAACACTGTATTGGCTGAAACACTACTTCTTTTAACCAGTAGTTTTACATGCGGTCTAACGCTATTATCCCTACGAACTAAGAAAAAAATAACTGTATTAACTAACTTGGCTGTAACATTTTTGTTGGGACTGGGATTTTTGTTAATTGAAATCAATGAATTTCACCATCTTGTGTCCATCGGTGACAGTTGGCGTGTTAGTGGATTTTTAAGTAGTTTCTTCACTTTGGTTGGTACTCATGGTCTTCATATAACTATCGGTCTGATATGGATGATCTATCTGGCATTTCGTCTTTATAAAACAGGTTTTAGTAGAGCAAACCTAAGAAGGTTTACGATTTTCACTTTATTTTGGCATTTTTTAGATGTTATTTGGATATTTATCTTCACAGTTGTTTATTTAATGGGGATGCTTAAACTATGAAAACAAAGATTTATCAAACTCCTTCGCACCCTGATGCTAACTTAAAACAATACATACTCGGGTATACAGTATCAGTACTATTCACATTAAGTGCATTTTTTCTAGTAAAAAACACAGTATTTACCAGGAATGTATTGGAATACGTGGTTGCTTCTCTGGCAATTTCTCAATTCATTATTCAAATAGTATTCTTTTTGCATTTATTCAATGAAAGAAATCCTCGTTTCCGCTTGCTAGTTTTTCTTTTGATGCTTGCTATAGTTCTTATTTTGGTGGTTGGTTCACTCTGGATTATGGCAAATCTAAACCATAATATGACATTACCGTCTCAGATACGATACATGAATAACCAAGGAGGTGGTTTTTGATTACCAGCAAACTAAAGAGTTATTATAGATTAACAAAACCCGGTATTGTTTATGCTAATACATTTAGTGCTTTAGCCGGCTACCTTTATGCTACAAGTTGGCACATCCATTTAAGTAAGCTAATTGGACTAGTTTTTGGAACCGCTCTGCTGATTGCATCAGCGTGTGTTTATAATAATTACTTGGACATACCGATAGACAAAGTAATGTCAAGAACGGCGAAACGAGAATTACCTACCTCCAAGATTTCAGTTAAATCGGCTAAAATTTATCTGTATGTTCTGCTTATAATATCACTTATATTACTCTCAATTTACACTAATTTTCTGACTGTAGTTATCGGCATACTTTCATATCTATCCTATGTGTTCATTTACGGTTATTTTAAGAGATATTCTAAGTGGGGCACGCTGGTTGGTAGCTTTCCTGGAGCAGCTTCACTGATTGCCGGTTATGTCGCTTACAAGAATCAACTTGATTTAGCAGTATTCTTTCTACTGCTTATCATGATAGCTTGGCAGATGGCTCATTTCTATGCAATCGCTATCTATCGTTATGATGATTATCGGAAGGCGAATCTACCTGTATGGCCGGTTACCGAAGGGGTTGCCAATACAATCAAGTGGATATTCTTCTATATGGTCTTATTTATGTTTGCTAATATCGGTCTTAGCTTATTTGCTAATGCCGGTTTCACCTATTTGTTTGTAATGTTAGTTATCTCGTATTTATGGATTTATTTATCAGTAAAAAAAGTTTCTAAAGTGAGTGATGAAATTTGGGCTAAACAAGTTTTTAAACATTCTCTGATGGTAAACATCGGTTTCCTGATTACGCTGGCTTTAGTGCGTGTCTAATTTCTTACTTTAAAGGTAAGAAGACTTTCACCGTAGTTCCTTTGTTTTCATGGCTAGAAATTACGATATTCCCCGAATGTAAATCTACGATTGATTTTGCAATTGATAATCCCAGTCCATACCCTTCACTTTGTTTGTTTCTAGACAAATCTGCCTGGTAAAACCTCTCGAATACTAATTTAAGCTGATCTTTCTTGATCCCAATTCCTTGGTCTTTTATAGTTATTAAGGCCTGTTTCTTATCTTCTTTGGTGGATGAAATCTTAATACTTGTCCCTGGCTTGCTATATTTAATTGAATTGTCGAGTAAAATTACTAGGAGTTGTATTAGCGAATCCTTATTTCCATAAACATTAAGTTTCAAGGTGTCATCTGATAAGATTTTAATATCTTTTTTATCTGCCAGTATTTTAACTGCATTAATAGAGTCGGTAATTAATTGGTCGGTTGGCACTAATCCAAATTCTGATCTTAGTTCATCATTTTCCAGTTTTGTAAGTTTTAATATGTTATTAATAAGTGCCTCTATCTTTCCGACTTCTTCAAGATTTGATTTTATCGTCTGTCTTAGCTCTTTGGCAGTTGAATTATCGTTCATTAGCACAACTTCATCTTCCATCTTTAATGCAGTCAGAGGAGTTCTTAACTCGTGTGACACGTTTGCCGTAAAGATTTTTTGCTGATGGTGAGCTTCTTCTATCGGCGATAAGGTTTTACGAGCCAACAGATAACTTGCAAAACCTGCAGAAACTAAAACAATTATGTTAAAGGTGAGAAGTCTGATTATGATAATGTGCTCTTCGTATCTTAGGTCCTGATTAGGGTGTAGTAAGGATTCATTTTGAAATATAGGGTATTGATTATAGATTCGAGCAGATTCCCTCTTTAATCCATCAGACAGTTCAGAAGAAACGACATTGTATAAGGCAAAACTAAACATGACACTGATTGCCATGACTATAGCTAGATACCAGAATGTCAGTTGTATATAGGCTTTTTTAAACATCAATTATCCGTTTTTAAGATATAGCCGAATCCTCTTTTAGTATGAATTAGTTTTGGTAACTTTGGAAAAGGCCTGTCAATTTTATTTCTTAAATAACCAATATATACCTCTATAGTATTTACTAAAATGTCGGATTCCTCATTCCAGACATGAGAAATTATCATGTCTTTGGTTAAAACCTGGTTCGGATGATGCATCATGTACTCTAACAATGAAAATTCTTTATTAGTCAGCTCAATCGTCCGTTTGTTTCTTATGACCTGAAACGTAATTGGATCAAGGCTTAAATCGGCTATTTTAATTATGTTTCCAACGCTCTGTTTAGGTCTCCTAAGAAGTGCTCTGACTCGAGCATACAATTCTTCGAAGGAAAAAGGTTTTACCAAGTAATCATCGGCTCCCGAGTTTAAACCCTCTACTTTATCGCCAATAGTACCTCTAGCAGTCAACATTATTATTGGGGTTGTTACACCCTCGTCCCTCAAGCTTTTGCATAGTTCTACACCATCGTATTTTCCAGGTAACATCCTATCCAAAACGATTAGATCATAGGATTGGTCAAGACCGTAGCTATAGCCACTGTCTCCGTCTAATACACTATCTACTACATAGCCCTTAATTTCCAATCCTTTTTTAATTGCACTAGCTATCTTAGGCTCATCTTCGATTACCAATATTTTCATAATTTAATAACTAATTTACTTAATTATTATAAGATTTTGCTTAAATTTAAGCTACAAACTATCTGTAGACATTTTATATAAGTTTTGGTATTTTAAAACTGTACATCAAAAATAAAAATGCACTTTCGGCGACAAACAGCAAATACTTTCAGATTAGTTTACTTTAAGCGACTATTAATGACTTTTTCTATAGCTTAGTAATCCTGGTGTCTCTGGGCACTTTTTCATCTTTTGCCCAAACAAATGACATTAACATTACTATGATTAAATCTGATCATTCAAATTCATGTCTTACTGTATTTAAAGCCAACAATGTTAATCTTAGTCAATGCTCACGAAGTTTAAACCAGAATTTTGCACCTAATCTGGGTGAGCTTGTATCTAATAAATTATGTCTAACCAATAATAACTTAAAATTCTATTTATCAACTTGCACTAATTCTCCTAATCAAATCTTTTTACTGACGGGCAGTAAAATATTAAATCCGTTAACGAATGAGTGTTTGGATAGCAGAAGTTCAGTACTTAAATTGTCGGCCTGCTCAGATTCAGCCGATAATCTAAACTTTACTGTTATTCAATATTCGAATAATAGACAGGTAGCGTTTAAGCCCTTTAATTGTCTTTCATATAATAACGTTAATCTCAGATTATCGTGTAACACCTTATTGCAATGGTACGAATGGAATACGAATTCCGCCAATCACTACCAATTACTTTCCAATTATACTGACGGTAATTCTTACGAAGAATGGTGCGCTGACTTTGTCAGTTATATCTATATGCAATCGGGGATTCCTTTTAAATACGGCGAAAGAAACAATTGGGATGAATACAATGCCAATTACATTCAAAATCAAAACTTAACATTTCATCAGGCAAGTTCAGGATATATACCAAAATCCGGTGATATAGCATTTTTCGACTACCCAGGGGGTCATGTTGAAATGGTGGCAATCGGTGGAAAGAAACCAACATTTATCTATGGCGATTCGGCTACAATTGACTCTCAAACTGGAAATGGCGATATGGCTACTAACTCCAAATTGTCAGATGGAAATATTGGAAATGTAACATACTACCTATCTATTAATTAAATTTAAAGCATAAGTGGCTCATTCGATTGACTTTAAATCAGTTAAGTGTATAAAGGAAGTTAAGGGAGAAAAATAAAATGTTAAAAACCATCTCAAGTATTATAAACATGGATAATCCAGGCCATTACTATCATTGGTCTATAGTGACTATCTCAGCTGCGAATTTGATATTAATTTTTCTAATGGTACTAGTTTTCTTACTAGCTTTAATTTTACCCTTCCCTGGTTCTAAAACTAAATTCTTAGAAGAAACAAGGGAAATTGAACATGAGCATGATCATGAAATGTCTACTATTAAATCCGATATGTGGACTGCAAAGATTAGGAATTTATGGTTACGTTTTCTTCCCCCAAATAAATTAATACCTGATTCACAACCGGCTTATGTTTCGTCTTGGATTTATGTTTTTGGTGTTGCTACATTAGCCGCACTTTTTATGGTTATAGTATCAGGATTTGCCTTGGCTATTGGAGGTGTTGACTGGTGGCATACAACTACTCTTGGACATTTTTTTAACAGTATCCATCTGTGGTCTGTAGAGTTGTTTATGGCATTTATGGTAATTCACTTATGGGGTAAGTTTTGGATGGCAGCTTGGCGCGGCAAAAGAGCTTTAACTTGGATAACCGGCGTTCTGGCATTTTTAATTTCAGTTATAGCAGCTTTCACGGGTTACCTTTCTCAGCAAAATTTCGATTCTCAATGGATTGCAACTAACGGGAAAGATGCCATTAATGCGACCGGTATCGGTGCCTTCTTCAATCTTATGAACTTTGGTCAAATGATCACCTGGCATATAGTCTTAATACCACTTGCCTTAGTGGCATTGGTAGGAGGTCACATACTACTGGTTAGAATCAGAGGTGTTTCTCATCCCCTACCCGTTAAATCGCCACGCGGTCACCAAGCTAAAATTGCCCAAAAAATAGCTGATGAAAAAGACTGGACTGGTCCAAAGAGAAAATATGACATCATCAAAGAAGGTACCTTTGCAGTTGTCGTAGTATTTTTACTTGTCTTTGGTCTATCGCTCTTGTTATCATCCCCAGACAAACCACCTGTCACTGTCCAAAGTTGGGCCAATATAGCACCTGCCGATTTTATGGGCACGGTCGTTAGTGAACTCAATGGTACTAGTGAAACTGCTAATTATGGTCCACCCTACAATAATGGCACTCATAACGTACAGACAATTATAGTATCACCCCAGTTATTTTCAGGTATTCGTCAGCCTATCGATAGCGCAAACACGTTCGTAATTAGTCCTCTAACTAAACTTTCAATTAATAACCCTAGTCTTAAAATCGCTTTGAGTGAATATACTTCATCATCCAATAGCACAAAGCAGTTCTGGCTTAAAAACTATTCAGACGCTTTAAATAAACTATCTTTTTCCAATAACAAGATTTTCGTTCCCAATGGTAACTATGGTCCTATAGGTGTCATCGTTTCCTCTGAGCTTGATTATGCAAGATCGGGTGCTATCGACACTGCTTTACTGGCGCAGCAACCATTCTACGGTTCAAACTATACCAAACCACTGTTATTCCTAGAGGATGGTAGTTACTTCTCTTCATTGGCGCAAAAAGAGCACCTGATAGGGACTCAGTGGGGGGTTATGAATGAAACTGGTAGTTATCCAGGCCAACCTTGGTTATGGCTATACACACTTTGGTACCAGATTCCTAGCTTTAGCTCATCAGCCAATGTAGACTTGATAGCTATTTTGATGACCTTGGTATCAACAATATTGTTAATGATGATTCCATTTATTCCAGTTCTTAGAGATATACCAAGATACATTCCAGTTCATAAATTAATTTATCGATCTTGGAATAAATCAAACAAATAAAAGATTATTATCTTTCAATAACAGAATTTCGCTCTGGTCCTACGCCAATCTTTTTAATCGGGATACCAAGTTCTTTTTCAATGAACTCAATAAATTCTCTGGCTTGATGAGGCAGCTCGCTGTACTTTCGAATATGACTAATATCTTCTTTCCATGAAGTAAATTCTCTGTATATTGGAGTACACTTACTTAATAAATTTGCAGAACTTGGCGCGTATACTATATTCTTTCCGTCAAGAATATACTCGGTTGCTATCTTGAAAGTGTCACCGAATCTTGGTACGTGATCTAACTTAGTCAAATATAATTCGTCCACGCCATTTAATTGAATAGCCTTTCTGATTTCAACTAAATCAAGATATCCAAGCCTCCTTGGTCTTTTCGTTGTTGCCCCATATTCACTGTCGGTTTGGCCAAATTCACCCCTAATATTCTGTGCAATTTGTTCATCTGTGATTTCTGTTACGAAAGGTCCACCGCCTACATGTGATTTAATAGCTTTGATTACCATGCTTACTTTGGAAACGCTTTTAGGGGAAATACCAAGTCCGTCCAATAACCCAGTTACTGTTGTTGATGATGATGTGACGTATGGATACATACCGTGACTTATATCAAGCCAAAAAGCCTGAGCACCTTCTCCTAGTATGTTCTCACCATTTAACAGCCTTTGATTTATTAAATCGACAGTGTCTTGGATGTATGGTTTTAAGTTTTCAGTAGCTTTAAGCCAAACTTTTACTTCATTTTCAAGCTCTTGTTCTGTTCTTTTCAGATCAGTTTGGAAATTACTATTTACATCAATAAGTAGCTCTAGTGCTTTGGCATATAGTTCTTTAGGAAAATATACCGATTCCATTCTATAACCCTCTCTTGTATATTTATCTCCGGCTACAAAGGCTATACCTGATTTAGTACTTCCTTGTGCGTTTTGACTATTTTCACGAAGTAAATCTAATGATAAGTGATGAGGCATTACCAAGTGGGCTGAGCTGCTGATAACAAGGTTTTTTGTACTAACATCAATCCCGGCAGATATTAAACTGTTTATTTCATTTGTTAGTTTTATCGGGTCAACAAAAACACCGTTTCCGATTATATTGAGAATATGAGGATGAACTATCCCAGAAGGGATTTGGTGAAGGGCTATAGGGTTCATAGATTCCGGCGCTACTGTGTGACCAGCATTGGCACCACCGTTGCCACGTGCTACAACTGTATAATCAGGGGCTATCAAATCAACAAAGCGACCCTTACCTTCATCTCCTCGTTGTCCACCAACTATTACATGAAAAGGCATAACCTATAGAGAATACACTCTAATTTTTGAATAATCAATTGCTTTTTTTAGCCACCAACATATCCGCCGGTATATTGGAATAAGAAATAAGCCCATAGGATAGAGCTGGCCGCCAAAATTATTGGATAAGCATTTTTATTATCTTTGAATTTATCAAAAAACATTAAAGGTAAGGCAAAATCCATCAAGACATATCGGTTGTAGCCACCAAACTGTCCGCCTACTAGAGGTAAGAGTAAAAATAATAAACTATACAGAGAAAGTATCTTATCTCTATTCCACCAATAGATTACCGATACAGTGACTAAAAGTATCATAAGTACATTCAACCACCCCATATCGGCTATATAGTGTGATAAGCTCCAATGAAACCAACCCAAATGTTGTTGAGAGTAGATAAAAGCCAGAGCGTCACCAAATTTTTTATTTAAAAAGATCATATAACTAATTAATCCAATCATACCCAGTATAAAGGTAGTTAGTAATTTATTTTTTGATATTTTATTTCTATATAGAATCATTAGAACTAATAAAAGACCAAATAGACCAGTTATATGCGTTACCGTAGCTATTCCTATAAGTGTTCCAGAAAGTAAATATTTATTTTTATTGGCATAATTCCAAGCCGCAAGAATTAATAAAGCAAGCATGGGTTCGCTATAACTTGCAACTAAAAATATCCCAGTCGGAAACAAAATAAACAATAGAACAGCGTTTATACCAGATAAGCTATCTTTAAATTTATATCTTGTCTTAATTATTTTAATAAGGAAGAAGATTGACCCTATCAAACAAAGCCACGAAACAATTAGCCCAGAATCTAGTAAAGACGGCACCATGATGTGTATAAATCTCGCTGATAAGGGATATCCAGGGAATAAATTAGTTTGAGACCTAGTTTGATAACCATTTAAAGATATATTTAAATAGTCTGGGCCATCCCAGTTTGACAAAATTTTTAAAGGATTATTCGGCTCTAGAACATATCTCGCATGGCTATCTGGATTTAACGGAACAACCTTATTATTTGAATAACCTAAGAAAGTAGCGAATGAAATCAAAAGAATACCCAACAAAGAAGCCAATAAAATATCATGTCTAAAAAGTAAAGATCTTAGATTTGATATGTAAGCAAACACTTTACGTCTTTTATCTTTCGACCTCATTTGTCTATAATATCATTTTTAAGATTTCGAGTTATTTGGATTTATGACGAACTTTTGTGTTCTGTAAATTCAAGATTCAAATTGGCTGGGATGGAGGGATTCGAACCCCCGAATGCCAGGACCAAAACCTGGTGCCTTACCACTTGGCTACATCCCAATAACTAAGTTTTAATTTTACAATATAAGATGTTTAATCACAATTATTAATCAATAGTTTATAATATAATCTAACAAATTATTTATATTATGAAAAAAGAATCCCAAAAGTCCTTCGAAGACTATATATTTCCTTTGAATTTAAACGGTCTAGAAGGACGAATGTTAAAACTTCCATCCTCTAATAAAAGGAAAAAGGCTGATATCCTATTTATTTATGGACATCACTCAAATATTGAAAGATGGAAGGGTTTAATTGAAGTCTTAAGTGACTTTGGAAATGTCACAGTAACGGATTTACCGGGTTTTGGAGGGATGGATAGTTTTTATAAAATTCACAAAAAACCCACAATAGATAACTTTGCCGACTATTTAGCAACTTTTATTAAACTAAGGTACTCTAATCATAAAATTTCTATAATTGGCTTGAGTTTTGGCTTTGTTATTGTAACAAGGATGCTACAAAGACATCCTAGTTTGGTTGGCAAGGTTGAGCTGCTAGTAAGTATCGTTGGTTTTACTCACAAAGATGATTTTACCTTTTCAAAATCTAGAAAACGAGGATACCTCCTCGGTACAAATTTATTTAACGGATACTTTCCATCAAAAATTTTTAGATATCTGTTTCTAAATAAATTCGTACTGCAAAAGATTTATTCTAAGACTCACAACGCCAAACATAAATTTAAAAATATAAATTCCCAAGAAGATTTCAACCGTTTAATAAATTTTGAAATCGAACTTTGGCATTGTAATGATGTTAGAACTTGGATGTATACGACAATAGAGTTTTTGAATTTAGATAACTGTAATAAGAGGATTAACCTACCTGTATGGCATGTTATGACTAAAAACGATAACTATTTCGATCCTAAAATTGTTGAACAACATATGAAAGTTATTTTTACAGATTTCAATAAGACTGTTTCAAATTCAGATAACCATGCTCCAAGTGTCATACTAGATAAAAAGTCCGCTCAAAGTTTAGTACCTAATAAATTAAAATTGCAGTTAAATAAGTTAAAATAAAGATATGGAAAAGAAACTAAGGATCGGTTTAGTATGTCCGTATGATATTTTTTCGGAAGGTGGAGTCCAATTCGTCGTAAAACATCTTTATTCTTATTTAGTGAAAAGAGGTCATTACGTCAAAATAATCACTCCCTACCCTATTGGTAATACTGACATGTCTAAGATGAGCTCAAAGGATGTCATATTCATTGGTAAATCTAGAGATTTTCGTTCTCCTCTGCATACAACAGTCCAAATATCCAGCTCGGCAGACGATAAAGAAATTCGGCAGGTACTAAAAAATGAAAAGTTTGATTTAATAAATTACCATGAGCCATGGGTTCCGTTTTTATCAAAACAAATTTTAACCCATTCTACTTCAATTAATATAGGAACTTTTCATGCCAAAATTCCGGACACAAGATTAATCAAAGGTTTGGTAAAAAGCCTCAATCCATATCTTAAGTCGGTCGCCAAAAATCTAGATGGTTTCACAGCGGTTTCCCATGCTGCCGCCGAGCATATCAATACTCTAACTGATAGAGAGATTAAAATAATATCTAATTTTATAGAATTGTCTGAATATCAGATGAATACTAAAAAGGATAAATCCGAGAATAAAACAATTCTATATATAGGACGGTTAGAAACAAGAAAAGGGGTAAGATATTTATTAGATGCATTTTCCCTTATAAACGAAAAATACGATAATCTTGAACTAATTATTGGTGGCGATGGTCCTAAGAAGAAGGTTCTGATAGATCAAGCTGAGGATTTAAACCTAAAAAACGTTAAGTTCCTAGGCAAGGTTACGTCTGCTCAAAAAGGGGACTTATTAAATAAGGCGGACTTATTCTGTTCTCCTGCTATTTACGGTGAAAGTTTTGGTATCGTACTTCTTGAAGCAATGGCTGCTAACATTCCAATTGTCTGTGGAGATAATCCGGGATACAAAGAACTCATGAAAGACATAGGTGTATTTTCCGTAGTTGACGTTAAAAATAAACAGGACTTTGCTAATCGACTGGAACTGCTTTTATTTAATACATCTTTGATTAAAATCTTTCAAGATTGGGAAAAGGAGTACGTCAAACTTTTCAATGAAAACAATGTGCTGGCTAGTTATGAAAGTTACTTCCTGAGCGTTAAATAAACACTATGAAAAGTCTAAATATTGGATTTGTTTTTGACGATTCAATGGATAGATTGGATGGTGTACAGCAATATATTAATACTTTAGCTGAATATTACACTTCAAAAGGACATAAAGTATTTTATTTCGTAGGTGAAACTAAAAACTCTAAGTACGAAAATCTCTATTCATTTTCTAAAAATTTGAGAATCCGCTTTAATCGAAATACCGTATCGATTCCTTATAAATCATTTAAATACAGTCAAATTGAAAAGACTCTTGATGCGCTTATGATAGATGTATTTCATGTTCAGATGCCTTTTTCTCCTATCATGTCATCCAAAGTAATTAGATATGCCAGCAAACGAGGGATAACCGTAATAGGTACTTTTCATATTCTCGGATATAATAAATTACAATCAGTGGCAACCAAGCTACTTGGAGTTATAACTAAAAAGTCACTTAATTATTTTTCAAAAATCTATTCAATCTCTTCACCTGCTCAATCATTTTCGAGTCATTACTACGGTATTAAATCAGATATTCTAGGAGCACCGATTGATATTAAAAAATTTAAGTCCTCTAAAACCCTTGATTATAAGTCAATTGATATTTTAAATCTCGGTCGGTTAGTTAAGAGAAAAGCAACAATCGATTTATTAACTGCTTTAAAAATTTTGCGAAATAAACACCCCGAAAGTTATCAATCTATAAATTCAGTCAAAATAGCCGGATCGGGTTATTTGTCCGAAAAACTCCAAACTTATGTCAAAAAGAATCATTTGGATGATAAAATTTCCTTTTTGGGATTCGTCAGTGAGGAAGATAAAATAAATTTATTTGCTAATTCCCAGATATCAGTATTTCCATCAAGAGGGGGTGAAAGTTTCGGCATTGTCCTGATAGAAGCTCTTTCTAGTGGTACTACGCTAGTTTTGGCAGCCGATAATCCAGGATACCGCTCTGTCCTTGGCATTTTAAAAACTCAGTTATTTCCGGTTAAAAACCCAGATAAATTAGCCGAAAAACTAAATTATTATATTAACTCACCGGAAAAAATATTTAATTCCTTAAACGAATCTCGAAGAATAGTTAAATCCTACGATGTTAATTATGTTGGTAGCAAAATATTATCGGACATTTATTCTCTGATTGCCAAACATAAAGATGAGTGTCATAATATCGCCAAGGAACATAATGGATAATCAAAAAAATAAAGTAGAATTTACAGTAAGCATCAATACAATTATTAAAATTACTTTGATAGTTCTTCTGGTTCTTATAATAATAAACTTTTTTCATAAAGTTGCTCATGCCCTTTTTCTGATCTTTTCAGCATTTTTTTTAGCATTAGCTCTGAATTCACCGGTTCACTGGATAAGTTCTAAAATTCCTGGAAAAAGAAAAGGAAGCAGGGCCATTGCCACTTCTATTTCGTACCTTTTGGTTATTATTATTTTAGGAAGTTTTCTTTCATACATAACACCTCCCCTTGTTAAACAAACTCAAAATTTAATTTCGTCTGCACCCACATTTATTAACGATATTCATAATTCTAAAAGCCCCGTGGGTTCATTCATTAGAAGGTACAACCTAGAAAAACAAGTTACTCAGTTTTCAACACAATTAGAAAACAGGCTCCAAAATTCTACGGACACTGCTTTTTCTACAGTTTCTCACGTTTCTAGCAGTCTATTTTCTATGGTAACTATCCTTGTACTAACATTTATGATGCTTGTCGAAAGTCCTAAATGGCTTAAATTCTTTTCTAGATTTATACCTGGACGAAACAAATTGAAGCTAAACGCTATCAGCAAAGAAATGTATGATGTCATAAGAGGCTTCGTAAACGGACAAGTACTATTGTCGCTTATCGCATCACTGCTTATTTTGCCTGCGTTATTGGTTCTTCATATTGGATATCCGGCAGCTCTTATTTTTATAGTGTTTATCTGTGGACTTATTCCAATGGTTGGGCATACGATAGGAGCAATTATTGTAACTTCTGTAGCACTATTTCATTCTCTTACTTCAGGTATCGCGATATTAGTCTACTATATTCTATACCAACAAATAGAAAACTACTTAATCCAACCTAAAATTCAGGCTAATACAACTAATTTAACCCCTCTCATGGTATTGGTTTCTTTAGTAATTGGGGTGAGTTTTGGCGGACTATTAGGTGGTCTAGTGGCAATTCCAATAGCAGGTTGTTTGAAAATTTTAGTCCTTGATGTATTGAAAGAAAGAAAGTTTTTATAAATAAAACCAATAAGTTGCGTTTTTGGTATCGTTTAATCCTACACCGTTGGCCATAAGTTTACTTCTAATTTCATCCGATTTAGCCCAGTTTTTATCTTGTTTAAATCTTTCTCTGTCTTGTATTAGCCTATAGTCGGTATCAGATAAGTTATCTATAATAGATAACTTAGTTCCCAGCATTTGATCAATAAACTCTAAATACTCGTTAAATTCTCTTTTAGATACGTTTTCCGTAGTCGATAAAACATAGTTGAAAGATGCATCGATGTCGCTTAATGCCTTTGGTGTATTTAAATCGTCTCTTAGATCATTTAAGATGTTTTCGCGGTATTTATCAAATACGCCGTCGCTTGACGAATTGTCCGATAGTTGCCACTTTAAAGCAGCTGCCTGTAACCATGATCGCAATCTATTACTAGTGGCTTCTAATCCATCTAGTTTAAAATTTGCCTGATTTCTATAACTTGACTCTAAAATATGCAGTCTGATTGTCTCAGGTTTATATCCTAGATCTTCAAGCTGTTCAATGGTATAGCCATTGCCCAGAGACTTGGATATTTTCTGATTATCAATCATTACATGATTAGAGTGAAACCAGTAATTAGCGGGAATCTTGCCCGTTAGAGACATGCTTTGAGCTATTTCGTTTGTATGATGCACTGGGATATGGTCAATGCCACCGCTGTGTATATCAAAATTATCCCCTAAATATTTAATGCTCATTGCTGAACATTCAATATGCCAACCTGGAAAACCAGTTCCCCATGGTGAATCCCATTCCATATCTCTCTTAGAGTTTTTGGGTGAGAATTTCCAAAGCGCAAAATCTGAGTTATTCTTTTTGTTTTTATTAAAATCAACCCGTATACCGGCTATTTGTTCATCGGTATCTAATTGTGCAAAATCTTGATATTTCGGGAATTTTGAAGTATCAAAATATATACCGTCATCAATCTTGTAAGTAAAACCACCTTCTTCCAGTTTTTTTATTAAATCAATTTGTTCATTAATATGATCTGTTGCACGAGGCATAATATCTGGCTTGGTAATATTCAATTTTGCAAGTCCATGCAGAAAATCTTTCGTATAATATTCAGCAATTTCCCAAGCGGTTTTATTTTTGCTTTCAGCGCTTTTCTGAAGTTTGTCTTCACCTTCGTCTGCGTCACTGGTCAAGTGTCCGACATCAGTAATATTTACGATCCATTTCACTTTACCGAAATCATGTCTAAGCAATCTGACTAAAATATCGTTCCTAACGTATGTATACCAGTGTCCTATATGTGACTTTTCATAGACCGTAGGTCCACAGGTATAAACGCCGATAACTTCGTTATTAGGCTTAAATTCTTGAACTGTTCTTGTTAGGGTATTGTATAGATTCATTTTATAAATTATCTAACAATTGACTAGTTTTTAAAATCAATTTGTCTTTAAAATCACTAAAGCTTACGGGCTTAATATTGAAACCACTGGCATATTCATGTCCGCCTCCATCAAAAATATCAGCTAACTTCGATGCAACAGGATATTTATTATTGCATCTGATTGAGCCTGTCAGATGTCCGTCTTGATAAACTTTTAATACTATACTCGTTTTTACTCCCGATATTCCTAAAATTTCCGGATGCATTAAAGGTCCCTGGTTATATAGAGGACTAAATTTAGTGATATCATCTTGATTTAAAATAAGAACACCGATCTCATTGTTTTTGTAAAATTCAGTTCTCCTTATTAGATCGGCCTTGTAATTAAAGACACTTACAGGGTAGGAGGAGTATTCTCTCCTGCGTTCATCTATATCACTTCTATTAACCCCAAGATCGATAATATCAGCAACAATTCGATAAGTTTCTGGTAATGCAAGTTGATTTGAGAGACCCTGTGTATCGCCCAATATAGAAATTAGTACTGATTCGAGAAATAAATTGTTTGTTTTATATGAATTTTGTTTTGCTAATTCAAAAATAATTTGTCCGGTAGATGCTTTATCTTCTAAAACTATTGAAAGTGCAGCAAAATCTAGTTTCTGGTTAACCGTAGCGTGGTGGTCTATAACTACTACTGGTTTATCTTTGATTCTATTAAGATGATTCAAATCAATTATTTTTTTAATTAATGTAGTAGTTGATACGTCTACAAAAATTGTCATATCGAATTGGTCAAATAAAACATCGGACACCCTATCCCAGCCTCTAACATATTTTAGATAATCAGGCATAGTTACTGCGCAGTACAAAAAACTATTCTTTCCCATTTCCATCAATAATTGCTCTAAGGCAATGGCACTGCCAAGACTATCGGCATCAGGGTTATCCGCCTGTATTATTAAAATATTACGATGATTAGATAATAAATCATCAAAATGGGAATATAATTGATTTTCGTTCATAATTTAAAATGATTGCCGATTCTCCAATGCTCTAGTGAGAGTTATTTGATCGGCATACTCAATATCCAATCCTATCGGAAGGCCTCTGGCTAATTTTGTTACTTCTACGTCCGGATAGAGCTCTTTTATTTGTTTTTGTAAGTATAACGAGGTTGTTTCACCTTCAACACTAGTATTCGTAGCAAGTATAATTTCATTCACATGATCCGTTTTTATCCTATTTATAAGTTCTCTGATGTGAAGATTTTCGGCGTGTATATCATCTAATGGTGATATTAATCCCCCTAATACGTGATATGTGCCAGTGAACTTGTTTGTCTTTTCCATAGCCAATATATCAAATGGTTCTGCTACAACAGCAACTATCTGTTTGTTTCTGCTTGAATCTTTATAAAGAGATGATAAATCTTCATCGGAAGATATGATTGCGAATGTTATCGGACAAAATTTAATGTTATTTTTTATGCCGCTCAAAGAACGTGATAATTTATCTACTGATGAACCAGACTGTTTAAGTAAATAATAAGCGTAACGTTCGGCTGTTTTTTGTCCTACTCCGGGGAGGAGCGTAAATGCGTCAATTAATTCCTGTAATGGTTTAGGAAGAACATTCATTAATTTAACTTTAGAATCCCAGACTACTCAAGGCTCCCATCATTGGCTGCATCTCAGATGCTGCCAATTTCTGGCTTTCTGAAATTGCATCTCTTACTGCTTCTTCCAGCCAAATTTCTAGATCCTCTAACTCATCAAAATTTATCAGATCTTTATCTAGCGTAATCTTTTTAATTTTCTGTTCACCATTAATCTCAACTTTAACGGCTCCATCACCTTTTTCTACGGTTATAATCTTTTTAGCGAGCTCTTTTTGAATTTTACGAGCCTTCAATAGCATCTTGGTTTGATCAAACTTATTCATATCTGCTCCTTTTTCTTACTATATATTATCAGTTTATACGGTGTAAATCAAAAAGCTGGATGGTGTTCTGATTATATTTCCAAGCTACAAAATAGCTTCTATAGTTATAAAATACAGCACTAAATATCAGTAAAGAAATTAAACTGTAGGCAACAAATTTAGCTATTTTGTTGACTGGGAATTGCTTTGTCCACAATAATAAAAAGCTATGTAATCCCGAGATAGCTATAAAGAACATCACTGTAGACATAGCCAAAACCATTTCACTGTTAAAAAAGGTTAATAGGTAAGACAGTATTAGTAAGGATAAAATTAATTTAGACCTGTTAGCATCAAAGTTTTTTACAAAAAAGATTAATCCTAAGATAAAGAAAATTATCATAAATCCGCTAAGTATTGGTGTCCCAGGCAACCACATTGATTGATTAGATAGACCGCTCAGAAATACTTTTTTAAATGGATCTATGTAGGTTGAATAGTATTTCAGACTATGTATCTGAAAGCCATTAGCACCGAGAAAATAATATATATTATTAAATTTATCGGCTATATGTCTGACAATAAATGGTACCCAGAATAGTCCTAATATAAGTGAAAATAACACCTTTAAAGTATTAATGTCCTTTTTTAGGAGTGTAAGTAGATTTTTTCGATTGAAATATAAAGACAGTACTACAAACCAAATTCCTCCAGGAATCAAAATAATCAAACTAAAAACAAATAAGGCCAGGTATAGCCTACTATTTTTTATAACCGTACTTGTCAATATTCTTACATAGAATAGACACGGGATTATTAATAAATAAATTATCAAATAAGATTCATAGCGCCCAAGATGAAGTAACAATGGCCAAGATATCAATAATAGAGAAGATATTATGGCGATAAAATTTCCGTGCCATTTTTTTACAATGTAATATGACAGAGTTAATATTAAAAAAGCGAAAGAAATGGAAGGTATTTTTAAAATTATTGGGCTAAACTGTACCTGTATAGATTTAATTAAATATAAAAAAACTTTATATAATAAAAAATATCCGTTGTGCCAGATATTACTGAGGTATGAATAACTGACTAAGGTATTGTTTTTATTCAAAATGGTATTAGGAAAAGGAAAGCTGCCAATCTTATAAAAATATGAACCGCAAAATACTATAAAAAGTGAAATGAAAGTGAAATTATGTCTTATGATTGATGTTATTTTTTTCTTCATCAAGAATCCATATTAGTATGTTTTCTATCTACCGATCTGAATCTTTGTTTATCGTTATCAAAATATAGCTCAACTTTACCGGTTGGACCATTTCTATGTTTTTTTATGTATATATCCGTTATTTTTTGTCTGTCAGTATCTGGTTTATAATATTCTTCTCTGTAAATAAACATGACAACATCGGCATCTTGTTCTATGGAGCCGGACTCTCTAAGATCGGCAAGTTGAGGTATCTGTGGTGAGCGATTTTCAACCGAACGGCTAAGCTGCGATAAAGCTAGAACAGGTACGTTAAGCTCTCTGGCGATTATCTTGAGACCTCTGGATATTTCCGATATTTCCTGAACTCTATTACCGTCGCTATTCGACCTTGTTCCTGACATTAATTGGAGATAATCGACTATAATAAGTCCAATATCGCGTTTATGTGATTCTCTACGTGCTTTTGTTCTAAGATCATTTATTGTAATACCTGGAGAATCATCTATGAATATTTGTGCCTCACTTAGCGTACCTAAAGCGTTTCCTATTTTCTCAAAATCAGCGTCGGTTAATGTTCCGGTTCTCAGGTTAAAGGCATTAACACCTGATTCCATAGCAAGCAATCTGTCAACTAATTGCTCTTTAGACATTTCTAAAGAAAATACTAGGACAGGTTTCTGCGATGATACAGCGACTTTATGAGCAAAATTAAGCGCCAAAGCAGTTTTTCCCATCGATGGTCTGGCTGCCAGTACCAACAAATCAGATCTTTGAAATCCCGCCAGCATATTGTCTAAATCCGTAAAACCGGTGGGAATACCTCTAATCTTTTTTTTATCTTTATGCAGTTCATCCAAACGATCAAAACTCTCAGACAGGATTGATTCAAGTGAGACAATATTTTGTTTAATTTGATTTTGAGAAACATCAAAAATTTTAGTTTCGGATTCTTCAACTAATTGATTTAAATCCTTGCTTTCATCTTTAACCAGTTCGTTTATTTCATTAGAAGCTATTATCAAACGCCTTCTGAATGATTTCTGGACTACTATATTGGCATAATCCTCTACGTGAGATGCGGTCGGAACAAAATTTGTGATTTCTGTCAGATAGGTCGGTCCACCGGCAACTTCTAATTCTTTAATATTTTTTAATTGATTTGAAACTGTTAAAACATCAATTGCCTGATGGGAATCGTAGAGCTTAGACATTGCTTTATAAATAGCTCTGTTTCTTGGGTCAAAAAAATCATTTTCAGTAACTTTATCTGCAATCTTAACAATAGCATCGGGATCAATTAATATTGCACCTAAGAGGCTAACTTCTGCTTCTATGTTATTTGGTTCGTTCTTTTCCGCCATAATTATATCCTATGAAATTTCAGAATCACCCTGAAAGAATTCAGCACCCTTAAAAACTTCAAACACTTCTTTGGTATCGATTGTAGCTTTCGTGTCACTAATTATATCATTATCTTCTGGTTGGTTTTTTTCTAAAACTAACTCTTTATCGAATGAACTTATAATTTTAATGTTAGAAGCACCTAATTCAGTGAGAATATCTGAAATAATTTTAAAGTTTTTGGAGTTATTAAGTTGGTTCGAGTAAAATTTATATCTAAACATCACTTCAACCGTATCCTCGTCTATAAAACTAACTTTTGACATCATTAATGTACTGTAAAGTGTTGTATGACTATTTTTAAGATTTTTAAGTAACTGATCCCAGACTGATTTAATGTCCACTTTTTCAGTAACTGTTTTATCTAACTTTACAATACTTGCATCTTTTTTAGAGTTATCTTTAACCAGCATATCAGGTATTTGTTTAATTTTTTTATCAGAATACTGATTGACGGGTTTATCTATATCTAATAATTCTTCAGAAAGTATAATTTTTAAGTAATCTTTAAAGTACGGTTTATTACCAATTTCTAAGAGTTTCCAAATCAATTTAATAATGATTTTAGCCTCTGAGGGTTCTATATTGTCATCAATTAATCTGTTTTTCATATTCTTAATCATTGAAGATACCAATACTTTAATGTCAGTGCCGCTATTGGCAAGTTCATCGATTTTTGTAAACACTTTATTAGTGTTAAGCGTCTTATGTAAAACACCGTCAATAATAAAATTCACTTCTTTTTCAGAAGGTAAACCTATTAGTTCGGAGACGTCGTTAACTTTAATATTTTTAGACATTGATGACAGTTGATCTAAAATGTTTATGGCATCCCTTAATCCACCTTCAGATAATTCAGCTATCAACGATAAGGCATCCTCAGATACAACTATGTCCTCTTTTTTTGCAATGTAATTTAATCTTGATACAATCGTGGGGATTTCATGTGGTTTAAAAATAAATTTTTGAGTCCTACTGATTATAGTTTCAGGCACTTTACCGACATCCGTTGTGGCTAAAATAAAAATTACATGGGCTGGAGGTTCTTCTAATAATTTGAGTAGAGCATTAAAGGCAGGCAAAGTAAGCATATGAACTTCATCAATAATATAAACTTTGTATTTAGCATAGGATGGAGCGATAGTTGATTTCTCTCTAAGATCTCGAATTTCATCAATACCTCTGTTACTGGCTCCATCGATCTCTATAATATCTACATGATTATCTTCTAGTTTGTATTCCAAGTTATTAATTTGATGAGCAAAGATACGAGCTACCGATGTTTTACCTACTCCTCTAGGACCGACAAATAGATAGGCATGGCTTATTTTTGAATCTTTTATAGAATTAGTTAGAGTTTTGACAATAGAATCCTGCCCAACGACATCACTCAAACTATTTGATCTGTACTTACGATATAAAGCTTGCCTCATTTGTATTAATTTTATTACAGTTTAAGTGATTAAACTATATTAAAAGTAATGCAAACTGCACTATAGCGCAGCTTCCAGAGCTGCCCACTCTGTATTAGAATCGTCTTCCGGGACATTAATACTGACTTGATCACCAGGTTTTGCTTTAAAGTAAGTAACAGATGCTAGCAAAACTCTTAATTTTTTATTATTAACATCCACAAAATAGTGACCGTTTTCTAATTTCAAAGTACCTACTAGTTGCTTTCTAGCAATAGGACCTATCTGTTTATATAGAAAGGCACCATCGTCCCCGATAGTTAATTTAAGTATATCTCCTTGAACCAATTTAGATTTAGAAGCATAATTTGCAGGAACCGGATAAGTTTTATTATCGGAACCAACCATGTTCTGACCATCAAAAACGCCTTCAATGATTTTTCCGGCGATAGGTTCTTCGCTAGTCTCTTTTTTAGCTTCGGATAAATCAGGTCCTATAATGGAATAAATTAACTCATGAGCCGCAGCTAAATTAGTTTCAGCTTCGGATATTAGATTAAGTATTCTTTTTACTTGTTTATCTGGGATATCAGGCATGTTGATTTTTGGTTTGTTTTTCTTCCCAACTCCTTACTAGTTGTAAAATATCACAGTTATCGATGCAAGTCAAAGTCCTACATCAATAACTGTGGATAAAATACGTTATATATTTATCAGAATAGACTAGGCTAGTTCTACTGTAGCACCGGCTTCTTCTAGAACTTTCTTAGCGTTTTCTGCGTCTTCCTTCTTAGCTTTTTCTAAAACTACTTTAGGAGCACCGTCTACTAAAGCTTTTGCTTCTCCTAGACCAAGACCTGTAATGTCCTTAACAGCCTTAATGACGGCTACTTTTTGACTACCAGCGTCTTTTAGGGTTACATCGTATTCACTTTTTGCACTTTCTTCTGCAGCGCCTTCACCACCGGCAACAGGTGCAGCTACTGCTACTGCTGCTGGTGCAGCTGAAACATCCCAGTACTCTTCTAAGAAATGTACGAATTTAGAAATTTCAAGAGCTGACATTTTGTCTAATTCTTTTACGATAGACTCAAACTCTTTTGGTACTTCCGCTTTTTTATCTTCTGTTGACATATAATTCTCCTTTTACTTAATTGAATTTGAACGTGCGTTTAATACATTCATAAAGCCCGTTAAGTTGCCTTGCAATACACCCACAAAACCAGTTAATGGAGCCGCCAAAGTACCAACAAGCATAGCTTGTAATTGTTTTTTGTTGGGCAGCTTAGATAATTCAACTACTGATTGAGCATCAATAAATGTACCATCTGAAAGGTACGCACCAGCAAACTGTATCGAAGGGATTGTCTTAGAAAGCTTAGCTAGAAGCTGAGCCGGAGCCAATTCATCTTCGGTATTGAAGGCGTACATTAACATATCTTTTAGCTCCGAAGTATCAGTGTCCTTGAATTTATCAATATTTTTCAAGGATTGGATTACTAGTCGGTTCTTAAAGACTTTAATAAATGTGTTTGATTCCTTGGCACTTAAGCGGATTTCATGTAAATCTTTGACACTACTACCTTTATAGTGAGCTAAAACCACAACTTTTGAGTTGTTAAACAAATCAGTAGCTTCACTGATCAATTGATTTTTTTGTAATTTTGTTAAAGCCATTTAGTATCCTTTTAAATGCTTAAAATATGCAGTATCGACCTTTATTTGCTGCAATATAGGCTGCACAATGAGATTTTATCGTTCAATAAAAGCCTCGGTGACAAATTAAGTTTATCGTAATAATAAACAGTCACTGTCATTAGCAACTTAGGTACTATTTTAAACCTATTTCATTGTGAAGTCAATCTGTAAACCGCGAATTTAAAAAAGCGACGGAAACTTATCCTTTACTTGATCAATCAATTGTTTTTTGAAAATTATAATTTCATTATCATAATCGAATGAATTCAACTTTAAAAGTTTCTTTATCTGGTATAAATTAAATTTTATTTTCACACGGACCAGATTTCCCCAAAGAAGACCATAGCTTATAAGATCTTCCTGCCCGGTTTCTGATAAAATTTTTTGCAGTAATAGACTTAAATCAAAAGCTTTCTCGTAATCATTAATATCCTCGTCAGAATTTAAAAATGAAGGGAGTTTGTATCCGTAGCGAGGGCTAAGTGTCTGAAGAGTTACTTCATCGAAAACTTGTTCATTAATTAAAATTCTTAGACTGTAAATACTCATATAGCACTCAACCATTACAAAACTATTATCGTACAAATTACTATCGAGTTTTCCGGATATGTAGTTAGTTAATATATTTGTCTTTTGTTCGAAATCGAGTTTATCGAGAATACCGACAGTCTCATCAAAATCTAAACCCGAAAATTTATATAAACTATTAGATAGAATACTAAATTCATTTTTCGGATAAAAATCTATAACCTTTAAATCTAAGTTACTGAAATTATCATACTTTTTACCGAAAAAATTATCTGAAATATTTTTCAATAAGTTCGGCTCAAGACTTAATTTCTGTCCGGTATGGTATTTTTTATCAAAGATAAGATTGTCGATTAATTTGTTAACTTCGGCCAAATTTAAGTATCCCATTTCATTTTTTAAATCATTATTTTCACTAGGGTCTAAACTGATAACAGAATGAGTTTTTAAAGATAGAGGGATAATCTTTTCTAATAGTTTAACTTCCAAATTATTTGAATATCTACTACTAAGTTTTATATAGATATTTTTCAAATCATTGATAACATTTAAATAATCTTTTTTAAGTTTTGGGGAAATCTCTTTTGGTATATAAATCTCATCTTTCAATTGAAGTGGACTTTCTTTAGTGTTAATGAATTCCAGCTTTGTTTTTTTATGCAAAGACCACAGTGACAGGTAAAAATTAATTAGTCCAGAAAATTCGGTAATGTATAGGTCGTAAGTATTAAAATCAAAATTTATTTCTTTTGATGAAATAATTAATTGTCGGTAAATATCTTCAATGTTTTTCCTGTATGAAAGCCTATAACCAGACAATGTTTTAGTTATTTCAATGTTTTGAGATGTTAGCTCTTTTTTGTTTTTAGTCTGCTTTTTCCTTGAAATGAACTGTGTAATGATGTTTAAGTTTTTCTGATAGTTATCATCCACGTTAACAATTATTAAATCAATTTCATTCGATACTTTTTTATAAAATTCAAGTTGTTTTTTATTTTTTTTAAAATTAGGCGTGGTTAAAATCACAGAAAAATCGGGTTTAAATTCAGCAATTCCATTTTTTAAGATTTTAAAATATTCTTCGTATCTATTATTTTCTGAATAATAGTCATAAATATTCGATAATAGGTTAATATAAGAATTCGTAACAATGCAATCTATGCCGGCTTCATTATATTTCTTAATTTTCTTTAAAATGCGAGTAAATACTGCATTATACAGATGTAAATTAGTTATAAAATCTATATCGATTTCAATTGAACTTTCAATTCTTGATAAAATATTAACCAGGATATCGTCGTACTGATCTATTGATGAGAATACTTTAACAAGAGTATTTTTTTTGGATATAAAGCTTGATATTTCTTTTATATAATTATTTTTCTCGATACCACCAACCGATTCAATAACAATACATTTTCCCTGTTTAATCATATATAGAGTTTTTTATTTTTGATGGAAAAGTTCGATTATCCATGTAAGCTTTAGGCAACATAGAATCAGGCGACCATGTTCTGATTATTTCATCTAAATTCGTACCTTTTTGGTACTTACCGCTAAAACCACCCCTGCCTAATCCATAGTTACCTTCAACTTCACCAGTCTCGTGAAATATTGCCTGCGCTATTCTTTCGCCAACAGGTAATAGAATAGTTTCCCGATCATTCAAATTAAAAATTTCTAGAGTTAGTCTGTTAATATATCCGGGATCTATCCATCCGGCGTCAAAACAAACAGCAATACCGTTCCTACCCCAACTTGAACGAGATCTTATTTCACAAGCTCCAGGAGGCAGAATGCCAAAAAATTCAACGGTGTGGGCAAGTATTCTCTCTTTAGGTTTTAAGCTAATCACGGGATGATCTGGAGGTATGTTTTTAACTAAACTAAAACCATTTTGTTTTGCCCATTCGGAATGAGTAACAGCTTTATACGGCCCATCGAAATATCTCGCTACGTCATCTTTATCAAAGGGATTATAAATTGTTCTTTCATCTTTTTTCTCAATTCTATAGTAATAATATCCCAACGTGACATCCAGACTTGCCTCAGAAACATGCTTTTCTTGATAAGGATGACAGATAATATGTTTTTCATCGATAGCCTTTTTAATATCAATGTTTGAATATACCGACATATTACCCTCTTTTAAAATTAAGTTTATATCATTAAATCATTTGATTCAATAAAGTAATAAATATGATTAATAATCAAAATTCTTATGTTATATTGTATAATCTATTCTTTTATATAAAAAAACCATATACTATTAGAGAAAAATATGAAAAAAAATTTAAAAATTTATTTGATATCATCCCTTATCGTACTTCACGGTATTTTTCTCTTAATAATCTCGTTAGATAAAGATTTCACTTATAAAAAATATCTTTTGCAATCATCATTTTTCGTTAATTTCTCAGTTCTTCTCGGACTTAGTTTAGTATTTCTGAGTATTCAGCTTCTTAGAGCAAAAAAGAATGCCTGGATTATCGGAATCACTCTTTACATAACAATGACAGTTCTGTTTATTTATGATGAGTTTTTCAAAAGAACACCTTACATAGGCAAAGTGACCTTACTTAAAGGCGTTAATTTAATTTTTTTGGTACTTCTAATCTACTTTCTCACCAAATGGCGTAAATTATATAAAGTCAAGAGTGATATTACGAGCCTTAGGTTTGGGTTATTGATTTTTACTATAGTAATGATAATTATGATAATTTACGGAGTTTCGGGATTCATGTTGATGGACAAATCCGATTTTCACCGTGAACTTAATTTTACAACATCGTTACACTACACAATTGACCAGTTTAACATAACAACACAACCCCTTAGACCCTATACTAAAAAAGCTAGGTTATTTATGGATTCTTTATCAACGGTTAGTTTTCTGGCTATTGTATATGGATTATTCGCTATTTTTCAACCGATTCGTTTTAGGTACGAAGATCAGTCTGACTCTCGTAAATCAATGGAAAATTTACTAAACTATTCGGGTTCAGAAAGTGAAGATTTTTTTAAAATTTGGCCACACGATAAAAAGTATTATTTGTACGAAGATCTTAAAGCCGGACTAGCCTACAAAGTATCCAAGGGGATGGCAATATGCCTCGGTGATCCGGTTGGTGATTCTAGAAAATTTAAAAAATTGATTACTAATTTTCAAAAAGATTGTTACATCAATAATTGGAATGTTTCATTCGTGCATGCCACCGACAAATATCTTAAAATATATAAAACACTAGGTTTCAATAATCAATTAATAGGTCAGGAAGCCGTAGTTGATATAAATGTTTTCTCAAATGTAACATCGAAAAATAAATACTTTAGACACATATCTAACAAATTTATTAAGCAGTCATACAGCTGCGAAATACTTACACCTCCACACAACGAAGCAGTCTTAAATCGATTGGAAGAAGTATCGAAACAATGGCTATCTATTCCTGGACGATCAGAAAGAGGATTCGCAATGGGTTACTTCTCTCGTGAATATATGAATATGTGTCGGGTTTATGTAGTTAGGGACGCTGCATCAACGATTCAGGCATTTATTAACCTTATACCGGCCGAATTCGATAAAGAGGAAGCGACATATGATCTACTCAGGCATTCGACAAATCAAATAGGTAATATTAATGACTACTTAATTATAAATTTTATAGAATATTTGAAAAATAATGGTTACAAAAAATTAAATATGGGACTATCTCCGCTATCAGGCATTGATGAAAACAAAACCAAAGACTTCAGTCTTATAAACACCTTGCTAAAACTTGTCTATGCGAACGGCAATCGATTCTATTCCTTTCAAGGTTTATATAGATTCAAAAGTAAATACGAACCGACTTGGCGGAATCGTTATGTTGTTTTTCGAGGGCCTAGCTTTAGCGGTTTTATTAAAACAATGAACGCTTTAGTAAAAGCGATGCATATTTAAAGTAGATCTGTTGTATCTAGCTTAATTGAAGGTCCCATCGTTGTGGTTAGAAAAGCGCTTTTAATAAATGCAGTTTTAACTGATGAAGGCTTGTTGGATTTTAGGTTTGTCAAAAAAGAATTTATATTATCAACAAGTTTATTTTCATCAAAGCTCACTTTTCCAACAGGTAAATGAACTATTCCATAGGAGTCTACCCGATATTCAACCTTACCGCTCTTAGATTCATTTATCGCTTTATTTATGTCAGTTGTAACAGTACCACTCTTAGGATTAGGCATTACTCCTCTTGGACCTAGAATTCTGGCATATTTACTAAGCTTAGGCATAAGATCAGGGGTTGTAATCAGAATGTCAAAGTCTATGATATTTTTATCTAGGGAACCAAAAATGTCCTCCTTTATATAAATATCGGCGCCTGAATCTTTGGCAAGTTTACTATCTTCGGTCAGAACAGCAATAGTTATCTTCTTACCAGTTCCAAAAGGTAGTATAAACGTATCTCTGACATTCTGGTCAGCCTGCTTTGGGTTAACGTTTAACCTGACATGGATTTCAACACTTCCGTCAAATTTAGTCGTTGATGTTTTTTTGACTAATTGAACAGCGTCGTTTAATTTGTAATCCTTTTCCTTATCTATCAGATTAGCTGATTTCCTGTATTTTTTAGAACGTCTCTCAAGTAAGGACCTAGTCTTTATTGTTAGTACAGTTTTTTCAGATGTCGACTTGTCTGCGTGAAGCTTTCGTTCTTCCTTAGTTATCTTTTCTTCTTTTTCTTTAATTGATTTTGCGCTTCTTTTACCTGCCTTGGCTACAGTTTTTTCTGTCATTTCCGGTGCAAGTTCTACAGAACTATCAACTTTCTTAACTTTTTCTTCGTTCATATTTACTCCTTGTGGTTTTAACGATTAAATAAATCTCCCACTTATTAATTATTACTCTAATTCAACACCCATTGATCTAGCCGTGCCTGCCACCATTTTTTTAACAGCCTCTATATCATCTGTGTTCATATCTTTTGCTTTTGCTTCGGCTATTTCAGTGAGTGCAGCCTGGCTTAATTTCTTTGAAACTTTTTCGCTATTTGGTCTTCCTGATCCTTTATCTATACCTAGTTTCGATCTAATTTGGTCGTCGGTAGGTGTAGATACAACTCTAAAGGACATTGTTTTATCTTCATAGATAGCTATATGGACTGTTAGATCTTTGCCCATCATGTCCTTAGTCTGTTCGTTGAATGGTGTAATAAAATCCATCATATTAACACCATACTGTCCTAGAGTACTACCAACCGGTGGGGCTGCACTAGCTTGCCCACCTTTAATTTTCATTTTCAGATTTGCCTTAATTACTTTTTCCGCCATATAAATACCTTCTCTTAAAATTATACCTTTTTAACTTGTAAGCTATCAAGCTCTACCGGAGTCTCTCGTCCAAACATATTGACCAATACTTTAAGTTTACCTTTTTGGGGATCTATATCGCTAATACTGCCATCAAAACTTTTAAAAGGTCCGTCAATTATGTTAACGACATCACCAATCTTGAAATCAATTTTATGCTTTGGTTGTTCCAATCCCATCCTTTTCTTGATTTTTTCAATTTCGGACATTTCTACGGGAGTGGGATCACTTCCACTACCTACAAACCCTGTTACCCCTGGTGTATTTCTAACTGTGTACCAAGCATCCTCAGAAAGCTTCATATTAACCAACACGTAACCCTGGAAGATTTTCTTTTCAGCTATTCTTCGTTTACCGTTTTTTATTTCAATCATTTTTTCTTTAGGTACTAATACATCAAAAATTTTATCTCCCATATCAAGAGACTCTATTCTTTGCTTAATACTTTCGGCAACCTTTTCCTCGTAACCGGAGTATGTATGGATAGCATACCATCTCTTAGATGTCTCATCATATCTTTTGGTGCTTGTTGCTGACATATGAAATGTTTTCCTTATTTTAATAATATTACTTTAAAGACTCTACTTAATCCGGCATCAACTAATGCGATAGAGACGCCAAAAAAAACAGCGAATATGATTACTGCTACAGTTAGCTGGCGACTTAATTTGAAATTAGGCCAGGTGACTTGTTTAAGCTCTATCCAACTATTGCGAAGATAAATAGGTAGTAAAATCATACCGATTATTTTAAAAACTTTCGATACAGCCGTATTTTTCTTGATACGTTTAGTCTTAGTTTTGGAAGTTCGTTTATTGCTTGAAGAAGCTTTTTTACTAGAACTTTCTGATATTGCCTCAAACTTATCTCTAAGACTGATGTTTGAAGATTTAACTTTATCGGTTTTCTTAACCATATCTCTCCTAAAAAATAAAACCTACAATAAATTGTAGGTTCATACTTGTCAATACTATCATTTTGAATGAAATAGGTCAATAAGGGTTTGTCTACTTAAGCCAAAAGTAATAAGATTATAGTGATTATGGTTGAAAGCTTATCTTTAACTCTTATTCCGGCATTTTCAATTATAGAAATCCTAACTTTATTGGTGTTTAAGGCTAGATTCTTCAATTATATTTTATTATCGTTATCAGGATCTGCAGTAATTATTTTCGCTCTATTTAGTTCTTCTCCAATATTTTTCACTGTATTTTTATTTTTTAGTATTTATCGGATTGTTAATTTATTTCGCGGAACTAAACAATACTCAAAAAAATTAAAAAACTCCATTATCAATTCAAGCATCAG
>JAKBGO010000003.1:56879-60824 GCA_021833065.1 bacterium
ATTAAATATAGTTTTATTAGTTTTATTATTGTTACAATATGATAACTTATTTGTTTACTTCTTTAATTTGAAATCATTATTTATATACAACCTTGCAATAGTACTTATTTTACTGGCAATAAACATAATAAGTCATTTTAATATTTTAAGTTCAAAACACATCCACAAACCTATTCATTATTATGACAGAGATCTACCAACTGTAAGTGTTTTAATACCAGCAAGAAACGAAACCGATGACCTTGAATCATGCTTATCAAGTCTTATCAAATCCGACTATCCCAAACTAGAAGTCATTGTGCTTGACGACTGCTCGCTTTCTAAAAAAACATCTCAGATCATTAAAAATTATGCACATAACGGTGTAAGATTTTTACAAGGCCAGATTCCTGACGATGATTGGCTACCTAAGAATTATGCATATGAGCAACTAGCAGATCAAGCAAATGGTGATATTCTTCTTTTCTGCGGTGTTGATGTAAGATTTGAAAGCCACACTATCAGAAGTATGATTGATATTTTCAAAACCGAATCATATTCGATGATAAGTGTTATGCCTAAAAATACTTACAAAAATAAAGCTGATGGCGGATCTCTGTTCTATCAACCCCTTAGATATGCATTTGAAGTTTCATTCCCGAGATATTACATCGTTAGACCACCTGTACTAAGTACCTGCTGGCTAATCGAAAAAAATGTTCTTCAAAAATACGGATCTTTCAAATCCGTTAAGCACAAAGTATCACCAGAAAGTTTTTTTTCTCGTCAAGTATTATTATCAAAAAAAAAGTACAAATTATTAAGATCTGATGAAACGATAGGTCTTCAAAGTAATAAATCTCCAATCGAGCAGAAACAAACAGCGATTAGAACTTATTACCCTAAACTTCATAGAAGGCTAGATTTGGTATCAATAGTAACATTAGCGGAATTTATGCTATTTATTTTTCCGACAATTTCTTTAATCATCGGCATTATAAAACTCAATAATCCCATACTAATCTCTTCTTTAGTTGCAATAATATTAGAGGTAATCTACTATGACCAGTTAATTAATTTAACTTTCGACAAAAGAATAATAAGGTATAGATTTTTAGTACTCCTAGCCTTTTTACTGGATATATACTTATATAATTTATCGATGTATTTATATGAATTTAGAAAAGTCTACTGGAAAGAGAGAAATATCTGCCTCCCTGTACTTAATTATGATTTCAAACTTCCTTCCCTAAATCAGGAACAAAAATATTGAAAGTAGAACCTTGGTTTAATTTACTTGATAATGAAATTTTAGCACCAAGTAGTTTAGCCAATTTAGCAGTTACGTAAAGACCTAGTCCGGTTCCACTCGATTGCCTTGTCCTAAAGTCCTCAGAACGGAAAAACTTGTCAAAAACTTTGGCTTGATCTGACTTAGATATACCTATACCCTGATCGCTTACAGAAAATAGGACTCCTCCTTCACTTTTATCAGCACCAAGTTCTATAACGCCTTTATTAGAGTATTTAATCGCATTAGTAATGAAATTTTGGAGTATTTCTCTAACATATAGCTGCGTTGAGTTAAGAATTAATTTATTATCAACTTTACCTACTTTGATTCTCAATGTTTTTTTTCGTGCATCGGATGAGTAATTCTTCAATAATTCTTCAAGTAACTGAAGGACATTTATCTCTTCACTTTTTATCTCTAAGACACCTCTTTCTGCGCGAGACAATGTAGACAGATCATTTACGAGATCTGAAAGATATAAGACTTGTTTGTGGGCTTGATCTAAAAATTCTAAAATTTTGGTTTTATCGTCCGAACGTTCCGTAAAAGCCATCGCGTTAGAGACTGCGCCTTCGGTAATTGCGATTGGTGTTCTTAATTCGTGAGATACTACAGAAATAAATTCATCTCTTTCTTCCTCTAATGATTTGTTTCGAGTTATATCTCTCATGATCAAAATATAACCTGACAAATTCTTCTTTCCGTACACTGAATGTATTGGGGAGATCGATAGAAATAGATTCGCTTTAGAGTTATCTATATATTTAAGTGAAAAATTCTCATAAGTTGTTATACGGTCATGCTTCCTAACAATATGTTTCAAATCGACTAGCTCATCTTTTTTGTTGTAAATCTCCAAATAATTGATTATTTCATCGCCGATTTTAATATTATTTATATCTAAAAGATTTAAAGCAGACGCATTATAAAGTTGTATTTTGAAATTTTCGTCGATTGTAATTACAGCATCCGACATACTGTTAATCAATATATTTAGTCTTTGTTGATCTAGTGTTTCTGTTTCGTTATTATTCATTTCTTTATTTATTTTATTAGATGATTAGTTAATTTTAAAGACTGCTAGAAAAGATAGGCTGCCTAAGTCTTAATTCTTTTTTTATTTCTTTGTAGTTAGGAATAAATATGCCCACTTTGTTCCAGAACATACTATTATGACTCATATTTATCGTATGAACAAGTTCGTGAATTAAAACATAATCAATAATATGCGTAGGTAACTGCATTAAATAGAGATTTAACGTAATGTTTTTTTTACTATCACAACTACCCCATCGGCTCTTAAGCACTCTGATATTAATTTTTTCGACTTCAAAGCCATGGAGATTAGCTAGGTATTTTAATCTTTTGGGTAGATAATATTCAGCCTCGTCTCGTAAAATTTTCAAACTAATTCTTTTAACATATTCTTGTACCTCACTATGATAAATATCATATTTTTCCGGTACATATATAAGCAGCTGGTTTGAAGTTATTTTATGGTATAGGTTTTCACTATCCGATCTGATGAATTTAACAGTATAGGTTGAGGCAATCTCTAGATTATTTGAGATGCCACGGTATTCCGTATAATTTTTCTTAATAAAATCAATTTTAGAATTAACAAATTTGATTGCGTATCCGTAGGTTATCCATACAGGAAATGTAACTCTTAGCCCATTAATCGCTGAATAGGTTAGCCTAATGGATTTACTGCCTTTCCTTTTTATTAAGCTGACCGGGTATTTATTTTCTATTAATATTTTTTTCACTAAATTAATAAGTTTTAATTTATAGAAACTATCTTATTATTACATTACGATGACCGGAGTTTGTCCCGTTAGGGATTAAATTAACCATTCCTGGCATAGCTAAATGTTCATGAGCGACTTGATCATCAATAATATTGAGCTGCCTCATTTTATTCAATATTGCATTCTTTTGAGTTTGAAATACATGTTTACCACTGACAACTACATAATCTTCGCTATTTGTGGGGTTTTGCATAACACTGATCATGGATTTAAATATTTCTCCGGGAATTACCACAGAATATTTGTCGTCGGTCTTTCTTTTGTCTCTTCTTTTATTTCGAGAAAATGCCGTTTCAGGGTCAATTTGTTGCCAAACTACCAAATTTACGGCGGAATGTTTCCGTGCCAAAGTCTTTAATTGATGACGCTGAAAGCTTTTAGCGGCATTGTAATCAAAAATAACACTTAATCCAGCTGATAAGAACTTTTCGGCAAAATAATTCATTATTTGCCATAATCGCTTATTTTCGTTCAAATCATAAACAGGGTTCACGAATAATTCCTGTCTTATTCTTTCAGCCTCTAGATGTACACAGTTAATGGAATCGCTAAGTTGACGCGATAAATAAGTTTTACCGGACGACGGGTATCCATAGAGTGTTAATAGGAAAGTTGATTTCGGTGCTATTTTTGCCATAAAATTCTCTTTATTATATTATATAATAATATTTTTGAAAGATATAAAATTGTTTTAACTCGGTCGCAAATGTACAATAAATAGTTGTAGCTGAACAATAGGGGAGTAACTCAGCTGGTAGAGTATCGGTCTCCAAAACCGAAAGTCGCAGGTTCGATCCCTGTCTCCCCTGCCAAACAGAACGAAGTAGTTTCTGAATTATATTATAATCTCTGTTATTTGAC
>JAKBGO010000013.1 GCA_021833065.1 bacterium
TCCGGCGCGACTTATTTGCCGCATGTCATACAAGGAAAAACAGCTAATCAGATTGCTGCCAGTTTGAATGATCCTTCTTCCCCTATTGCCAAGGGTGCCGACGGTGCGGCCAATGCGATGATTGCCGCAATCTGCGAGCTGACTAACAACCAGCCAAGCAGTGTTTGTGATCCGACAATTATTCAAATCCAAAAATCACTTTAAAATGAAATTAAAATATTTTTCGGTTTCCAGTTTAATATTGAGTCTGCTGGGTTTTGCGGACAGTCTTTATCTAACGATTGCCCATTATTCAACCCCGGCAATTTTAGCCTGTCCGGAAACCAAATTCGTAAATTGCGAAAAAGTAACATCCAGTTCTTATTCCATGATTCATGGTATACCTATTACATTTTTCGGGATGCTATTCTTCATTACATTAATAGTTTTAAGTTTGCCTAAGTTTTGGATGTCGGCTTCGGATTTTATATTAAAATTAAGACTGTCGTTAGTCTCTCTGGGAATGATTAGCGTATTTTATTTGGTTTATGTCGAACTGTATAAATTAAATTCAATCTGTCTTTACTGTACCGGAGTCCATATAATCACTTTCTTGTTGTTTGTGATTACTTTTTGGGCCGGTATAGGAAAACCCAAAGAACAGTCTTAGATGAAAATTCCCGGTTTAAAATGTAATTCGTTGGCGTAGATACCTCTTAGTGGCTTACTGTTTTTTCTAAGTCCCGATATTATATTTTTGCGATGTCTAATTACAAGAAAGAAAGATAAAGCTAGAGCTGACAAAACTAACCAACCAAAAAAACTTATTTGGATATTAGTTCCGGGAATTATACCTAAAAAAATTAGACTGTTCATTTGCCCCAACCTTTAAGTATCTGATATTATACTATCTTTTGTAATTAAGTCAACTACATGTTATAGCATAAGTATTATTAATTAATCTTTGTTGGTTTAAGGGTCTCGATTTTTGATCGATTTCAGTGTATAATCAATTGACTAAAAGTTGGATTTAAATTTATGGACGATGTTATTTCGATTAAAGGCGCCAGGGAACACAATCTAAAAAATATAGACCTGACCATTCCTAGAAATAAACTGGTGGTAATTACCGGGCTTAGCGGATCCGGTAAATCGTCGCTCGCTTTCGACACTATTTACGCCGAGGGACAAAGAAGATATGTCGAATCATTAAGTTCTTATGCCAGACAATTTCTGGGTATTATGGAGAAACCTGACGTTGACCAAATTGATGGACTATCACCGGCCATCAGTATCGATCAGAAATCTACCTCCAGAAATCCTCGCTCAACAGTTGCGACAGTGACTGAGATATATGATTATTTAAGACTTTTGTTTGCTCGGATAGGTGTTCCTCATTGTCCGATTGACGGTAGCGAGGTAAAGCGACAAACAGCCCAGTCGATTATTGACCAGGTCACTAAAATTTCCGAAAACAGTCGCCTAATTATATTGTCGCCGATTGTAATGGATAAAAAAGGTGCCTTTGAGCATTTAAAAGAACAGTATTTAAGAGTCGGGTTCGCCAGGATAAGAGTTGATGGGATTATTTACGCACTCGACGAATTTCCTGTACTCGATAAAAATTATCGACACAATATTGAGATAGTTGTTGATAGGCTAACTAATTCCCAGGAAAACTACTCTAGGCTTAATCAATCAATTGAGCAAGCGCTGGAAATAAGCGGTGGTCGTCTGATGGTATTGGAAGATGAATCAGGCAATATTAGTAGCTTTAGTCTGCTCTATGCCTGCGACAAGCACCCAGATGTAGTTATTCCTGAACTTGAACCGAGAACATTCAGTTTCAACAGTCCTCAGGGTGCGTGTCCTGTCTGTACTGGTCTTGGCAATAGACTGGAAGTTGATCCTAATCTTGTTATTCCAAACGGTAATCTGACAATCAGCGAGGGAGCAATCAGACCTTATAATCGAATCAATGTTGATAATTGGTACATGAAGAAACTGCAAGCTGTAGCCGATAAACACGGTTTTTCTTTAAAAGTCCCGACCTCTTCGCTAACCAAGCAACAGCTTGATCTTATAATGTACGGAACCGGTGATGAGAAATATCGGTTGTCTTTAGGTGGCGGAAGAACCTTTGAAACTACCTATGAGGGTGTAGTGCCTAATCTTGAAAGGCGTCACAAGGAAACTGACAGTGATTTTGTACGTCGAGATATTGAAAAATTCATGAAAGAAAGACCTTGTCATAAATGCAAGGGTCTCAGATTGCGTGATGAAGTATTGGCTATTAAAGTCCACGGTCAATCAATCATGGATGTTTGCGATTTATCGATAGATAAAACTTTTGATTGGATCGATAAATTAAAACTAACTGAAACCGAACAAAACATAGTCAGATTGATCGTTAAAGAGATTAAAGCCAGGCTTCAATTTTTGAAGGATGTCGGTTTAAACTATTTGACTTTATTAAGGTCGGCTAATACTTTGAGTGGTGGTGAGGCGCAAAGAATTCGTTTAGCTACTCAAATCGGCTCAGGGCTGACTGGGGTCTTGTACGTTTTAGATGAACCTAGTATTGGTCTGCATCAACGAGACAACGGCCGTTTGATAGCCACGCTGAAACATTTACGTGATCTTGGAAATACCGTCATAGTAGTTGAACATGATGAAGAAACTATTCTGCTAGCCGACTATTTAGTTGATATTGGTCCCGGCGCCGGCAGTCACGGCGGAAAGGTGGTAGCTCACGGTACTCCCAAGGAAGTCATGAACATTAAAGACAGCTTAACCGGTCAGTACATTTCGGGTAAAAAGAACATAGCTGTTCCAAAATCTAGGCGTAAGGGAAATGGTCAAAGTCTGGTCATCGAAGGTGCTGCTGAAAATAATCTAAAAAATATAAATGTCAGCATACCTCTAGGTAAATTGGTTGTTGTCAGCGGGGTATCGGGATCCGGTAAGTCGAGTTTGATTAATGATATTTTGGCCAAGGAATTATTGGCGCGACTTCATCGGGCCAGTACTGTACCCGGGTATCATAAGCAGATAAAGGGGATCGATAAATTAGATAAAGCCATCATAATTGACCAGTCTCCGATTGGCCGGACTCCTCGCTCCAATCCGGCTACTTATACTGGATTATTTACGCCTATTAGAGAACTATTTGCCGAACTGCCCGATGCCAAGCTTCGAGGTTATAGCGCCGGAAGATTCAGTTTCAACGTCAAAGGCGGACGATGTGAGAATTGTTCAGGTGACGGGATTATTAAAATAGAAATGCATTTTCTACCCGACGTTTATGTTGAATGTGAAGTCTGTCACGGCAAAAGATATAACCGCGAGGCTCTGGAAATTCATTATAAATCTAAAAATATCAGCGACATATTGGAAATGACCTGTGAAGAGGCTCTTAAGTTCTTTTCCAACATCCCGCAAATCGCTCGAAAACTGGAAACACTAGTAGACGTTGGTATTGGTTATATTAAGCTTGGTCAGCCGGCCACAACCTTAAGTGGAGGAGAGGCTCAAAGAATAAAATTAGCTTCTGAATTATCTCGCCGAGCAACCGGTAAAACACTCTATATCTTGGATGAACCGACTACTGGATTACACATTGCCGACGTCGATAAGTTACTTAAAATAATCCATTTGCTAGTTGATAGCGGTAACAGCGTTATAGTAATCGAGCACAACCTTGATGTTATCAAGAATGCCGATTGGATCATCGATATGGGACCGGAAGGCGGTCAAGCCGGAGGTACTGTTGTCGCTGAAGGGACACCAGAACAAGTAGCCAGTAATCAAGCGAGCTTTACCGCCCAGTATTTGAAGAAGATTTTGTAGCTTTTCTTTTTTTTATTACTCGGTATAAATGATAAAAAGTTGGTAGCAAAGAGATTACTACTACACCTACTAGAACCAACAGAATGTAATGATCTATGTGTGGTATCCGACTTCCGACATAGTAACCTAGCAACGTGACTATAAAAGTCCAGGCCGTATCTCCTATCAAATCAAACAAAAAGTACTTGCCATAGTTCATATTACCGACTCCAGCCAGAAGTGGCGAAAACGATCTTATCACTGGAAAGAAGTGGGCTATAAGTACAGTTTTAGGACCGTATTTTTCGTAAAATCGTTCAGCTTGTTGAATGTGATCTTTTCTGAGCAGTAAACTGTCGGGTTTAGTAAAGACCTTGGGACCTAGTTTTCTACCTATAAAATAAGCGAAGTTATCGCCTGAGATTGCTGCCAAACCGACTACCAGAAGAACCATCGCCAAAGACATTTTACCTTCTTTAGCGTATATACCGGCAGCGATTAAAAGAGTATCGCCCGGAAGGAAGAATCCTAAAAATAAACCGACTTCAGAAAATATAAAAGTAGCTAAGAGCCATAGCCCTCCAATTTGGAGGATGTGATTGACATCAAACATATGCGTTTAATTTTAACGCTTCTTACTCTATTAGTCTAATAAAATATCTGGTATAATGTAATATCAAGTAGACAAAAGTAAGGAGAGATAGCGATTTTATATGTCAGACAATACTATTGTGTTGAATTATCAACAGAGGTCTTTAACCGGTAAAAAAGTAAAACAACTAAGAAGTGAAGGACAAGTCCCAATTGTTATTCATGACCACGGTCAAGATTCTATCTTAGCCCAGGTCTCATTAAAAGAATTACTACCTGTTCTATCGGAAGCCGGCAAACATCATCCGGTCGTCCTTAAGTCATCAGGAAAAAAAGATATTACAACGATGATTAAAGAAACTGATGTTGAGCCTCAGAGGCAAACTATTTCTCACGTCGTGTTTAATTCTATTTTTGCTAATCAGAAAGTTGAAGCTGAGATCCCGATTAAACCACAATATGCCGAAGGCAATGAAGCTACTCCAGCCGAGCGAGCCGGATTGATTGTTATCGAACATCTTGAAAGTGTCTTGGTTGAAGCTCTGCCTTCTGATTTACCCGATGCGATTTACTATGATGCTGAGAAATTAGTTAACCCATCAGACCATATAACAGTCGGTGAATTGATTATTCCTTCAAATGTAGAAGTAAAATCTGACGCTTCTGCTTCGGTCGTTAGTGTTTATGAACCATCAGCCATTGAAGCAGCCAATAATGCTTTGGCCGGTAGTGAAGAAGAGGTAGTCGAGGAAACAGCGGAAGCTACTGAAGGCGAGCAAGCAGCTTCTTCCACTAATGAGGAAACCAAAGAGTAAGATTATCGGTGGTCTAATCTAACTAGAAATTTTAAATTCATTATGAATTTTGAAAATTTAAATTCAGATTCCGAAGAAGATGATGAATTGGATGAAAAGAAAAAGAAAGACAAGAATGTCAGTCTTTTTTTTCAACTCTTATCTCGTTTTAAACCAAGACTGGAAGAATTAAAAGAGACTAAAGAACAAAAAAAGCAACAGGAAGAAAGTGAAGATGAAGAACGTGACCCTACCGAGCTTCCAAAGGTAAAAGAGGAATTAATCGAGGAAGAGGAAGGTCCAGAGAGGCTCTTAACTGAGAAGGAAGAAGAAATTATTCTTCAGTCTATTGCCGATATTCATTTAAACGAACTTGAAGAACAAGATAAGAATACCTCTGTTGAAGTGTTCTTAAATCATCTATCAAACAGTGGTGATTTAACAGCTTCCTACCTAAGGTCTGTTGCATCGGCCGAATCAATCGATGGTGTCGATTCCAACCTTATATCGCAACAATCAACTAGTAATTTGGGAGAATCAGTCCTTACTAACGATAATAATTTCCAATCTCCAGCAAGAAAAAATACGGAAACTGAGACTCGAACCGGATTGAAGGAATGGTACCAAGATTTTTCAGTTAAAAAAAAGACAGCCTTTGATTTTTTAATCAATGAATTAACGAAAATAAAGCAAATTGAAGTTCCTAAAGAACTATCTCCCGAGAACACGGTAAAACCGAAAGTGAATCGAACGATAATGGAGTTAAATTATCGGGTTGAAAACACTAAAGAAAGGATTAGACTTGAAACTTCGGAAATACCTAAAACCCAGATTATAGAAAAATATTCTATACCTTCTAAGGTAGAGTCAAAAACATCAATAAAAATCGATTCACTAAAAAAGGTTGAAACCGGCGGTAGACCTAAAATGAATTTAACAGATAAAGAGGTCATTGCGCTTAGTGAAAAAATAAAGATAAATGATGTTTCTCTCAAAGAAATTTTTCAAAAAAGAGAAATCAGTTTTTCCGGAGTTAAAAGGGTTGTTGAAGAGTACTTATCAACCGGAAACTATGAAAAAATATTAAGAAGTGAACTGATTTTGCACCAAATCGACTTCGAGAAAGACCCTAAGCTTAGAGATTTAAGAGACCAGGATATTTATGTTCAAACCATTCATACTCCTAAATCCGTCGATGAGTTATTGGAAGAAAAGGGTTTAGATTTAACTCAAGATGCAAACCAGAGTCGTTATAAACCACAACCCGACAATCAAAAAAATGAGCCTGCGCCAGTTATTAAGTTACCCGTCAAGAAAATAAATGTTAATCTAGATGCATTTTTAGCCATTTTGATTGTTGTTTTACTGATTATCTTAAGTTACGTCTTATTTTTTAAGATATAATTATATAGATGGAAAAAATAATTCTTTATTATATTTTTACTCCTTTAAATGATTTAGAGGCAGTCAAGATGTGGCAGAAAAACCTTTGTTTAGTAAACGACTTGAAGGGAAGAATAATAATATCTAAACACGGTATTAATGGTACATTAGGGGGTTCAGTCGCAGGCTTGAAAAACTATATTAAAGAAAATAAATCCTACGAACCATTTAAGGATATAAGGTATAAATGGAGTGATGGCGGTAAGGCTGATTTTCCAAAAATTTCCGTAAAAATAAGACCGGAACTGGTTACCTTCGGCTTGGGTGACAAACTGAAAGTAAATAAAAAAGGTGTCGTTGGTGGTGGAAAACACCTTTCTCCACAACAGGTTCATGAACTGGTTGATAAGAAAAAAGACGAGGTTGTTTTTTTTGATGGCAGAAATCAGTATGAAGCTTTAACCGGCCACTTTAAAAATGCCGTAGTACCTCATGTTAACTACACCAGAGAATTCATCGAAGATCTAAAGAGTGGTGTTTATGATGATTTGAAAGATAAGCCGATTGTTACTTACTGTACCGGCGGAATTAGATGCGAAGTACTGTCTTATGTGATGAAGGAAAATGGATTTAAAGAAGTCTATCAAATAGATGGTGGCATCGATAATTACGGTAAGACATATGGCGATGAGGGTTTATGGGAAGGCTCACTCTATACTTTTGATGGTAGGATGGGCATGAAATTTAGTGATAAAGCCAAAGATATAGGTGTTTGCGTTCGCTGTAAGGGCAAAACAAGTAACTATGAAAACTGTGCCAATAAAAAATGTAATAAGCTAATGGTGCTTTGTTCAAATTGCGCTTCTCATGATATGTATTGCTCAAAGCAATGCAAACAAGAAGTTGAATTATCCACTAGATAGTTTTAATCTAAGTCTTATCTATGGATATAGATTTAAAAGTGAAAATCAGTCAGCTTCCACTAACTCCCGGAGTTTATTTTTTCAAAAATAAACAGGGAGAGGTTATCTATATCGGTAAAGCCGTCAGGTTGAAAAATCGTGTCAGACAATACTTTCAATCACCCAATCTGAAAGATACAAAAACTAGAGCATTGGTCAAAGACATCGCTGACATGACATACGAAGAGGTTGGCAGTGAATTGGAAGCTTTATTTTTAGAGGCCGAGTTAGTCCGTCGTTATTTGCCTAAATATAATATATTGTTGCGCGATGATAAGTCGGTAAGCTACATTAGAATAAACTATGATTCTTCGCATCCGGTAGTAAAAATTGTTCGTCGACCACTCGACGACGGGGCTAAATATTTTGGACCCTACCTTACAACAACCGAAATCAAGATTGCCCTTAAATATTTGCGAAAAATATTCCCTTATTCGATTCAATCTTCGTCAAAAAAGAAAGTAACTTTGGATTATCATCTTGGTCTGGATCCGGGGTTAGAAGAGCAGAAAACATCGCTTAAACAATACAAAGCCAACTTAAGAAAACTGATAGCGGTCATAGAGGGAAAGCAGCAGCTTATTGAAAAAGATATCGAAAAAAAAATGATCAAGGCAGCCTCGGTCCAAAATTTTGAACTGGCTGCTAAGTATCGCAACCAATTGTCAGCGCTTCGGAATCTGAATAATCAGGTGATGGTTAGCTCCAGATTAGCCAGTAATAATATAAATGATGATTCTTTGTCGCAATTAAGGGATCTGTTAAGGCTAAGTGAAGTACCTCATCGGATAGAAGGCTATGATATTTCACACATGCAAGGAACAAATGTTGTTTCATCAATGGTGGTATTTACTGAGGGTTTAAGCGATAAACCGTCTTATCGTAAGTTTAAAATGTCCAATCAACAGAACGATGATTTTAAAAATATGCACGAAACTATTTTAAGACGATTTTCTCAAAAAAACATAGCGGAATGGGGAATGCCGGATTTGGTTTTAATAGACGGCGGCAAGGGACAGCTCGATGCTGCTATATCGGCTAGGAATCAAATGAAAATGGAAACAATATTTTTTATAGGTCTCGCTAAAAAAAGCGAACAGGTTGTTCTGCAGCTCAGAAGAGAGGATAAAGCACCAGGAAGCAATATTGATTTTGATTTAAAAATGCTTTCTGGCATAGGTGGTTCATTTGAGAAAAGCGAGAACTTTGTTCTACTCAATCTTCCGCTTGATAGTCCTGCATTGAAGCTACTGCAAAGAATAAGGGATGAGAGTCATCGTTTTGCTGTTAATTACCATACGGTTTTGAAACGGAAGTATTCAGTTAAATCTGTTCTCGATGAGATTCCCGGTATCGGCAAAGCCAGTCGATTAAAAGTACTTAAAAAATTCAAATCTATTAGACGTTTAAATTCTGTTTCTATTGATGAGCTGGCCGAAATAATCGGACACGATAAGGCCAACAAACTTAAAGCTTATTTAAAAGACAATAATGTTGCGTGAGTCACTGAAACTCTTTAAGAACTGTGTTATCATAGCTTAAGTCGATAAATAAAAATCTAATAAATATAAGTTGGGCGTTATTTTATGGTTAAACAATTCTATAGGTTACTTATTCGTTGGTTTATTGCATCACTGGGACTTTTTATAGTGATTAATTTCCTAAACCCCGGTATAAGTTCCCGAGGTCGTTTACTGGACATAATTGTCGCCGGTTTAATACTTGCCATTATAAACGCCGTTATCAAACCGATTCTAGTAATCCTGTTCTTACCGGCTATCCTATTTACTCTCGGTCTGTTTATGGTCATTATAAATGGTCTGACAGTTTATTTGGCCAGTGAGCTGTATCCCCCGTTGCATATAAATAGTTTCTGGACAGCAATATTCGCAGGTATTATAATTGGACTATTAAATTATTTATTTAGTGCGATTTTGGAAGAGAGATATATTTAATGTCCATCTATAACTATATAACTGTCGGATCAAGTTTATTTTTAACACTTCTGATACTTATTCAAACCAGGGGCGCCTCTTTAGGGGCGGGCCTAGGCGGGGCCGGTGAGGTAAACACTACCAGACGCGGCACGGATAAAACAATTTTTCAGATAACTATTGTAGTAAGTTTAATATTCGCCGTGTCTCTTATACTCAGTGTAATAGTTAAAAAATAGGCTAACCCAGCCTTATGGATTTTATCAATAGAATATTCAATAAAATAATTGATGATGTCAATGATTTTATTGATTACTTAGACGAGTCGATAGAGAATAATTTTTTTAAAAAATATACTACCCTGAAGAGAACTTATCGTTTCGTTATCAGTTGGATTTTATTGGTCGTCCTTTTGATTACAGTGGTTTTTATCCAGAATTTTAATCTTAACGGATTTTATCAGTATGACAAGTATATCGGAGGAGGTGCATTTAGTTTAGGTGTTAAGGGCTTGTTCACCAATGCCAATCCAATATACGCAACATCCACAGTTGATAGTTTAGTTTCGCATATGTTGTTTCTCGGTCTGTTTAAATACGACAATAATAATCAATTGGTCGGAGATTTGGCTGAATCATATTCAATCGACAGTACCGGTAAGGTATATACTGTTAAATTAAAACCCAATATATTTTGGCAGGACGGCAAACCGATTACATCGGCAGATGTGGCGTTTACTTTCAAAATGATTCAAGATCCAAATTCACAATCACCTTATGCATCCAGTTTCCAGAACGTATCAGTTAGTACACCTAACTCTTCGACCGTAGTCTTCACCTTACCAGACGTTCTTGCTCCATTTATTTATTCTTTAACGGTCGGTATTTTGCCCGAGCATGTTCTTTCAAATATACCGGCGGTAGATATGAGATCTGTTTTATTTAATACCAGTGATCCAATTGGGTCAGGACCCTTTGAGTGGCAGGGAATTGAAGAGACTGGTAACGATCCGGCTAACGCTCAAACGCAAATTAATTTCACTCCTAATCCGAAATATTATGGCGGACTGCCACAGCTGTCTGAATTCGTAATCAAAACTTATCCGACAGATACGGATTTAAAAGCCGCTTTTAATAAGAATCAAGTTTTTTCCGCAGTCGGACTCAACGATACTTCCTCTCTGCAGACCGGATTTAAAACGTATAATTTTATTTATACTGCCGGAACCTATGTATTTTTTAAAACCAGTTCCGGTGTTTTGAGTGATCAGAGTGTTAGAAAAAGCCTCCTTGAGGCCACCGATCAAAATGCGATAGTCGCATCGCTTCCTTATCCAACACTTGAAGTTGTAGAGCCACTATTGGTCGGACAATTAGCATTTCAAAGGAGTTATCGACAACTGGGATTTAATCTAGCTGACGCTAACAATACGCTTACTCAGGACGGCTATATTATGAATAAAAACGGTTATCGTTATAAAGGAAGTCAGCCTCTGGCATTCGATCTGACAGTTTTAAATACGGACCAAGGTTTGGCGAATTTATTGAAGGAGCAGTGGAAAAAAATTGGTGCTGATGTAACGATTATTTCTCAGGATCCCAATAGTTTTGATTTGACTCTACGGTACCATCAGTATGATGCTTTGCTTAATACTATTTCGATTGGAGTAGATCCTGACGTTTTTGTCTATTGGGATAGTTCCCAGTTATCCTCTCAGCCTATTGGAAATCTTAATTTTTCCGAATTTAAAAATTCTTCAGCCGATGAATCCATAGAGGAAGGCAGAACCAGGCTTGATCCGGCGCTCAGGATAATTAAATATCAGCAATTTTTACAAGCCTGGCATGACCAAGTTCCGGCAATCGGACTTTATCAACCCAGGTTACTTTTAGTTTCACATTCTAAGATTAACAACTTAGATGAACAGAAAATCAACTCAATTGAAGATATTTTATCGAGTGTCGGAAGTTGGCAGATAAATACTGTGAGACAAACTTACTAATATTTTATAAAATAGATGTTATCCGACGATTGTTTATGCGGATATGGCGAAATTGGTAGACGCGCTAGTTTCAGGTACTAGTGACCGATAAGGTCTTGGAGGTTCAAGTCCTCTTATCCGCACCATAAGCAGTTTAAATATTAACAGTTTATTGTGTTATTATTTTAGTTGTAATAGATAGGAACAGATGAGCAAAGTAGCTTTTTATTTGCAGGAACACTTGTTAGGTGAGGTAATGACTTCATCTGATGCCAGAAGTTATTTTTCAACCGATAACAGCGTGTTATCGATTGAACCCCTACTGGTTGTATATCCTAGAAATGAAAATGATGTTAGAAAAACTGCCAGATTTGCGTGGCAACTTGCAGAAAGAGGGAAAATAATTCCTATCACGGCCCGTGGTTCAGGTACCGATCAAACGGGTGGGGCGATTGGAACGGGTATGGTTTTGGCATTTACTGCTCACATGTATCGAATCTTGGAATTCGATTCAAAATCCGGTTCCATTAAAGTAGAGCCGGGAATTAATTTTGGCAAGCTGCAACAATCTCTACATACGCATGGTAGATTTTTGCCACCAATGCCCTCTTCAGGTGAATATTCTACTGTCGGTGGCGCAATTGCCAATAACTCTAGCGGTTCAAATTTAATTAAGTACGGTGACTTAAAGAACTATGTAACCAAGCTCAGGGTAGTCTTATCTAACGGCGAAGTTATAGAAACCGGAAGATTATCCGCCAGAGAGCTTAATAAAAAACTTGGTCTTACCAATTTTGAAGGCGAAATATACAGAAACCTTGACACATTAATAGAGGAAGAAATTGAAATTATCCGAAAGCAGGACATTAAAGTTTCCAAAAATAATGCTGGTTATAATTTAATAGATATAAAAAGAAAAGATGGTTCCTTTGACCTTACACCACTTTTCATAGGTAGCCAGGGCACTTTGGGAATAGTTACGGAAATTGAAGCCTTGAGTGCAGCCTATAATCCTGAAACTGTTCTTTTAATGGCATCATGCGACAGTACCGAACAGCTTCAGAATATTGTCCGCGAACTCAAAGAGCTTCCTGCTGTTCCGAGTTCTATTGAAGTTGTTGATGGCAATTTGTTAAACGAGGCGGTAGCAATTAATCCAAACGTCTTGAATGATTTAATTGATAAACCTTATCCTAGTTTCTTGATATTTGTGGAGTTTGATATTTCAGCAGACAGGCAGTTAAAAAAGATGGTAAAAAAAGCCAATAAAATTTTAGATCGGCATGCCAGTAATATTAAGATTGAGTATGATAAATCAGAGCAAGAAAAACTTTGGAAAATAAGGGACACTTCAAGCTATGTTATGTCTCATAATAATGAAACTAACCGCTCAGTTCCTTTAATCGGTAGTGGCGCAGTACCTGTTAAGAATCTGGCACAGTTTATAGATGGAATCTATAAACTATTTGAAAAAACTACATTGCCAGCAGCAATTTGGGGACACATAGGCGATGGCATCATACATCTTCAGCCTCGTCTTGATATTGGTCAAGTTGGCGATCGCCAAAAGGTCTTTAGATTGATTGAGGATTATGTTGAATTAGTAAAATCTCTGGATGGTACGATTAGCTCAGAAGGCAATGACGGTAGACTTTTTACACCTTATTTATCGAACTTTTATCCAACAGAATTGCTTGAGCTTTTTTCTAAAGTTAAAAGCATTTTCGACCCATACAATCTATTGAACCCCGGAGTAAAATTTGATACCACCGTGGATGATTTAAAAAATCTCCTACGACACGACTACAAGCTTGCTAAGTTATACGATCATTTACCAAGAAACTAATTTGAATTGGTGCGCGAGAGAGGATTTGAACCTCCACGCTTTTAAAGGCGCTTGCCCCTCAGACAAGTGTGTCTACCGTTCCACCACTCGCGCAATACATTTATAATAGCAAAATCACCCTATAAAATATATTCTAAATTAAATATTTAATGATATACTAGACTAATATTTGGGGCGATTAGCTCAGTTGGCTAGAGTATCTCGTTTACACCGAGAGGGTCAAAGGTTCGAGTCCTTTATCGCCCACCAAAAGAATCTTAAATTTTTAAACTAAATCATATCTGGCTCTTTAGCTCAGTTGGTAGAGCAGAGGCCTGAAGAGCCTTGTGTCCCCAGTTCGAGTCTGGGAGGAGCCACCAGAATATTTGCGGGTCTAGCTCAGTTGTTTAGAGCGCGTCCTTGCCAAGGACGAGGCCAGGGGTTAGAGTCCCCTGACCCGCACCAATTTTGAGTTTTTGACATTTCTTGTACTGCTAGGAAGGGCTGTTTAAGGGGTAATTCCATCGTTTCTCCTCTCAATTTCATATTCGAAAATATGAAGTCTAACAAGAATCTTCTAGATTCCATAGAAGTTAATGGTGAATCAAATATTTCAACTGCTCTACTACATACGTCTAAAATGTAACTAGCGCCTATAAGGAAGGATTTGTTGCCATTAGCATGGTCTTCTAGCTCTTGGAGGATTGTTTTTTGACGAGAGGCTTTCACTGAAACCATTGATTCGAAAATATCTGGCCTTAATTTAAATTGTTTCCTATCTTCAAATAGTTCCTTTAGCTCAGAATCTAATTTATCGTATTCAGCCTGCAAGCTTCTTTTGTGATTATTGTAGAATTCTTGCTCACTGGCATGGTTGTTTTCTATTTCCTTAATAATATTAGGTAAAACATCTTTAGGAACAGTTAGCGTCTTTAATACTTCTCTTATTTGCTCAAATAGTAGCTTTTCATTAACCCAGATAGCCTTATGGGCGCCAGTAAAGGCAGTACAACGCCCATAAACATTCATTCCAGCTCCTTTAGGCCCATCAAACGTAATAGTGCAACCACATTCTCCACATTTAAGTTTCTTAAGCAAAAAAGCCTTTCCTTGGTACTTTGGGTGGGTATGACTACGCTCTTGTTTAACTTGTTGGCATTTATCCCATAACCAAGGTTCAATTAAAATCGGGTATTTATGTGGATAGAGTTTACCCATATAACGCATTTGGCCTGCATAAAAAGGATTCTTAAGGATTTCTTCCCACTTCGCTTTTGTTACTGGCCTATGCTTGCGACTAGTACTGGTTAAGCCAGCTACACGCCTATCTTTAGCAATTGCCCCATAAGATAATCCAGTAGAGCGTAGCTTAAAACCTTCAACTATATGATGACAGCGTTCAGAATCCAGCATAATGCTTTTAATGGCGTTGCCACGTTCGTCTTTACCCTTAATATAATTAACGTAGCCAATAGGTGCTTTACCAACCCAGTAACCATCGCTAACCATTTGGTCAAAACGCCTTTTAACGTTATCCCTAATGGCTGAGCTGTAATAACCAGCAAGAGCTATGCCTATATCTACGGGTTGCTCGACAGCATGGAATTTATGATGGGAAGGTCTGAGCGTTATCTTTGCTATAACTACGTCGAGAAAGAGACGGAGACACTCTCCGAATTGTTCGCGGACGTCACGTCCCAGCTTGGCATACGGCGGTCCCGGATTCGAGTCCCGACGCCTGTTCTCGTCTCGATTGCGCGCGCCGTCCAATGGGTGTCCGG
>JAKBGO010000014.1 GCA_021833065.1 bacterium
ACTCTAAAGTATAATTGTAATTAACTCTCGCTTGAATGGTAAGATATTAAGATGAAAAATTTGAAGTTAACAATTCCTTTTGACCAATTTGGTAGGTATTATTTTATATCGAAAATAGTTGAAGAAAATAGGGTTTCAGGCAAGCCATTAAAAATCCTTGATGTAGGTGGATATAATGGCCGAGTAAGAGATTTTTTACCGAAAGACAATGTAACTATTTTAGATGTATTTGATGTGGTTGAAGATGGATATGTGAAAGGAAGTGGGTTAGATATCCAGTTCCCAGATAAATCATTCGATGTAGTCACAACCGCAGATACGCTAGAACATATACCGAAAGATAAAAGAGATTTATTTTTATCGGAATGTTACAGGGTATCAAAAGATTTTCTTATAGTAGCAGCACCTTTCGAAACCGGCAAGACAGCCGAAGCAGAAGATTACGTAAATGATGTGTATAAAATACTCAGTGGTCATTCATACGAATGGCTTAAGGAGCATAAGGAATATGGTCTGCCGGATCCAAAATCAATACTTAACTGGGCGGAAAGAAATAATCTCAGACATTTTGTCCTTAATAACAATAATATTGAAGAATGGAAAGAGCTAATTAGTCAATTTTTTGTACTAGATAACTTGCCTTCCATGAAGGGTAATAAGTTTTTCCTAAAAGAGTCTGAGGATTACAATTTAACTTCAAACCAGTTTCAAGCCGAGGAACCTGCCTACAGACAGGTCTACGTTTTCAGTAAAAATAATATTAAATCTCCTCAATTACCCAAAAAAAGTTTTCCTAAGAATATTTCAGGACTAGAAAGATTACTCAAAACTATAAAGTTTTATCTTGATGAGCAAAAAGAGATGAACATTAACGATTTTCTATTTAAAAAAGTTACGTCACAGTTAAACGTTTATCAAGATATCAAACCACAAAAAAACGATAATGAACTAATGGAGAGGTTAGTAAGAGCTGAGTCTGAGCTTAATGCCATAAAATCATCAACTAACTGGCTATTAATTAATAAACTTAATTCAGTTGTTGGATTAAGGTTTGTTTCCAGGATATTCACTAAGACTCTTAGGTTAATTTTTAAAATTTATAAATACCGAATATACGCCTCCCCTGATAAGCTTTTCTGGAGATTAAGCACTAAAACACCCCCATATGTCAAAGAAGATTTAGCTAAATTACGTTTTAAGAAAGAAAGTAAGCCGCAAGTATCCATAATTATTCCTATCTACGGTAAAGCAACCATGACGCTGGACTGTTTAAAGTCTTTGCACAATCACAAAACGAAATACTCTTTTGAGGTTGTACTAATTGACGATAGCTCTCCCGATAAGTCTAAAAAACTATTCAATAACATACCGGGAATAGTGTTTTATTCCAATCCAATTAACCGAGGATTTATATATTCCTGCAACAAAGGGTCGGAATTAGCTAAGGGAGATTCCTTAGTGTTCTTAAATAACGACACCCTTGTACTAGAGGGGTGGCTAGACGCCCTAATTGATCGTCTAAGTAGCGACAGCAATATAGGATTAGTTGGTTCTAAACTCATATATCCAAACGGGGTTTTACAAGAAGCCGGGGGAATAATTTTCTCCGACGCGTCAGGATGGAATTATGGTAAGGGCGACGATCCAACAAACTTTGAATACAATTATCTAAGAGAGGTCGACTACTGTTCTGGAGCAAGTATAGCCATAAAAAGTAGCCTGTTTAGGCAATTAGGCCGTTTCGATACTCGCTACTCACCCGCTTACTATGAAGATACCGATCTTGCTTTTTCTGTACGACAAGCTGGCCTTAAAGTTATTTATGAACCGCTTTCGAGCATCATACACAGGGAGGGAGCATCTTCCGGAACCGACATTTCAACTGGGACTAAAAGATATCAGGTCATAAATCAACAGAAATTTGCCGATAAATGGAAGAATGTTTTATCTTCAAATCATTACGAGTCTTCTAACTACCTTTTCTATGCTAAGGATAGATCTTCTGATAAAAACGTATTGATCATTGATCATTATGTGCCTGAGTATGATAAGGATTCCGGATCCGTGAGAATGACCGAGCTAATTAAGGTAATGAAGGATCTTGGGTACAGAATTACCCTTTGGCCACAAAATCTTTATGAAAGTCAGCCATACACTACATATTTTCAAAGTTTAGGAGTACAGGTTATATACGGGCATGTGGATTTCGTCGAATATTCAAAAAAGTTCGGTGATTACTACGATTTAGTAATATTATCCAGGCCATCGGTAGCACCCAACTTTATTGATCACGTAAATAGTTATTATAGAAGAGCGAAAGTTATTTATGACACGGTGGACCTATCTTTCTTAAGGATTAGGCGGTTATCGGAGATTGATAATAATCCTGATTTCATGTTTGAATCCGAGCAATGGAAAAAACTTGAGCTTGGTTTGATGCAAAGGACTGATGCCACTTTAGTTGTCAGCGAGGCGGAAAAGAAAATACTCAACAAAGAGTCGCCCTTTACCAAGGTTGAAATAGTATCAAATATACACAACTTAAAACCGCTTCCTAATCTGGATTTAACTAAGCGCAGTGGACTATTGTTTATAGGTGGTTTTAATCACCTGCCTAACGTAGACGCGATGATCTGGTTTTGTGAAAAAATATTTCCGTTAGTATTAAAAAAATATCCGCAACTTAAACTTAGTATTGTGGGTTCTAATCCTCCTCAATCAATCATTAATTTATCTTCAAAAAATATCAAAGTCTTGGGTTACGTTGAAAACGTCGACCCACTGTTTAACAAGTCCAGGGTATTTATCGCTCCACTAAGATACGGTGCGGGGGTTAAGGGAAAAATTGGTCAAGCCTCAGAATATGGTCTACCGGTCGTCAGCACAACAATTGGAATTGAGGGAATGCATATGAATAATTTAACCGATTGCCTTATTGGAGACTCCGAAAAAACCTTTGCAAATTCTATAATTAAACTGGTTGATAACGATATTCTTTGGCGAAAATTAAGTAAAAATTCTCGGGATAATATTTCTAAACATTTTTCTCCCGAAAATGCTAAAAAATCACTTGAAAGCCTTATTAAAAATTTGTAATTAAATGCTATAATTAGCATATTGGACTGAAAACAAATGACAAAAAATAAGAGAGTTATCGCCTGGATATTACCACTGATTGTAGTGGCTGTAGCCTTATTTTGGTATTTTTTTATCTATAAGCACAGTCAACCCCAAAAGCAATCTTCATTCTCGCCAACAATCCATCAACTACCAAGTAATCCGTCGTCGAATATAAATTCTTCTAAGTCATTATCTGCACCATCGGGTACTAATCAGGGTTCATCAACTAGCAACAACATAAATTCAATCCAAATTACCACATCGCCTAGTCAATGGACATCTTCTTCTTCGGGAGTAATAGTATTGCAAGAACCTATTTCAAATCAGTCAGTTTCAACTGGATTTTTCTTGGTTGGAAAAGCAACTGTACCGAAAGTATTCTACACTCTATTAGATAATCGGGTTGGAGTCGTTTCAACAGATTCAATTAATGTTATAAATGGTAAATTTTCGGCAGTGGTGAATTTTAAGCCCACTAGCTCAAGTGGTAGGCTAGACGTTTACAGTACAGATGCCACAGGTAAAGAGATAAACTTAATAGAAATACCCGTGAATTTTAATTAGTTTATATGAAGGTGCTACTTGATCTTAATAGGCTTAAATTTATGAAAATATCTCTGCTGAGTTTATTTTCATTTTTTGTATATCTATTGCTATTTTCTAGTAGCACGAGTGCACTTTCATTCAATTACACTACATATCCCATGGATGACTCTACCGTCCAAGCATCTTTTACTATGAGCGCCTCCAGTATACAGACCTTTCTTCAAAACGAAGGAAGTGGTCTTGTCACCTTTTCAGATGTAGAAAACTGTGGTCCAACGACCGGACCAAATTACAGCTTCTATGCGACTTACTACCATTGCGGTAGTTCAGAGAGTGCTGCTCAAATAGTCTACGATTCATCTCAAGCCTATGGAATAAATCCGCAAGTAGTACTGGCAATGATGCAAAAAGAACAGTCATTAATAACAACTCCTAATCCAATTTCATCACAACTAAACTATGCCATGGGTTATGGTTGCGGCGACACATCGAGCGGGTGCAGCGTATCAGGATTTTTTAATCAGGTTGATAATGGAACTTGGCAACTAAGAGCAGATATCGACTTAATGAATGGGGTTAGTTATTGGGGATACTCGCCTTCAGCTTACCCTTGTAATGGTTCAACTATTTTTTACAGCACAGCCCTGAAACCCGGTAACGACGTTACTTTCTATGATAGTAGCGGTAGCGCATACACTAGCTTTGTTATACCTAATTCTGCGACCGCAGCGTTTTATTGTTACACACCCCACGTTTTTCCTGGTAGCTCTGCACAATACTATTCTGGTTACTACTGGTTCGTTTATTATTTTTCTTTGTGGTTTGGTGGATCGGCAACACCTTACGCATTTTCAGCCACGTCTTCATCAACAATGTATCTTTTCATCGATGGGTATAAGGTTGTTGTACCAAACACCGGTGTTTTACAAGACTATGGAATAAGCCCTGCATCTGTTCAAATACTTCCAGATACACAGGTAAACAATATCCCGTCCCCCACAGTTAGTTCAAATGGAATAAGCCCAACGATTGGATCAGTTATTCAAGTTTCGGGTCAAACAAACATATACCTTGTTACGGTAGGAAAAAAATATGTTTTTGTCTCCCCACAACAAATGACCGATTTTGGATTTAACTCCTCTCAAATAAGTTTTGTGCCACAAGATTTCTTAAACTCCATCGCAGGTTCATCCAACTTGTCTAATTTCGTCCAAATTCCTACTAATAATGTATTTGATGTATCTGGCGATCAAAAGCAAATTATTTTTTCCTACTCAACATTTCAGTCTGTTGACCCGAGCTTAAGCTATACGCCGATAAGCTACTATATCGCTAGCTTGATTCCGTCCGGTTATCCAATTTCTTCAAACCCACTTTTGATACAAAGTCCTTCGGGAGGAGTATTTTTATACGACAATAACACATACTACGGAATGTCTTCGATTGACATCTATAATTGTTATGGTTTTGCCTCGACTCTCGGAATACCTTTGTACGGCTTGGCCGACATATCTTATGTTAATAGCCTGACAACAAAATTAACTCTTAATACATGTCTAGTTAATAATGGGATTAATGCATTCCTGTTAAATCAATCCAACAAACTAAGTATTCCTACAAACTATCTGAATAATGCCGATGGACTAAGTATGGACCAAAACCTGATAAATATTGTTAATCAGTTACCCACGCAATTAATAACCCAGGCTGTTAAGCCGAATAATAGTGCTACGGTTTATTATTTATCTGGCAACTCAGCCAAAATTATCCCGTCGCTACAAACGATGATTTCATTAGGTGTAAATAATATAGACACGATAAATTCCGCATACTTCAGCTATTTACCTGCCAGCGGGATAATATTGCTCAATGGGCAGTTGGTAAAAGGAGATCAATCGGGTGCAGTATACATAGCCACAACAAACTCAAGGGATGTGTTCAAATCATCGTCTGATTTTTTGGGTTATGGATTGTCTTTTAACAACATCATGACTATACCGCAGTACCTGCTTGATCAAAGTTATCCATACAATAACAATGTTGTTTCTAATTTTATTTACAATTACAGCAATAACACTCCTTACCTTATAGATCAAGATGGTTGTTACGCATTAAGTTCAAGTGATTTAACAAACTTCAACACGTCGATTAGCCAAATTACAGGTACAATGGCTAGTTATCCGCCACAGTTATTTGGCTCGATTAAGTTTAGTTCATGTACGCCTGCTAGCAACTATATCTTAAATACTTCAAACGGAACGGTTTATGTAATTAAAAACGGTTATCTTTACCCCTTCGCAAGTTGGTCATCGCTTGTTAATTATAGTGGTAACGCTAATCCATATATAATCCGGTTAACCCAATCATCAATCGGCTACTTGCCACTAGGTCAAACCATTTATTGATTTTTTATTAAATCAGTATAATTGATTGATTAATACGGTATAAAAATTGTAAAATTAGTTATTCATGATTAAAAAAGTAGTGAGAAAATCCAAAGTTGCTAAAGGCGTGATTAAAGAAGCCGGTTTTATAGAATTTATTATTATGATTCTTCGTTTTAGCGAAAGAAAAACCGAAAATTTTTTAAGAAAAGGCCAACAAAAAAATGACAAACACCTTGTAGACACCAAGGCAAATTATGATGAAATTTTGAATGCAGACTATATCAATGAAAAGCCTGCATATAGGGCCACTGACAAAAAAAGCTATAGTGTAGCATGGGTAATGCCGCCACCCGGAAAAGGTAGTGGTGGACATTTAAATATCTATAGGTTTATTGATTTTCTTGAAAAATCAGGTAATTCATGCCATATATATGTTTACACTAATACTGCCAAAGGTGGCGATTTAGAAAAATTAAAGACTATGATGGGTGATTCCTACCCTAAAATCAAAGCTCAGATGGAATGGATAACATCTTCAATCCAGATAAAGAAACATGATGCTATTTTTGCTACCTCATGGGAGACGGCCTACCCGGTATTTAATGCTCAAAAATACTCTAAAAAATTTTATTTCGTACAAGACTTTGAGCCCTATTTTTACCCAAGGGGTTCATTTTATTATCTTGCAGAAAATACTTATAGGTTTAATTTTTTTGGAATAACTGCTGGTAAATGGTTATCTAATAAATTAACCGCTGATTATGGGATGAGATGTGATTTTTATGATTTTGGTTATGACAACAAAACTTACTACCTCAAAAATACAAATAAAAGAAAAGAGATTTTTTTCTATGCAAGGCCTATAACAGAAAGACGTGGACTGGAGATGGGCATATTGGCTTTGGACTTGTTTCATAAAAAACACCCGGACTATGTCATCAATCTAGTCGGCTGGGATATGTCTCCTTATGAGATACCTTTTCCATATGTAAATAAAGGTATTATGGAAGTAAGCAAGCTTAACGATCTATACAATAATTGCGTTCTAGCACTTGTTCTTTCCTACACCAATATGTCGCTATTACCACTTGAATTATTAGGTTCTGGTACCATTCCGGTAGTAAACAACGACCCAAATAATTATGAAGTATCAAACAACAGCTATATAAACTATGTTGAGAATAACCCAATTTCGCTTGCAGATGCTATGAGCAAAATAGTATCAAATAAAGGACAGGTCGAATATTCACGTCTAGCATCTGAGAGTGTTAATAATAACGCTTGGCACAAGTCGGGCGAAAAATTCATCAAATTATTTGAAAGTGAAATGAAACGCAATGGCTAGACTAGTTGTTTTAGGATCAAATGGTTTTATAGGCAAACATTTAACTGCCTCTTTAGCACAGAATAAATCTAATAAAATCATTGCATTTGATAATTTTAATGAGTATAGGCAAAAACAAGTTAATCCATTTAGTGATTTTGATAACGTTGAACTGTTTCCAGGCGATTTTTTAAATACCGATGATGTATCGGAAGCAGTTAAATTAGCAGATTATGTATTTCATCTTATATCAACGACAACTCCAGCGTCTTCAGATAAAGATCCTTTAATAGATTTAGATACGAACGTAAGGGCGAGTGTGGAGTTATTTAGTTTGTGTGCGTCTAGTAATGTTAAAAGAGTTATTTTTCCGTCGTCAGGTGGAACTGTTTATGGCAATAACGTGTCCGAGTCTAATAAAGAAATAGACTCGACAGAACCTTATTCTCCCTATGGAATAGGAAAACTTGCAATCGAAAATTATCTAAGATACTTCAAAAAATCACATGGTCTTGATTATATTGTATACAGACTTTCAAATCCTTATGGGCCAGGACAAAATCTATTAGGAAAACAGGGCGTTATTCCAATATTTTTAAATAAAATTCTAAAAAATGAGGATTTAACAATTTTCGGTGACGGAGAAATGGTAAGAGATTATATTTATATTGATGACGTGATAAATATGATTACTAAAACTTACGATCAAAAAACTAATTATAGTGTTTACAACATTGGTAGTGGGGTTGGCGAGAGCGTCAATCAAATAGTGGATATACTTAGGCGAGTTACAGAGAAAAACGTATCCACGAGTCATGTCGCAACTCCGCTAAGCTACGTAGAAAAATCTGTTTTGAATATTGAAAGATTTACCAGTGAGTTTAATATATTGCCGGAGGTGACTCTGGAGAATGGAATTAAAAGTACTTGGGAGTATATTAAAAAAACCTACAATTTATGAAATATATATCTGTTTTTATTCCAGTATTTAACGGTGAAAAATATTTAGAAGAAGCTCTAAAATCAATTTTTAATCAAGAATTGCCGGATGGTTATGAATTAGAGGTTTTGATAACAGACTCTGGCTCAACGGATAATAGTTTAGAGATTATAGATAAATACAGATCAAAGATTGTTTTCAATCAAATTCCAAACTCCGAATTTTCTCACAGCCAGACAAGAATGAATGCTGCCATCAGGTCTAAAGGAGAATTTATTGTCTTCTTGTCCCAAGACGCTACCCCCTATCATAAAAAATGGCTAATTAGTTTAACCGAGCCATTCTTCTTAAGCGAGAAGGTCGGCTTGGTTTTTGGAAAACAAATTCCAAGACCTAACGCTGCCGCTACTATAAAAAGAGAGGTGACAAATGCATTTTCATCACTTGCCGTCTCTCCTGAAACAGTTCTAATTCACCGCTCTTTGTCTTTAGTTGATAGCAAGAAAATAGCGCCTATAAACACATTTTTTTCCGACGTTAACTCTGCTGTTCGAAGAGACATATTGATTAAAGCCGTTCCCTTTAGACATGTATCCTATGCCGAGGATCAGGCCCTCGCTGAGGACATGCAAAAAAAAGGCTTCCTTAAGGCTTATACACCCTTGGGCTCGGTTTGGCACTCTAACGAATACACCTTTAAGGAGTATATGAACAGAAAATTTGATGAATACATAGGCCTGAAAGAAAGCACCTTATTTAATCTTAATATCGGTTTTAGATCGGTTTTACTTGGATGGATAAAACCAACTTTTAGGGATTATTTATTTATCTTCAAAGATAAAGAATACAAGACAAAATCTAAAATACTTTGGGTGATTAAATCACCTCTTTACAACATAGCAGGTAAACTTGGTTATTACTTAGCATGTAAGCACTTCGATAATCATCAAAAAAGATCTGAGATGTCTCTAGAATCAATCAACAAAAAACGTGGTCAATAAACTACCTAAACCACTCTGGTAAAGCGCCTGAATAATTGTCTAGTTTCCAAATTTTAGTCTCATTCATTTGAAAAAGAGTATTTTGATCTATCTCTGGAATTAATGAGATTGCTCTTTCCATTGCATGCGCATAGGTTCCGTCAATTTGTCCCCTTTCAGGCGCAAAAAACTTTGATAGACAATTTGATTCATCAAAAATTTTTTTTAGATCCCTAATGTTTAACCAGAACATAGTACCGGCATAAAAACCATACTTAGAGCGATTGATTTGGAGAACTTTCCTTATTAATTTTCTATCTCTGTAAACATTCCTAAGAATTTTAGTCAAATCCCTTCCATTTACTTCGAAGTTTACACTCAGGTTTAAATATTGCTTAGCTGGACCGGTAATAGACCCTTCGCTGGAAATAAGTTTTTCTATATTTTCCGATATCAATTTCTTGTTATCCGGTATGAGCTCGTCCAATATTTCTTTATTCCAATCCTTTCCATCCTCTCTATGTAATGATTTTTTAGAATGAATTTTAAGGACAACTTGATAGTTTTTAAAATCTTTAATCACCGTCATCAGTTTTAGGAAAGGCAAAATATCTCGTCCAAGGTTTGGTGTTTTAATAATATATGTACCGGGAAAAGTTTTAGTAATCTTATCGAAAAGCTTTTTGTTGTCCTTAGGAGTTGTAATGAACAAGTCAAATTTTTCCGGAATATTATTAAGTTTTTCCTCTATAAGGTTCCAGCTGTCGTGATAAAAAAGATGAACTACCACCGCTAAATTTACATTTTTTTGAATAGATTTTTCAATCCTTGATCGCAGTTTGTCTAGTTCCTGGCTGTAAATACTCTCAATAGATTTATAGTATCTAACGTTTAAGGGTTTGTTTATTATGCTTTTAACGCGTCTAAGCATGGGTCTTTATTTTTTTAGAAAAGTACTCTTATCCATCGGAGATATGATTGAATATGGATTTTCGCTACCTGATATGAAAAATTCTTTAGCGTTATCAATCTTATCATAAAAGATTGTAGCGGATTCATTTGCTATAGCGGGTTCTATATAAAACTCTCCGTCATTTATGTGTTTAGGTAGCTGGGTCTTAAGATATATTATCTCGCCTTTTTTAAAGCTACCGGTAGCTTCAATACCTTCAATTAAAGTATTGGTAGCAAATATGGGCCTTTCTACATTTTTCTTCCAAACCGTTATTCCGGCTATTGGATTAATAATATTTTCGTTAACTACTGCCTCGTACTCAATAAAAATATCATCTTCATAATTAAATTTGTTTTTAATATTGTTTTTACTGTCGTATGTTTTTACTTCTTTTATGTTGACAATCTTTTTTTGTTCTTTCGGATTAAGTTGTTTTTTATTCTTTTTGAAAGCTTCAGTGTTCCCTTCCAGTTGCCCCATCACTATTTTATCGTACTCTTTTAAAACACTTCTGATATTACCGGCACTGACAACATCGCCATCGTTTAGTAATATTCCTCTATCACAAAATCTTTCAAGAGAACCTCGATCATGAGAAACGAAAACAACGGTGGTATCGCTTTTTTTAAGCTCAGTGAAGTAGTCGAAGCATTTAGTTTGGAAGGCGGCGTCGCCAACCGCCAATACTTCATCAATTAAAAGTATGTCGCTTTTTGCTCTAATGGCAATGGAGAAAGCTAATCTTACTTGCATTCCCGATGAGTAGTTTTTGAGTTTTTGATTCATGAACTTTCTTATCTCAGCAAAATCAACTATCTCATCGTACATTTGCTCCATTTCTTGCCTACTAAAACCAAGTAGCGCGCCGTTCAAAAAAACGTTCTCTCGCCCAGTCAGTTCTGGACTAAAACCCACTCCTAATTCTATAAATGGAACCAGCTTCCCTTTAACATCAATACTTCCCTCTGTAGGAGAATAAATTCCAGCTAACATTTTTAACAGTGTGCTTTTCCCACTACCATTTCTTCCGACAATTCCGAAAAACTCACCCTTTCTAACTTCAAATGATGTATGGTTTAGCGCCTTTTGTAGGGTATATTTTTTCTTAGTTTTATAGAAATTGATTATGGTGCTTTTTAAGGAGTTTCTTCTTTCCAATGGAAGTTTGAATTCTTTGGTTACGTTCTCTACTCTAATTACCACGTCGTCCATAACTAGATTTCCTCCGCAAAAAACTTAGATCTTTTTCGGAAATAGTTCGCTGAAAATATAAAAATTACTACCACGATTACAAATGGAATAAAAAAATATGGTTCTCCTCGATATAGTGCGTAATTGGTTATGGTGTCTTTGGTAACCGTTACATACCTGGCGTCCTGGATAATCTGAGCCATCGGGTTTAAAATCAGTAGTTTTTGGAACAAAAGATTGTTGATTCTTGAAAGTGGATACAAAATTGGGGTTAAATAAAAGCCGGCCTGTAGTAACACTTCCCATACATAGTTAATGTCTCTATATCGCACGAACGACGTGGCTAGGAAAAATGATACGCCAAGCGAGAAAATATAAAGCTCAACAAATATAATTGGTAAAACAGTAATAGCACCGGTTATCTGTACATGATTAAAAATAATGAAAACTGATAAAACTACGAGATTTAGTAATAAATTTATAACCGCTGAGATACTGCTACTTATCACTATAATCCATCGTGGAATCCTAATCTTTCGTATCAAATCACCTCTTCCCACAATAGAACTCAGACTTTGAGAAGTCATCTCAACGAAAAAATTCCACATTATCATACCAAATAACAGATAGACCGGGTAGTTGGGAATGCCGTTACCAACCTTCAAGAATTTAACAAAAACTACATATAAAATTAAAAACAGAAGTAAAGGTCTAAGAAGCGACCAGACATAACCTAGTACTGAACCTTGATAACGTAGCTTAAAGTCCGTTCGTACAAGCTCACTAACAAGTACACGGTTTCGTTTAGAAAAAAGGCGCTTAAACATTATGTATAGGTTATTATAGATAAAAAGGATGTTTTAGTCTATGCGAAAAACTGGGGTAGTTGTTCTAAACTGGAACGGCAAAGACTCGGTTGTAGAGTGTTTGGACTCTTTACAAAGTCAAAGTTCAAAATCAGAGATTATAGTCATCGATAACGGATCTGTCGATGGGTCGCTAGAGTTGATCGAGAAAAAATATCCTGATATTGAATTAATTGTTAACCCTGTAAACGTTGGTTTTGCGGCTGGTGTAAATCAAGGAATTTCTAGGGCCATAGAACTAGGTTTAGATTATGTTGCCCTGTTTAACAACGACGCCGTAGCAGATAAAAAGTGGTTAGAGAATTTAGTTAACTGTCTTAACTCGGAAAGTAAAGTTGGTATTGCAACATGTAAGTTTATAAGCATTGATAAGACATTTATTGATAGTACTGGTGATTTATATACCGTTTGGGGGTTACCTTATCCTAGAGGACGTAAGGAGGCTGTAAGTGACTCTTATGATGATTTAGTGGACATATTTGGTGCTAGTGGCGGTGCCAGTTTGTATAGAGTATCAATGTTAAAAGAGATAGGTTTATTTGATAAAGATTTCTTTGCCTATTATGAAGATATTGATATTAGTTTTAGGGCTCAGTTAGCTGGCTGGAAGGTTAAATATGTTCCTTCAGCAATTGCCTATCATCAAATCGGTGCAACAAGTAGCAAGATTAAGGGGTTTACTACTTATCAGACTACAAAAAACCTACCTTGGATTGTCTTGAAAGATGTACCGTTTGGTCTTTGGTTTAAAATTTTACCGCGTTTTAGTCTTGCCTACCTCAGCTTTATTGCCAGCGCGGTTGCTAGAAAACAAGGATGGTTCGCTTTTAAGGGTTTATTCGTTAGTTTGTTTCTGCTACCCAAGAAATTGCTGGAGAGGCGAAAAATCCAATCAACAAGAAAAGCAACAACTAGCTATATTGATTCGATTATAGTCCATGATTTACCACCAAACGCCACCAAACTAAGGCGCCTTAGGGCAATCTGGTGGAAATTTACTTTTAAGGCCTAGACTCAATCGTCTTGTTTATGCACTAAATACCAGACCTTGGCGTCTTCTGAGGTTTTAAGAAGTTCAAGGTTTGTTATAAAGATTGAGCTTTTCTTATAGTAGTACTCCTCCAAGTAGTTTATTGTGTATTTAATTATCTTTTTTTGTAGTTTTTCAGTTTCAGCCACAAATCTGTTTTGAGGTACTTCATCATCCGTACTTTCTTCCCAATCCCCTTCTTGTTTATACTGTATATACTGTTTGATTCTTTTTTGATGAACAAAGAATGGAACCGATTCTTCAAAATATTCTAAGAAATAGTCTTTAGACAAATTAGTTCGTCTTTTCTGGGCGATATAGCCGTCCGGCGTAGGTTTTGGAAGATAATCAAAGTCAGCTAGGTAAGACTTATCGTAGTAGGTTATTTTGTCTTTAAACAGTCTCTTTAAGTTTAGGTCTATGTCGCCGAGTACTAGACAGTGATTAATAAATCTTTTGGAGGCAGTTTTGTCTTTGTAGATATTATGTAGCACGTTCTCATTTAGAATGATGTTTTTTGATTTATCCTTATTCTGTTTTAATACTTTAATTCCAGCCGGCAATAAATAGTAGGAAGCATATTGGCCAGTTAGCCTATCTTGGCTGCTAAAGTTCCTGGCAATCCAACCTCTTTTTAAAAGCAAATTTAGTCTTTGCTGAGATTGCTGAATTTGTTTCTTATTAAGTACTTGTTGAATCTGGGAAGTAGTGACAAATCTAAAACAATAGATTCTATAAAGTATTAATAGCTGCTGATAGCTTACTGCTGTTTTCTTTTTACTGCTGACTGATTTACTCATAGCTTTGAAAGAATACTAATAATCGATGGTTTAAATGTATAGTTCGTACTATATACCTAGTTTATCGATTAACAAGTATCTTTATATATATTTATATATAAAAGGAGACTAATATTTTAAAAACATATCTTAAAATACAGAATTAGATTAATTCATAGGATGAATTATTTTTGTTTGTTAGAGCATGTCGTCATTTTGGCTAAAATGATATGCTGTAGGTAATGAAAAGAATAGTAATCGATGCCAGAGAGTCAGGTACGTCAACCGGCCGCTATATCGATAAATTAATTCAGTATCTGAGCAAGCAAAATTCCAATCATGAATTTATAGTCCTGACAAAAAGTCATCGGGTTAACTTCATAAAGGAACTGGCTTCGGGT
>JAKBGO010000015.1 GCA_021833065.1 bacterium
TAATTTGCTTCCACTTTTTCATCCGGCGGCGACTATCTATAACCGCAATTTGAAAAATGTCTGGCAAGAGGATTTTAATAAGATTTTAAATTATATCTAATAACTCGTGAAAGGAGTTAAAAAACCATATATGAATAATAATCAACAAAATAACAAACAGAAGAAACCTACTATCACCGGTTCTAAAATGTCAAGCTCTAGAGGCGAAGCTGTCAGAGCTCAAAGACGCAGTCTGGCTGATGCCCAAAGAATTGCTAACCAGTACCAGGCAGCAGAACCGGTTGCCAAGCTTAAAGCGAATCAACTTGACGACAGACCAAGACTTAAGATAGTCGGTCTAGGCGGAATGGACGGCGGTGGTTCAAAGAACATGATCCTAGTAGAGTATCTAAACGATGCTGTGATAATGGACTGTGGTAATGACCTTGGAGTTGATCTTCCAGGAATCAATTATGGTATAGCTGATACCGCTTACTTGGAAACAATTAAAAACAAGATTAGGGGGTACATAATTACTCACGGTCATCTTGATCATATTGGTGGACTGCCACATATTGTTCCAAAGTTTCCAGCTCCAATTTATGGTTCTAAATTTACTATCGGTAGAGTCGAAGAGATTTTTGAAAATTTTGGCCTACCAATGCCGGAAGGTTTTGAATTAAGAACCGTAACTATGAATGAAAATACTCACGAAAAACTAAAAGTCGGTGTATTTTTCGTTGAATTGGTTAGAATTACTCACTCTATACCGGGGAGTACATGCATTATCTTGGATACTCCAGTTGGAAGGGTAGTTAACACGGGAGACTTCAGATTTGATCCTCAACCACTTGATCACGAAAAAAGTGATGTTGAGAGACTAGCGCAAGTTGGTAACGAGGGAGTACTGGCTCTCCTTAGTGAAAGTACGACGACGGAACGTTTGGGCAGAACTCCGTCGGAATCGACAATTGAAAAAAGTTTTAAAGACATTATGGATCAAGCACCGGGCAGAATATTTGTCGGTGTATTCTCTACCAACATGAACAGAATACAGATGATTATTAACGCCGCTGTTTATCACAACCGAAAAGTTGCAATGGACGGAAGAAGTATGGTCAGTACTTTGGAAATGGCTGTTAGACATGGTTTTGTTAGAGTTCCAAAAGGTACCTTTATACCTATTGCTTCAGTAGCAAGCGCCAAAGACAATGAAGTAGTAGTTATCTGTACTGGTTCCCAAGGTGAACCGAGTTCAGCACTACAAAGAATGAGTAATGGTGAACACAAACACATTAAACTCAAGGAGCAAGATACAGTTATTCTTTCAAGTACCCCAATTCCTTATTCCGGAAATGATTCTTTAATAAGAGAAATGGTAGACGACTTGTTTAAAAAAGGTGTTCATGTATTCAGGCATGAAACCCATGATTTAGACGGTGTCGGTCCTCTTCACGTATCAGGTCACTCTTCTCGAGATGAATACGCTGAAATGATTGACCTGATTAAGCCTAAATTTTTTATCCCAATATATGGAGACTACACATCTAAGAAGTATCATATCGATATTGCAATCAACCAAGGAATACCAAGATCTAATACTATCAATGTGGACAATGGAATTGTCATCGGTCTAACACAAGACAAAATGGAGGTAATCGGAGAGGTACCTCACGGCACAATCCTAGTTGATCAGACGGGTTCTATCGTCAGCAATGTGGTAGTAAAAGACAGAGTACTTTTAGCCGAAGAAGGTTTGGTCGCTATTGTGCTAACGATTGACCGAAAAACCGGAAATCTCCTTACCAGTCCAGATATAATTAGCCGTGGATTCATATACATGAGAGATAATGAAGAAATAATGAACGGACTTAGAAATGAACTAAAAAGAGCCGTAGCGCAAAGATATAAAAGAATCGATCTAGACAGGTTTAAAGCCGAACTTAAAGACCACGTTACTCATTATTTGTTTGACCAAACTCAAAGAAGCCCAATTATAATCCCAGTGGTTAACATAATAGGTACTTCCGGTAAAAAAGAGACATCTCAAAATCAGACTAAATCTGCCGAAGAGATAGCAAAAGAACAACAGAAACGATTCCAAGAAATGAGATCTAGACTGCTTTCACAGGATCCAAGAATTGATTGACCTCTCTATTAAAAATTAAGACCTTTAGGTGTTATACTTAAAAAATGGCCAGGCAAAAAAAATCAAAAAAAACAAAAAAATCAACTAAGAAAATTCAGGCCGATAGCCGTAATTATTTTTGGTCTTACATAGCGGCCGTGATACTGTTTTTCGTTGCAATTTTCATTATTATTGGTGGGTTTAATAGTGGCGGGCCACTACCGACAAATCTTTATAAATTTTCCAATAAAATTTTCGGGTATTCTGCCTTTATTTTTGCTTTATCGCTTGTATATATGGGTGTCTACAAGTTTATTACAGAAGATAAAAGAGTGCCTTTGGCGAAATTGTTTAACATTTTTCTGTTAATAGTTTTATCTTCAATTTGGTTTCAAGTAAGCTTTGTCAATCAGACTCCTTCTGGCAACTTGGGCGGACATGGTGGAGTAGTTGGTCAATTTTTCGGTGATTTCATACTTAAATTTTTGACAAAAATACCATCATCACTTTTATTCGGAATCTCTAGTTTATTGTCTATCTTCTTCGCTTTTTCACTCTCGCCAAAAATTTTGCTTGGTCTCTTTAAGATATTTAAATTACCAAAAAAGGATGAGGGTTCCGGTGAGTTGATTGATCTTAAAAATAAAGGTGGCGACCAGATTACGTTTAAACTAAATGAAGGGGTGCCGGTAGTACATCATCAAACAGCTGAGACTTCCATTAAACAACCTTCAAGGCTATCTTCTCTCAAAAATACTGCAGAAAAACTGTCGGACACTCAAATGCACAACGCATTGACTACGAAAAAAGACAGCCAGTGGAAATTCCCACCAATTGATTTGTTAAATCAAAAACCCGATAAAGCTGACCCGGGCGACGTCAATTTGAATGCTAAAAGAATACATGACACTTTCGCTAATTTTAAAATTGAAGTTGAGATGGAGGGGGCAAACGTTGGTCCTCGAGTAACTCAATATACTCTTAAACCTCCGGCCGACGTTAAACTGACTAAAATAACCGCTCTTGAAAACAATCTAGCGCTTGATTTGGCTGCTCATTCTATAAGAATGGAAGCGCCTATTCCCGGAAAGCGAGCAGTCGGAATTGAAGTTCCAAACATAAAACCCGCTACTGTAAGGATAAGCAGCCTGCTGTCTTCAAGAGAATGGGCTAATTTAGATTCACCGTTAGGTTTTGTGATTGGAAAGGATATTTCGGGTAGTCCAATCGTTGCTGATTTGGCCAGAATGCCGCATTTGCTCGTTGCCGGTCAAACCGGTTCGGGAAAATCAGTTCTAATAAACTCACTTTTAACCAGTCTTCTTTATAGAAATTCTCCTTCTGACTTGAAGCTGATTTTAGTAGATCCAAAACAGGTTGAAATGGGGCCTTATAACGGAATAGCCCATTTGCTTTCACCGGTTATAAATGATCCGGAGAAATGTATTTCTGCCTTAAAGTGGGCTGTTGCAGAAATGGAAAGAAGACTAAGAACAATGGCTGAATCTGGTAAGAGAAACATAGCCGAATACAATAATTTGAAAGAAGAATCAGGGATGCCGTACATTGTCATAGTAATAGACGAGTTAGCGGATCTGATGATGATGGCCGCCAGGGAGGTAGAAGCCTTAGTCGTGAGACTGGCTCAGAAAGCCCGAGCCGCTGGTATTCATCTTGTGCTTGCTACTCAGAGACCGAGCGTTGACGTAATTACGGGCTTAATCAAGGCAAATGTTCCAGCTCGTATCGCATTCACGGTAGCTTCACAGGTAGACTCCAGAACAATAATAGATCAGATCGGTGCCGAAAAATTACTGGGAAGAGGAGACATGCTTCTTCTTACATCTGAAATGAATAAACCGAAAAGAATTCAAGCTGCTCTAATAGAAGATCAAGAAACAGCCAAGGTTACCGAATTCATCAGGCTACAGCAACCTCCTTCATATGACGACGAAATAGTTTCGCAACCTGTTCATTTAAACAAAGGCGGACAAATTGCAGATTATAGCGGTACGTCTGGAGATGACGAAGACTCAATGTGGAGAGATGCCGTTGCAGTTGTTATTGAAAATAGAAAAGCCAGCACAAGTTTACTACAAAGACGCCTTCGAATTGGTTATGGAAGAGCCGCCAGGATTATGGAGACAATGGAAGATCAGGGCATTATTGGTCCCCAAGACGGTTCAAGACCAAGAGAAGTTTTAGTCAGCAGTCTTGACGAAGTGTTCAACTCGGGAAACCTGGAAGCTTCCGATGATAACTTGTCGGAACCTAGTGAAAGCAACATTGAATGATATATCTGTACAAAAACAGATTATTTTAGTATAATAACCTAATTATTAAATTTTTAGCTCGCGGCTACCAATGTGCGCGGGCTGTTAATCCAAAGAAAGGTTTATATCAATGAATCAGTACGAAATTGCCGTATTGTATGATCCAGGATTGGAAGTTGATTTATCTAAGGCCGAAGAAAGGGTCCTTAAGATATTTTCAAACAATAAAGGCGAGGTTATATCAAAAGACAACTGGGGCAAGAAAAAACTTGCTTACAAGATAAAAAATCATGATCATGCGCTTTATGTGTTTTATCAGGTTAAAATCGACCCAAAAAATGTGAAGCAAATAGAATCAAACTTGAATATAACCGACGAGGTAATAAGGTTTTCAATAATTAAGCCGGACTTAAAGGCTATGGCTAAAGCTGAGCAACTTAAGAAGGAAAAGAAAATCTTGAACGAAAATAACGAAGAAGATTCCAAAGAGGCGACTGAAGAATAAAATTTGACAGACATTGGAGTATAGTAGTACTTTAAAATTATTAACAATTAATCAAAGACATATGTCTTATAAGGAGGATGCCACATGGCACGTAGTTTAAATCAAGTTACTTTAATGGGAAATCTAACCAGAGATCCTGAATTAAGAGAGACACCATCTGGTCAGAGTGTTACCAGTTTTAGCCTGGCACTTAATCGAAGCTATAAGGATAGTAGCGGTGAATGGCAAGAAGCTACCGATTATGTCGATATAGTAGCGTGGGGACCACTAGCCGAACGAGTTAGCCAATATTTGTCGAAAGGACGACGTTGTTTAGTACAGGGTCGTTTACAAAGTAGGAATTGGGAGCAAGATGGGCAAAAGAGAAGTAAGGTAGAAGTTTTAGCTTCAGACGTTACTTTCCTAGACTCACGAAATAACGACAGTAGCGAGCCGATGTCTGCTGCTAATGAGCAGAGCGAAAAGGCCGAAGACAAAAAACCCTCAAAAACTAAAGACAAAGTTGTAGAGGTTGATGATATTGATGACGAACCAATCAACCTAGACGACATTCCATTTTAACAATAATATTTTAGGAGAAACTAATGGCAAAAATATTTAAATATTCTTCAGAAGTCGCTTTTTTTGACTATAAAGACTTTAAGAATTTGCAAAGATACATTAATACTTACGGTCAGATTGAAAGTCGTAAAAAAACTGGCTTAACCGAAAGTCAACAACGACATCTGGCTGTAGCTATAAAGAGAGCCAGACATCTGGCACTACTACCATTTGTCAGTAATAACTAGCTTGAATGTCTAGAAAAGAGTTTATTAAAAACTTAAATGATTTTTTAAAATCAGTCGATAAGTTAAATTTAATAAAAACAGACAGTTCAAATTTGATTTATTCGTTTGGAGGTATTCGTCCAAGCGATACGCTAAGCTACAAAATAAGAGAAGAACTGCATGGACTGGTAGAGTCATTTAAAGACAATAACCCAGAAAAAATTATTTTTTTTGCCAACAATTTAAAAAATTTTTTAAATTCATCATTTCTTATCGGTGAGATTAATCAACTTGAACTTGAAAATCTAGTAAAAAAATTGGAAAAATTAATTAAATCATATAATGGAGCATCGAAATGACATTAGGGATAACTGATTTAAAAAAAGGAATAATTTTTAAATTGGATAATCAACCGTTCAAGGTTGTGAATTACAATCAGAAAGTGATGGGCCGTGGCGGTTCGATAGTTAATGTTAAGATTAAAAGTTTAATTGACGGGAAGGTTCTCGAAAAAACCTTTAAAGGCAACGAACAGTTGGAAATGGCTGATATTTCTAATATGACAGTCAGCTACCTATATGAGGCAAACGATAATTTTTATTTTATGAATAATGCTTCGTTTGAACAATTTGAACTATCTAAAGATTTGGTGGGAGATAGCACTGACTTTCTTAAACCTGGAGATGAGGTTCAGCTTCAGTTTTTTGATAATCAACCGATTAATATCGAACTTCCAAAAAATGTTAACCTGGAAGTTACGTATACTGAAACAGCCGTAAAAGGAGACACCAGTTCTTCCATTACCAAAGACGCTACTCTTGAGACCGGTCTAGTAGTAAAGGTGCCGATATTTATAAAAACAGGTGATATAATTTCAGTCGATACGACAAGCTATTTATATCGGGAAAGAGTCAAGATCTAGGGATTTGTTAACATGTCTAAGATTAGACTTGATCAATATCTTGTCGACATAGGGTTGGTTCGTTCACGTTCCCAAGCACTTTCTTATATAAAATTAGGCCATGTTAAGGCTGATGACAAAGTAGTCAAAAAACCAAGCTATATGGTTTCTGAATTATCATCGGTTGAGCTTAGTCATGATATTCAGTATGTTAGCAGAGCTGCCCTAAAATTAGAATCCGCCAATAGATTTTTTAAAATTAATTTCAAAGACAAGGTTGTATTAGATGTTGGAAGTAGCACCGGCGGTTTTTCTGATTTTGCCATTAAAAACGGCGCGAAAAAAATAATTGCAGTAGATGTTGGAACAAACCAACTTGATCGAAGCCTTCATGGAAACTCAATAATTGAACTTCATGAAAAAACTGATATTCGTGATTTCAAAACTGAACAAAAGCTAGACATCATACTTATTGATGTGTCGTTCATTTCTTTTAAAAACATTGCCGAGGCTATTTATAAACTGTCTCAAAAAGATACCCTGATCTGTTTGATGGCCAAACCACAATTTGAAACCTCAAAAAATAATTTAACAGACAGCGGAGTGGTTAAGAATAACCAGTTGCGACGTCAAATATTTAAATACCTTGAAGAATTTATGAAAACGCATTTTAAAATAATGGCCAAAATTGATTCCGGTGTTCCGGGCAAAAAAGGAAATCTCGAAAAGTTTTATCTAATGAAAAAAATCTAATATTTTTTATCGGTATTTCGGTTAAAATATTAGCATATGCATTTTTCAAGCAGAATACATGCCGGTCGGCTTTTGGCTAAACAAATCGAGCCTATTTACAGGTACGAAGATTGCGTAGTTTTGGCTTTGAATTCAGGTGGTGTGGTAGTTGGAGCTCAAATTGCTCAACAGATTCACTGTGCAATTTTAATGCTGCCCATCAAAGAAATATTTCTTCCCAGAGAGCCGATTTCCGTGGGCAGTATTGCCTTTAACGGAAATTTTGTGGTTAACAGCGATGTTTCTGCTACCGATTCTAGAGAAATGATAGATGAATTTCGTGGCGTGATTGAAGAAGAAAAAATCACTAAAATCAGGGAAATGACATCCGATACCGGCCGAGTGGAGCTAACTAATAAATCTATGCTAGAGCATCGCAATGTCATACTTGTTAGCGATAGTATTAAAGGAACTACTTTGCTCGATATGGCCTATGAATATTTAAAACCTATTAAAATAAGTAGTTTAATAGTTGCAACACCGATTTCAGACGTTAAAGCAGTGGACTGGATACATGTAATGGCTGATAAAATTTTTTGCTTATGGGTAAGCGATGATTTTGATTCAGACTTAAATAGATACTTCGATCAGAACAAAGTACCGTCACAAAAGAGAATTAATTCGATAATTCAGAATATAATTTTGAATTGGAAATAGTACTAATTAATGTACTTATGTAAATCCTCAGGGTTTTTTAATAAAATGTAAGATCTCTTATGTTCGATAAGGCCTTTTTTCGTCAACGATCCGATTTCTCTTGATGTCGTCTCTCTGGAGGAGTTTACCGAGCTGGCAATATCCTGATGTCTTAAGGGTAAATCTATCCTAATCCCGTCTTTAGTGTCAACCCCGAAACGCCGGGACATCGTGAATAAAAAAGATATTATTCTTTCTCTGACTGTTCGGTATTCGAGATTTAAAATTCTCTCACTGTGCAGCCTATACATCTCTACGGTCATATCGAGTATTGGAGACATCAGAGACTGACGATTATCTATTATGCCAAGTAGTTCGATTCTATCAATTTTCCAGGTGACGGTTTTCTCCAGAGCCTGATAAATTACACTTCTTTCTTCACCGGTAATTGCCCAGATTAGCGGGAATATTTCATTTGATTTTCTGATTATCAGTAGGTTCTCTTCATTATATTTAGTTAAATCGTAAGCCTTAACTAAGCCCTCATCGATATAGAAAACTCCAGTAGGTTGTTGATTGGGTCCAATAATGTAATCATTTTTCTGCCATGTTTGTTTTTTACCAACAGTCTTAAAGACCTCCACCAGTTCGGCCTTTTGTGTGTTGGTCGATACCATAACTACATTATGATTTAGATAAAAATAAATGTCTAGGATATTGTGATAAAAAGCAACTAAGATTAGTGATTAAAACTACAGCTTGGATTAAGTTTTGGACCTATAATTTAAATGTACAGGAGGGTTTATGGTAAGCATTGAATATGTAAATCAGCAACTCGATAATATAGGATATAAGCGACATTTTTGGGTTAATCCCGAAATCAATGAGCTTGCCAATATATTGATGCCCTCAGAAGAAATAGTTGAATGCGTTAGTGGTAATTATGAAGGAGGAGGAGCTTTTCTAGTCGTAACTAATGAAAGACTGCTCCTAATTGATAAAAAAGTTCTCCAGTTTTTAACAATTGAAGACATGCGTTTTGATAAAATTAATCAGATTGATTATAGCTACAGGCTATTCGCCGCTTACTTAAATATTAACTCTGGTTTGAAGAATCTCAGTTTTAGTAGCTTCAACAAAATTAGACTCAGAAAATTAGTCAACTTCATCCAAGTCTTCATAACGGAATCAAAGAAGAACGAAACAATCCAGATAGACCAACAAAGCAAACACCTAGAAGGGATTAACGAGAGATTATCTACTTACTTGCAAACACAGGACTTAAAGCTAGATAAGTTAAATGATCAAATCCAAAATAATAGTGTGAATATTGAACAAATAGATGAACAATACAGCCCAAAAACCTGGCAGCCCAACCAGCAATTAATAGACATGGCTAAGAGAGAAATACTTCATGCTAAAAATTTTATTCAATCTAGATCGAACATAATATTAGACAAGCAACAAAAAATCAAAGCCTCCTATTTTATAGGTAAAATTATTCTTTCCAATCAAAACCATATTTTAACTTAGACATTGAACTTAAAGTCGACAATGTCATCTTCTTGCATTATGTAAGTTTTTCCTTCTAGACGAACTTTTCCTGCTTTTTTTGCATCCTGGTATGAGTCGAACTTCATAAGTTCCGGAAAGGATATTATTTCGGCGGCTATGAAACCCCTTTGTATGTCGCCGTGAATTTCTCCGGCAGCTTCTGGAGCAGTGATTCCTTTTTTAATAGTCCAGGCACGAATTTCTTTTTTTCCTGCAGTGAGGAAACTTTGAAGATTAAGATAATCGTAGGCTTTAACTATTAGTCTGTTAAGTCCAGATTCATTTTGTCCGTATAATGATAATAAATCTATTTGTTCTTCTTCAGATAAATTTTTTAATTCATTCTCTAATTTAGCAGATAGAAACAACGATTCAGAGGGTTCTACTATTTTTTTAAGTTCTGATTTCAACCCCTCATTATTTAAATCTGCCTCATCAATGTTAAAAACATAAATTATCGGTTTTGATGTTAGTAAAGACAGTCTTTTTAAAAACTTTTCATCTAATTCTTTTACAGTCCAAATCGGTTGGTTGTTTTCTAGAACTTCTTTAAGATAGAAGCAGTATTCAAGAAATTCCTTTTCCTTAGGATTTGATTTAACCTCTTTTTCCAATTTAACAAGCTGTTTCGTTAAAGACTCTAAGTCAGCTAAAACAAGTTCTGTATTAATTACATTAATATCTCTTTTGGGATTTACATCATTCATTACATGTGTGACGTTATTGTCATTAAATGCTCTTACGACATGAACTATCAGGTTAGTTTCTCTAATATGACTTAAGAATTTATTACCCAATCCTTCACCTCTGGAAGCACCTTGGACTAATCCGGCAATATCGAAAAATTCGACAACTGCAGGTACTATCTTTTCCGAATCATAAAATTCTTTAAGTTTTTGTAGTCTGTTATCTGGTACTGAAACTATTCCGGTATTAGGTTCAATAGTAGCAAAAGGGTAGTTAGCGACTAAAATGTCATTTTTAGTTAATGAATTAAATAGACTTGATTTACCAACATTCGGTAATCCGACAATACCAATTTTAAGCATATGTTAACATAATTTTAACATTTAAATTGTTTGTTCATTAATAGGATTATTTTTTTTGAGTAAAATCTTATTATAATTAACGACTAAACTTAAATTTTTTTCGGTTATTTAATCGAAATTTTATGTTATATTACTAGTGGTTACTATTCGATATGATGTATAAAAACAAAAGCATTAGAATACTGTATTTTGCAACAAAAATATTTCCGTTGTTAGCGATTTTATTTTTACTATTCATATTTTCTGCTAAGTCAGTTATGGCATCAACTCAGATCTCTGGAGCTTATAATGTAACTTCAAGATATTCAACTCTGACTTCCACGTATTTTCATGATTATGATAACCTAAGTAGCGGTGCCTGTCCCGCACTCGACCCTGCAGTTCATGGCTGGGTCTCAATCAATGGATTTACTAGTGATACAGTAAGTTTGGCTGCCGGATCTACTTCACCTATTCCGATGAAAATAGACCTTGGTTATCTAGTGTGTCATCTCCACGCACAGTACGGTTATATTTATCCTGGAATTGTGACTTCGTCAAATGACAATGTTGCTCCGGCGTATCAATCTGGATTCACAAAAACCGGTTTGCTTATAATGCAGGGAAAACCGACAATAACACCAATTACTGCTGGTGCACCAACCCTTAAAGGCACTATCTCGGGCGTGGGTACAAATACAAGATTAACTGTAGATATGACAAGCGATAACTGGAATAAATATCAAATGGCCTATCAGGATTTTACATATACACCCACCAGTACAGATTTTGTTAATACAACCTCAAAACCAATAACGTATACCTACCAATTAGATTACTACTATGTTGCGGTGAATTATTTTGGATATAGCGGTACAAATGGCTATTGCGTTCAAAATCCGTGGGATTCAGCTCAATCTATAGTTCTTACGAGTCCATGGCCCAGTACTTTTACCACTAATACAATCAATCCAGGTACATATAAGTGTGACGTGCATCAATCCAGTGCCACAATTAAAATTACGGTACAGCCATCACCGACTTCCTGTACTCAAACCAATACTTGCCCTGTAGCAACTTCTTGTCCAGGATTTCCTAATTATTCAAGCATAGTAGCTCCAATGCCCTATACAGGTCCGAACTATACACAGGCTCAATCATATACCACTACCCAATCTGCAACCTCTCCATATCCGGGTCTATATTACCAGTACACTCCTCAGGGGGTAAAAGAAACCAGTCTCCAAGATGCTAGCATAGGAGGAACATCGGTTCTGCCCACAAAGGTTTCGGAAAGCGACGGGTCCCCTCAAACGGCATCTACTGCATCAGGGAGTATAACTTTGAATTATCTTCCGTATGTCTTAGCTTACCCCTATGACTTTAACCAACCCCAAGTTAATTACAATAATATATATCAACAGACTATTTGGACGCCTACTTATGTTTCGACTTATTGTTCGACAGTTGGAAGTCTGTCCGGAACTAGTTGTTCGTATGGAGCCACATATAACAACGGTTATTATTATTGTCCCTATCCTTATACAACAGATCCTGTAACCGGTAGCTGTAGTGGTCCACAGGCATATCAACCACCCTGGTATAGTTGTCCTTATGGTGGTAGTTTGAGTGGTACGACCTGTACATATACGGCTACAACAGAATATTCCTGGTCTGCTGGATCAACTCAAACCATTAATCAGCCAACATCTACGCTTGGCCAACAAATGACACCTTGCTACGGTAGGATTTTTACCCTGCAACCTATTTCTGGGGCTTCGGCATCGCTCGAACTAAATGGTGCCGTCAACTATGAATACCCAAACACAGCAAACTTATTGATGCCTCTTCAGTATTATTTCGACATTCCTCCGGGCGATCCTACACCTGGCGATGGTTTCAGGCAAGATACTCAATTATCCGGAGTAAACGTTAATGGACCATCCGACAAATATCATCAATTTGCATCAATGTCTACTTCTTATTTAGGTAATATATGCAATCCGAGTCAAACACTTCCAAACTTCATAGGTCCTGGAATAGGAAACTCTAATCAACAGAATGCCTCGCTGAGCTGTTCGATTACTACAGATGATGACAATACCAGTGATTTTGTGGCGGGCGACTATGCCGTGTTTAATGGGAGTATTAATTACCAAACCGGAAGCTTGACGGAAACATCTGCTTATGGAACTTTCAGTGTAACAAGTTCGACCTCTACTACCTACGGTCCTTATCAGACTCAAAATGTCTACACCAAACCCTACATTAATGTAAATGGCGGAGATGTCATGGCAGGTTTCGGA